>CAUZTK010000032.1:0-20429 GCA_963582395.1 Planctomycetota bacterium | reverse complement strand
CCGCGGATGGAGTTCCGTAACGATCGTCCGCAATTGAAGGACTTCGCCGACACTCACCGCGTGAAACCACAGGCAGGGCCGGGTCGAACCGCGCCGCGGCAGTCGGCCCAGCAGTTTCTGCCGCCAGCCGTCGCGGTACTTGCCGTGAATCAGCATCCGGTACCCAATGACCGGCGAAACGACGACCAGCAGCAACAGATAAGCGAGATTCAAAATCCAGGACATCAAAGGGCATCCATTCCAATCGACCGCCTCAATCACGGATGGTGATCAACCGCAGCTCCTTCAACTTTCAACATTCATCCTTGCAATCATGCCACTTTTCCACAGCACTTCTTATATTTCTTGCCGCTACCGCAGGGACAGGGATCGTTGCGGCCGACTTTGGGTTGCCGGTTGCGAATCGGCTCGACGGCTGTTTGGGTCTGCCCCGGTTCCAACTGGTTCTCGTAGGTCTCGCCGTCGTAATCGGCGCCAACGTTGGCTTCCACGTGCACCGTCGAGGTGATCTCCCACAGCGAGCCGACAAATCCAGGGCTTTCGTGCTCCAGCCGGAAGACGGCCGAGGTCACCTGCTGGCCGATGCGGTCCCACATGGTGTTGAAGGCCTTACGTCCTTCGCGCTTATACTCGACCTTGGGGTCCTTCTGCGCATAGCTCACCAGACCGATGCCGGACCGCAAATGGTCCATGTAATACAGATGGTCTTTCCAGGCGGTGTCGAGAATTTCGAGCAGCAAGGCCCGTTCGGCCTGACAGAGTTCCGGCCGATACCGGTTGTCGTACTCGTCGAGGACGCGCCGGCGCACCTCTTCGCGTGGCAGCGTTAGAATGTCGGCCGGTTCGAGCTTGACGTGTAATTCCCGATTGGCCCATTGGGTCAATTCAGCGAGGACATCGGCGTGTTGGCCGTTTCCCTCATGCTGACCGTTACCCTCATACTGGCCGTTCCCCTTGTCCCCGTGGTTGTCCTGCTCGTCGAAAGCGCGATCAAGAAAGCTATCGATGCTGCCGGCCACGTCGGTTTCGCCGTTGACTAGGAACCGACGGCTGCACGCGGTGAGCAGTTCTTCGATTTCTCCGCGGGGCTTGTTCTTCAGATCGTCGACGGTCAAATGAGCTCCGAAGCGATCGTTGAACCAGCGGAGCAGCCCATCCCGGTCGTACTTCTCGCCAGTTGCCTGGCGCTGGGCCAGGAACCGATTCACGCCGACGGCGACCGGAAAGCGGATCTCCTTTTCCTGATACAAAGCTTCGATCGTCTCGAGAATCAATGTGTTCGCTTGTTCCGAAGTTTCCAGGTCGGCAAAGTCCTCGGGGGACATGAGCAGCGTGAATTGCTGCAGCAGCCAGCCGCACAGCGCCGTCCGTCCCCAGTCGTCAGACAGGAAATCGTCCAGCGGAGTCAAATCGTAACGTTCAATGGCCTCGCGGGACCGCTGATTGAGATAGGCAGCTAGCTCTTCACGGCCGATTTTCCTCAGTTCGCGGTCGTTGGTGTTCAGCCCCCATTGGGTGTTGGCCCACTTCGAGAGGGCCGACCAGTTCCACTCACGGGTGTCTTCGGCGTCCTCCGGCAGGTTTTCTTCGATTTGCTCGGCAATCAGGTCTTCGCCCTGGCGCTGCGCCTCGATCTTGAGGTGATCGTACAATTGCGCTTGGTCCATCCCCCGAACGTCGGAAACGTCCAGTTCGATTCCGAACACCTGGGCGGCCCAGCCGACCACGGTCTCCCAGCGGTAGTCCGGATTCAGAAAGGCTGCCATTGCCTGTTCGACTTGCCGCTCGATCATTTCGAGTATTAAGCTGCGGCAATTAGCCCCGTCGAGGATTTTCTGACGGTACGAGTAAACCTTCTTCCGTTGATCGTCCATCACCTCGTCGTATTCGAGCAGATGCTTCCGCTGATCGAAATGCCGTTCTTCGACCTTCTTCTGGGCAGCTGCAATTCGTTTGCTGACCATGCGGCTTTCGATGGCTTCACCCTCCTGCATGCCGAGCCGGGTCAGCATGTTCTTGACCCATTCGCCAGCGAAGATCCGCATCAAGTCGTCTTCCAGCGACAGGGAAAATCGGCTGGAACCGGGGTCGCCCTGCCGGCCGCTACGGCCGCGCAGTTGCAGGTCAATACGGCGGGAATCGTGACGTTCGGTCCCCACCACGTGCAGACCGCCGAGGTCGGCCACCTGTCGGCCTTCGGCAAACATACCTTCGCGCTTGGCAATCTGACCGATCAACTCGTCCCATTCGGCTTTTGAGACGTCAAGCCGCGATTCGTACTTCTGGCTCAGCTCTTCCCAGGCCATGTGTTCCGGGTTTCCACCCAGGATGATGTCGGTCCCGCGGCCGGCCATGTTGGTGGCAATGGTAACGGCATCCTTGCGGCCGGCCTGCGCGATGATCTCGGCCTCGCGCTCGTGGTGTTTGGCGTTCAGAACATTGTGCTTGATGCCGTGCTTGCTCAACTTTCCGGAGACCAATTCCGATTTTTCGATCGAGACGGTTCCGACCAGAATCGGACGGCCGGTTTGGTGAACTTCGCGAATCTCGTCGACGACCGCGTTCCATTTCTCTTGTTCGGTCCGGTAAATGACGTCTGGAAAATTGACCCGATGCAGTGGGCAATTCGTGGGAACCGAAAGGACGTCGAGTTTGTAGATCTTCCAGAACTCGGCAGCTTCGGTCATCGCCGTGCCAGTCATGCCGGCCAGCTTCTTGTACAGCTTGAAGTAGTTCTGCAGCGTGATGGTGGCTAGCGTTTGGTTTTCGGCCTTGATGGGCACGCCCTCTTTGGCCTCGACCGCCTGGTGCAGCCCATCACTCCACTGCCGGCCCTCCATCTTTCGTCCGGTAAACTCGTCGACGATCACGATGGTCCCGTGTTCGACGACGTAATTTACGTCGCGCTTATAAAGGTGATACGCTTTGAGGCCGTTGTCGAGCAGATGCGGCCATTCCATGTTGCCGACGGTGTAGAAACTCTCCACGCCCACGAGTTCTTCGGCATGCCGTACACCGGCTTCGGTCAGATGGCAGGTATGCTCCTTCTCCTTGACCTCGAAGTGATCGCCCTGCTTGAGTTGGCGCACGATGCGGTCGGCTAGGGCGTATTTGTTGATGTCGTCGTGTGCCGGGCCGGAAATGATCAGCGGGGTCCGGGCCTCGTCGATCAGGATGTTGTCGATTTCGTCCACGATGGCGAAGTTCAGATCACCCTGCACCTGCAACTGCTTGGTCGGCTTCATGTTGTCGCGCAGGTAGTCAAATCCGAACTCGTTGTTGGTGCCGTAGGTGATGTCGCAAGAATACGGTATTTGTCGCTCGTCCGGTCTCATGTTGGCCTGAATGGCGCCCACGGTCAGTCCCAGACCAATATGCACCGGCCCCATCCACTCCATATCGCGCAGGGCCAAGTAGTCGTTGACGGTGATGATGTGAACATTTCCCGCCAGCGCATTGAGAAACGCCGGCAGCGTGGAGACCAGCGTCTTTCCCTCGCCGGTGACCATCTCTGAAATCATCCCTTGATGCAGGATGTATCCGCCCACCATTTGCACGTCGTAATGCCGCATTTTCAGATAACGGCAGGACGACTCGCGGACCGCGGCGAACGCTTCGGGAAGCAATTGATCGAGCGTTTCACCGTCAGCCACTCGACGACGGAACTTCGAGGCCGACTCTTTCAACTCGCCGTCCGAGAGCTGCTGCATTTCCGGCTCGAGCTGATTAATCCGTTGCAACACCGAACCGGGGACAATCGTATCGTTGCCGCGCCCATCCCGAACGAATCCAATCCTGCGAATCCGGCGTTGGTTCGACGAGCCGAACAGACCCGTCAGAAAACGCTCGATCCAGGTCGTCAGCGCGTTAAACCACTCACCCAGCTTATCGAGGAATTCCATAACTCTGCCCGAAAATCACGAACGCGGATGATTCATCAAGGCCCCAAGCCCGGGCGATTCTTAACATCAACCGACTGCCACATTGGCAGACACGCCGGCCGGCGCACGGCAACGGCCCACCGGCCGAATCCGGAGTGACGGACGCCGCGGCCCGTCATTGACCAACCCGACGTAAATCCCCTCCACCGAAAAGTTTATTGGGTGTTTGAAACCCGGTCAATGCCGGCATTTGGGGAGTCCTTTGTCGATCAAGGCTTGCCAATGCTGCTCTCGAATCTCGCAAAGTGTGTGCCAACCGTTTCAGCACCGATTTACAAATCAAAGGAGCCCGAAAATGGCGAGGTGGAGAGTGAATTCGCTGGCCGGATGCATACAATGGGGTTAGTTAATTTCACCTCGATTTCATCCGACACTTTATAGAGGTTTCCGCAAAACCATGGCTCAAGACGACTCGAAATATCAAGCCGAAGACCCGGCCATCCCGGAACAGCTTGATTCGGATGTCATCATTAGTGCCGACACCCATCGTGAGAACCGGATTCCACCCGGACAGTCGAGAACACGCAAATGGCCGGTGCTGCAGTACGGGCACATCCCTCAAATTCTCACTGACAACTGGCGTCTGGAGATCTTCGGACTTGTCGAGCGACCGTTGTCCTTCAGTTGGGAAGAGTTCCGTGCGCTGCCGAGGGTGAAAGTCTTTTCCGATTTTCACTGCGTCACCCACTGGTCGCGGCTGGGCAATTTGTGGGAAGGGGTTTCAGTCAGGGAAATCGTTAATCGAGCCGGCCTCAAACCCGAGGCCAAGTTCATAGTCGCCACCGGGTACGACAGCGGATGGACGACCAATCTGCCGCTGGCCGACTTCATATCGGAGGATGCTCTGTTTGTCGACACTCACGACGGTCAGCCACTCAGTGCCGACCATGGGGGACCGGTCCGTCTCGTCGTCCCTTTACTGTATGCTTGGAAAAGCGCGAAGTGGATTAAGTCGGTCGAACTAACCACCGACGACCATCCCGGTCTGTGGGAGAAAGCGGGCTATCACAACCACGGCGACCCGTGGAAAGAAGAACGGTACGGCTGACCCGTATTATTCGTAAGATTTCCATCATTCGCAAGGTATCATAGTTTATGCCGGCGGGGTGGGTGCTTTGTGAGGTTGTCGAAGTTCGGGACAGCGCGACGGAATTGACGGGTCAGACGGGACGGAGGTGAGTGCGCGTTCGGCAACTGACGATGATTCCAGAGGCCACTTTGATCAGCCGCGTTCGCCAGGTGCAGGGGTGTCCTTCGCCCAGCGGATCGCTGCAGAGTGATCGTTCTGGTCATCCTAGTCCGCGAGGATACCATAGTCGCGCATACGGAGAGTCTCGACCAACGAATGATCGACAAACGGCTGGTAACGTGAGTCTTCCAAAACCTCGGCCAACTGCTGCGTCAGCCCGAACGCCTCATCAAATTGCCGCAGCGGCAACAACCCCGCATCACTGTTATGAGTGGACCACCCTTTGCTGCGGTTGCGGTTCTTGATGCGCAAAGCTCCAGGGCCACGGTCGCCACCCTGCCACAATTCGTGATCGTATTACATAAGATTTGATCGGCAACTGTTTAATGCCGCAGCAGGAACTCGTTTGAGTTGATCAGTACGTGTTGTAGGTCTCGAAATGCGGCGGACGGCTTATCTGCGGTTTTGATGTAGTCCAGGGCTAGTCGGTGTTCCTGCGCTGACGGGCGGCGGCTCAGTGTGGCCAAATAGAGTGACTCGACGATCGTGCCGGCCGGCCGGCCTTCGGCAAGCCAGTGGCCCAGACGGCTCTCGGGCGAATCGATCTTGTCGAGCAGTCGCGGATTATTCAGCAGATGCACGACCTGGTTCAGCGACGGTTCGGTGTCTCGGGCGCAGTCGCAGGCCACGTCGCGGATCGGCTTGGTGAAGGCCTCTAGGAATTTGTGGTCGACGCCGCCTTCGGCCAGCTCAATCGCTTTGGTGCCCAGCGGGTAGCTCGGAAACGGCTCGGGAATGCCCAAGGCAGATGAAATGGCATCCAAAATTTGCTCGGCCGAGAACATCTTGATTTCGGCGCGGGTAAAATACCCGGTCTCGCCGGCGGCCTGCGGCGATTGTCCGCCTTTCAACTCGGCGCTAAGCTGATACACGTTCGAGTTCAAAATCGAACGGATGAGCGGCTTGAAGCGGTAACCGTGTTTAATGAAATCGTCGGCCAGCCCCTCCAGCAGTTCAGAGTTCGACGGCGGATTCGAATCGCGAAAATCGTCGATCGGCTCGACAATGCCGCGGGCCAGCAGGTGAAACCAGATGCGGTTCACGGTCGAGCGGGCGAAATAACGGTTGTTCGGCTTTGTCAACCAGGCGGCCAAGCGGGTGCGGCGATCGTCCCCTTGGGAGAGCTTGCCGGCCGGTTCACCGAATGCTGCCGGTGAGATCACCTCGTTGGTTTCCGGGAATTTGACTTCGCCATCGCGGGCCAGATAGACGGTGAGGTCATCGATACCGAACCGCTGACCCTTCAGCCGCACCCGTGCAAAATAGGCCGCCAATCCGTAATAGTCCTTCTGCGTAATCGATTCGTAAGGGTGGTTGTGGCACTTGGCGCACTGAATCCGCACGCCGAGGAACAGTTGCGAGAACGACTCGGCCGTCTCGGACGGCGTTCGCGAGACCCGGTAGAAATTGGCCGCCGACTCGTGAATTGTGTTTCCACGGCTGGTGGTGATCTCGGTCGCAAATTGGTCGAAGGGCCGGTCCGAGGCAAACTGGCGGACCAGGTAACGGTGAAAGTTGTGAACGCCCCGTTCGGAAATCGTCTGCCGGTTGCCGCGCATGACATCGGCCCACTTCAGTGCCCAAAAATATGCGTAGGCCTCGCTATCGAGCAGCCGATCGATCAGTTTGCTGCGTTTGTCGGGGTCGTCCGCGTCGAGAAAGTCGCGGGCTTGTTTCGGCGTGGGAATGGAGCCGGTCAGATCCAGGGTCACCCGCCGCAGAAAAACGGCGTCGCTGCATCGTTCCGCTGATCGTAGCTGTAACTTACGGTGCTTGGCGAACACGTGCCGATCGATGTCGTTCGCCCCCGGGCGGATTTTCGCGACGAATTCGGGATCCCGATCGATGTACGCCAGCCTGACTGTGCGAATGATGCCGAGATAACGGACCAGAATGGCTGCTTCCGCGGTCTTTTCAAAGGTCACCAAGCCCTCCCGCGTGACTTCGGCGCGGTTTTCGTCGGCCGAGGTAAAGACCGCCAGATCGGTCACATCACGGATGGTGCCGTCGTCAAAGTGGGCCCGCACAACGATTTGCTGCTGACGGTTTGTCCGGTGCAATTCCCGGTGATCGGGCAGCAATTCCAGTTCGTGCAATCTTAATCTTCGCGCCGCCAGCGAGTCTCGTGCTCCCTCGGCCACCCAGCGGCCGAGCAACCGGTAGGCCGGTTCGTCCCGTCGAAACCGCACTCCTCCCTGGTGGGCCACCCGGCCAGAGGACTTCAGGAGAATGAGGCTCGCTTCGGGTTCGCCCGGATTGACTCGGCGGCCGAACATGTCGTGCGTCAGCCAGTGGAAGTCGCGCGCCGGATCGCCCCCCCGTAAGCTGAGCTGAAATCCCTGCTTTCCGTGAGGCGACCCGTGACAGGCCCCTTGATTGCATCCCCCGCGGCTGAGCGCCCCGATGACTTCGGTCCGAAAATCGATTGGCAGGGGTGCGGAAAAATCGCTAACCGTGACCCGCGCCCGTGCCCCGAACGACCCCCATTGGGCGACGATTTCGGTGGTTCCGTTGCCGACCGGCAAGACGATGCCCGATTCGGTCACAGTTGCCACGCGGGGGTCGAGACTGCGGTAGGATGCTTGCCGGGTCACGTCCGCTTCGGTCCGGTCCGCATACCCGGCCGAGACCAGCAGATTCTGCCGGCCGCGCGACGAAACCAGTACAAACTCCGCCGGCGCCACGCCGAGAGATTGCGGCACATCAGCCGGCGGCTCGGCACAGACCGTTCCGCAGGCAGGAAACAGCATTCCGCCACATAGAATTGTCCACAGCCCGGTCCGCGAAATCATTGAGTTCATTAAAGTCACTCCGGTCGAGATGATGATTCCGCCACTTTTGCTTTCACGATAACTTCCAGTTTCTCCCCGCCGATCTGTTCTGAGAAATTCGCCACGCGGGCCGATGCGGGTAACCGAACCGTGTATCGTCCCGGTTTGGCCGTCGCAGCCACACTAACATCCACGTCGACATACGATTGACCGCCAGGAATGCTGACCGTTCGGGGCACACTGATTTCGGCGGGTCCCACCGGTGAGATCGTGACGGCCCCGTCGAACTGTGCCAGCCGCCGAGCGGTGATGCGAACCGTCGCCGATGCTCCGGGCTCCAACTCCAGCCGATTCGGCTTCGCCTGTGGATTGAATGCGACCTTCAATTGCAGATCGAATGTTCGCGTCAGGTGAATCGCCCGCCCTTCTTTGATCGTCGTTCCGGTAATCGTCACACGATGTCGCACCAGTTGAGAATTGACCCCCGATCGGAACCGGGCTGTGACGGCCGGCCGCTGGGCCGTCGCGATCGGAATCTCCGTTGTCACGGTCGGGTTTCGCAGCCGGACCCGTTCCAGACTCCCACCCCGTGCCACAAACGCCACCGGTTGGTCGAAGCCGGGCACGAAGGTCGTTTGGATGGGTAAAGTGGCCTCTGAATAGCGTGGCAGCGTGACCAGTGGCTCGGCCAGTTCGAAGTCGAAGGGCGATTCGGGTGTCACCAGAATGGCAATCCTGTCGGTCACCGAGGGTGGCAAACGGCGCTGATCTTCCCGCAGCTCGAACGCTTCGCCGTGCGGTCCACGGCCGGTTGGCTTGCGATCGATGAGCGGCTGCGTCCGGGCAAGGGTTTCGAGTTCTATTTTTCCAGTGCTGGCCCGCCCGACAATCTGCAACGAGTACAGACCCACGGAGATCGAGTTGTCAACCAGCAGCGTGCCGGTGAGCGCGTTCGTTCCTTTTTCGATGGTGGTTGTGCGGAGCGACATGCCCGCCGGAGCACCAAGGAGCGTCAGTTCGACCGGTCCGCCAAAATTGGTCCGTTCGAGCAGCAGCGGCAGCGGTTGACGGCTTCCCCGCGGAATCGCCAAACGTCCCGCCTCCGAAATCAACCGGATGCCCGGTGTTTGGCGCGATACTTCAATTCGATACGCATACTCCGGACCGCCCTTGTCAACGACCTCGCTGACCTGCAGGGAATACCGCCCCTGCTTCGGGACCGTCCAGGAGAACGTTGCGTCTTCGAACCCGAAATCGTCACCCCGCTGAATCACTTTGCCCTGCGGATCGATCAGCGCCAGCTCCAAGTCGGCCGGTGAACCGATTCGCCGCGTCTCGGTACGAAAGACAAACTTCTCCCCTTTGTGGAGATCGAACGCGAAATTGTCCCGGTCTCCCGCGCGTCCGATTGTTCCATGCAGATTGGCGGGCAGCGAAACGGACGTCGCCTGTTCGGGTGTCTGGTTGGGTTCCGTCTCCAGCCGGTTCTCGCGGTCGGTCAGCGAAATCGGCAGCCAAACCGACCCATCGTCGCCCTCACTGCGAAGCTCGTAATAGGCGTGTTTTTGGGAGAAACCTTGCGGAACAGAAAACTCTTTGACCTCGGAACCGATTTGGGGAAATCGCATCGCGACTTTTTGTCCCGGACGGACAGACGACGGCAGAACCACATGCGCCACCGGAAAACGCCCCATCCGCAGCACGTAGGTCCAATGGTCGGTTCCGTGATAGCGAGAATCCTGAAGCTTGACGAAATACCGGCCGGCTTTCTCAAAAATGTGATCGAATCGGCAATCGAAAAACAGACCGACACTGTTGTCCCGCTGGAGCACGAACCGACCGTCGGCATCGAGAATGGTGACAACCGGGTCGAATCCTTTGCCAAGACGGCTGCCCAAGACCTCGAAGGTAACGCGCTGACCGGCCAGCACGTCGATCGCAAAAACGTCGATGTCGGCTTCGCGGCTGGTTCCCACCACAGCAGCGGGCAAATCAACTTGCTGAGCCGTAAGCGTGCCGTTGTTGACCGCGCTCTGCTCGAGCGACTCCCGTTCGGTGACGATCGGTAAATCGTCGACGGCAAACAGGTGCACATTGCTGAGCCCGTCGTCGGTCGCCACACGCAAGCCGTACAGACCGAGCGGTGCCTCGTTGGCCAGTTCAACGTCGAACAGCGGATGTCCCGACCGGCTTTCACCGGCCGGCGTCGTTTTGAGCTTGTCGCCGGGCAGTGTTGTCCAGAGCGCATGGGCGGTCTGCAAATGGCTGCCGACCAACTCGATCCGGGTCACGCGGCCTCGTGCCACGCAGGGTGGAAAAACGTGTTCGACAAAAGCCTGTGCCAAACAACGGTTCTCAATGCTGAACAACGCCAAGAGCATGAGCATCGCAGCCAACGGAATGCGGCGCATCAACCACCTCCTCGTACCAGAGATCTCGCGATCGCTAGCATGATAAAACAAGGCCGATCATAGCAGATGCTATCCGCAAATACATCAAATCGGCAGATAAACTCAGAGGGGTCAGTGTTTCTAACTGGAGCCCTGTGACCGAGCGAGGGGGTTTGGCCCAATTGTGAAAGAACAAACGTATTGAGCAGGACCGATCTGCATCAATCGGCAACCATTGTTTCTGGATCGGGCCAGACCCCTTGCCCGAGACGCCAGAATGAAAAACCGGGCCCGTTGGACGAGACACTCATGAGGAAGCCTTTGTCAAGATCGCCAACGCGATGCAATGAAAGGGGGAATCCTAAACATCCATTGGGAATTTTCCTTTGCTCAATGCTGCCAGTAATGATTGCCGCACAGGGAATTCGGAAACTCACTTGACGGGAATTCAGGTTTTGGTTAGCATCTCTCCGGCTTAGTATGCCTGATAATGCGTCGATAACGGAAGTCATATTTCTTGAACCGGCTGTGAGGAAAACGGAGTTTCTTGAGCAGACGTCCGACGGCGCTCACCTCTTTTTGCTTCAACAGTTGGATCTGGCAGGCTCACAGGACGTGATGCCATGCTGTTCAGCCGCTACGGAAAGTCGTTGATCGTCCAGACCCCTGCCAAGCTGAACCTGTTTCTTGAGATCTTGGCGAAACGTTCTGACGGATACCACGAGTTGGAATCACTTCTGGTAAGCGTCGGGCTTTACGACACGATATCTTTCACGGATGAAGAGACCGGCCGAGTTTGCCTGAGTTGTTTTCAGACAGACTCGCCTGTCAGGGGCGATGGTGATAGCTTCGTTTCAATTCCCGGCGGATACCAAAATCTGGTTGTCCGAGCGGCGAATTTGTTGAAAGACTACGCAGGCATCGGGCGGGGAGTTCGGATCAAGCTGCAAAAGCGAATTCCGGCCGCAGCAGGTTTAGCGGGTGGTTCAAGCGATGCAGCCGCGACGCTGATGGCGTTGAATCGGTTCTGGGACTTATCGCTGACGGACGGCGAACTGCAAGAACTGGCATCACAACTGGGAAGCGATGTTCCGTTCTTTCTAGGCCGGTCGGCAGCTGCCATCTGTCGCGGACGCGGCGAACGAGTTGAACCCGTCAGCTTAACGCTTGGTCTACATTTCGTGATTGCTTGTCCATCTGTCGGGCTCTCGACGGCAGCCGTCTATCGGCGTTGCCGAGTGAACGAACAGCCCTGTTCTGTCGTTCCTTTGGTGGACGCCCTACGGACTTCCCGTCTCGGCCAAGCGGCACGATTGCTGCACAACTCGCTGCAATCCGCCGCGGAAGATCTGAAATCCGAGGTACGGCGAATGAGTCTCCGGCTGTCGAAACAACCAGTTCTCGGTCATTTGATGAGCGGTAGCGGCACGGCCTGTTTCGGACTGTGCGCCAATCGGCGCCAGGCGCTGCTGGTGGCGGCCCGTTTGAGAGCGGCACGGATCGGCCGCGTATTTGCGGTCCGATGCCAACCTTAATCCGACATAGCCGGAATGTGCCTGCGACAACAGGAATTGTCTATGAACATTTTTACACTCAATTCGTTAGAGATCACTTTTTGGTGACTTGAAAGAGCAACCGAGTAGGAGGACGGCGCCGTGGAGATCACCGAAGTTCGCATCAAGCTCATGGACGACCTCCATGATCGGCTTCAAGCGTTTTGTTCGATTACTTTTGACGAGTGTTTCGTCATCCGCGATTTGAAAATTATTCAGGGGGCCAAAGGTTCGTTCGTGGCCATGCCCAGCCGCAAACTGACGGATCACTGCCCCAAATGCCATTACAAAAATCATCTTCGTGCCATGTTCTGCAGCCAGTGCGGGGCAAAGCTGGATGAGGAGCGGGCGACCCGGGATAACGATGGCCGGGCCAAGCTCTATGCCGACATCGCGCACCCGATCAATTCCGGCTGCCGCGAATTGATTCAAGCACAAGTCCTCGAAGAATACGAGACCGAGATCATCCGTGCCAAACAGCCCGGTTACGTCTGCAGTTATGACGACTACGGCGAAGATCGTTACGCCACCCTCAGCGATCCGGACGAGGCAGCGATGAGCCCCACCGTGGTTGCCGGCATTGACGACACCTCGCACCGAATCGAGCCGGCGGCCAGTTCACCGGGACCACCGCACCAAGCTGCACCGGCACAAACACGTGAGAACATGTCGGTTCCAACATCCAACACGGGTGGGCGAAATCGCGATGGCGGTGACGATGAACCATTCGGCGTCGGGCTGATTTGACCGGCAGCGCGACTTCGAACGGCCTCCGAAAGAACTTCGGATTGCATTGCCCTCAAAACTCTTCAAAACCAGACAGGATGGTTTTCCAAACGAACCGTCTCTGGCTGCTTTAGCGGAAGTACTCGACGGCATTGCGGAACAACTTCAACCCGTCGCCCTCTCCCCGCAGACGCATCCGTGTCCACTGTGGATGTTGTGTTGCGTGGATAAACCGTTCCGGGTGCGGCATCAGACCCAGCACGCGTCCAGTGGGATCGCTCAATCCAGCAATGTTGTCGACCGATCCATTCGGGTTCTCCGGAAACGGTAGCAGTGCTTCGGTGCAATTTCCGGTTTGTGCACGTGTCGTCACACGACCGTTGACTTGCCGATACCGAACCGCAATCTGTCCGCTCTGCTTCCAGTCGTCGAGCACCGATTGATCCGCCACCACAATCTTTCCTTCCGCGTGAGCGACCGGCAGCTCGATCTCGTCGAATCCACGCAAAAAAACGTTCCGCCCGGCCGTCACCTGAAGCCGCACCCAGACGGCCGTGTATTTGCCGTTGTCGTTCCAGGTGAGGGTCGCCTGCGGCCGGTCCTCTCCCGCGGGAGGCCAGCATTCGGTCCCGCCCGGCAGAATACCCGACTTGAGCAAGACCTGAAAACCGTTGCAGATCCCCAGAATCAGCTTGTCTGCCTGCAGAAACTGGCCGATCGACTCTCCCAGCCGGCCTCGCAATTGCCTCGAAAAAATCACGCCGGCGCCAATGTCGTCGCCATAGCTGAACCCCCCGGGAAAGCAGAGGACCTGAAAATTTCTAAGCAGCCTTGGATTTTCGAGCACTCGGAACAGGTGCACGCGCTCAGCAGACGCTCCGGATCGCTCGAATGCGAATGCTGTCTCTATGTCGCAATTGGTTCCCGGCGCCCGCAGCACGCAAACCTTGGGAATGGTCATTCGGTCTCCGTACGCCGAAATCGGCTGAAACTCGGGTGTGCGGCCGTACTGACTCAACACCGATGCTATCTCGCCAGCGACTTTTCTTCCAGCGGGATCTGGACAAGTACCTGGTTTGATCCATTTTCATTCAATCACCGGGGAATTCTTCGCTGCGCTGCCCTTTCCAACGCAACAAGACGTGTGCTGCCGAACACACCTGAAAACTCTTTGCCGTCAAACACGTTATAGATTCAAACAGCGAATTGCAATCAATCTCATTCAAGCGCATAAAACCGCAGGAATACGCGGTACTTCCCTAGAAGGCCGGTAGTTTACCGGCGCGACAACTCGGGCCAGCATGGCCCCGGCTGGCCGAAGGAAGAAGTAAATCGTAGGTATTTAGCTCGCCTGTAACCGTTGTCTTCGGCCGATCAGGGTCAGGTTGTCGGGAAGCGGCCGATCTTCGCAACAAAAGAACTTGGCGGTTCAAACGGTCGAATTACGGCACGTTTCGAAATACGTATGAGGATTCGACACAAAGCTGCCTGGAGAGACCCAGATCAGTCAGCTTGGTTTTCAGCCCTGACGATGACCTTCTCGATGCGGTCCGTCTTGGCGTCGACATAGTTTTGGATGTACGCCCACTCTCGCGATGCCAGCTCACGCTTCCTGGCCTCGTAGATCTTGCGGGCTGGCGTGCAGGTGGTCCCGAAGCTTCAACATGTGGACGACTTCCGGACAGCCAACCGCAACGATTCTCGCCGGCACGTTGCAATCGCGCTCACCAGAGAGGAGACTGCGTCGGTGCATCCGCATCGATCCTCTCAAGTCGGCAGGGTCCGTCGATCTCTCGCGGCCGAGTTTCTTCAGGAGGAAGCGATCGCATGACGAACGCCAACGACCAACCGACACCGGACGCACCAAACGGTAACGACAACGGCAAACACTCCAGTTTGACGCTGTGGATTGTCGGCGCAATCATCGTTGCCACGCTCTTCGCGCTCATCGGCGGCACCATCGCGCAGAAAACTAAGACCCAGAGGGACGCGATCGCCGCTGAGATTTCCGAGGACGAGAAAACTGACGAGCAGCGGCTCACCACAGGCCAAAAAAATTTCATGGGTCTGTTGGGGGTGATCGATCTGGGGGGAGTGATCTTTCTCAGCCTTTTGCAGATGGTTGTCGTGCCGCTGGTGATGGCCAGCGTGATGAGCGGAATTCTCGGCATGGGGGACGTGCGGAAGTTGGGCCGGCCGGGCGGCGTCGCCATTCTGTATTACATGACCACCACGGTGCTGGCCGTCATCACCGGGTTGATTGTTGTCAACATCATCGACCCCGGCTTGATGATCGAACCGGCGACCATCGCCAATGCCCAGGCCGAAGGAGAACACCAGGTCGATAAGGCCAAAGAGGCCATCGAAAATAAAACCGGCGAGGAAGCCAAGGCGCCCACGATGGGCATGATTCTCAAGAACCTGACGCTTATGCTGTTCACCAAAAACCTGCTCGGTTCGATGGTAGACGTGAACCTGTTGCCGCTGATTGTCTTTAGCATCATTTTCGCCGGCATGCTGACGACGATGGGTAAACGATCCGAGACGATTGCTAACCTGGTCATCGGCATCAACGACGCGCTGATGAGTTTCATCATGCTGCTGATGAAGGTCGCGCCGATTGGCATTTTTTGTCTGGTCGCCGCCCGCTTTGGTATTGCGCAAATGGAAACACTGTTCCTCGATCTGTTGGGGACACTGGCCGGGTACATGGCGACGGTGCTAATAGGACTGGGGATCCATGCTTTTATCACGTTGCCGACCCTTTTGTACTTGCTGACACGGCGGAATCCGTATCAGTTTATGGGCAGGATGTCGCAAGCTTTGCTGACGGCCTTTTCGACAGCCAGTTCTACTGCAACGTTGCCGGTGACGATGGAATGCGCCGAGACGAATGCCGGCGTCTCGAAACGAGCGACGGAATTCGTCCTACCGTTGGGGGCGACGATTAATATGGACGGAACTGCGCTGTACGAAGCAGCGGCGGCTATCTTCATCGCCCAGGCGTATTCCGTGGTCAACCCCGAATTTACGCTGACCTTCGCCGACCAGATGGTGATCGCGGTGACGGCGACGCTGGCGGCAATCGGAGCGGCCGGTATTCCTGAAGCGGGACTGGTAACGATGCTGATCGTGCTCAACGCCGTCAACTTACCGTTGGAGTTGATCGGCTTGATTCTGCCGGTCGACTGGTTGCTCGACCGATTCCGCACGACGGTGAACGTATTCGGCGACTCGGCCGGCACGGCGATCGTCGATCCCTGGTTCGATGATGCCTCGCAACCGGGACCAATTTCCGGCGTACCGCAAGCGGCGGCTTCGGCAGCGAAGGAGTGACAATCGCTGCAGCGCCAACCATCTCCCTGAGGCGACTCATCGTTCATACGAGGTGACTACCCATGAGGCCCAAAGCAACTATTTTGTCATTTATTCTGCTTGCTTCAGCAAACACAGCGATCTTCGCGCAGGACAACGAAAAGGTGATTCTCGGCCGATATCAAACGGCTGCACTCAAGGGCGGTAATAGTGAGCGTGGAATGGCCGTCTTCAAGTCGAAAGAAGCCGCCTGTGCGAAGTGCCATATTCTCTCGGGGATGGAGAAGAAATCTGGTCCGAAGCTAGGGACGATAGGCGACAAATTCACTCGCGAGCAGATGATCAAGTCTGTGTTGGAACCCAGTGCCGGGATTCATCCGGATCACGCAACGACGACTGTTGTCACGACGGCCGGGAAGACCATCAATGGTGTTCTGCAGTCACGAAGTAAGAAGGAAATCCAGATACTGGATGTCGAGGGAAAGCTCGTCCGCATTCCGGTTAGGATGGTCGAAATCGAAAATCCGAGCAAGACGTCTCTGATGCCGGCGGGGCTTCACAAGTCGATCAAAGCTGTGCAGTTTGCCGATCTGATTGCCTACCTGGGAACTCTGCGGCAAAAAGTTGGCAAGTCGCGCTGGCCGGGAATGCCGGATCAGATGCCCATGGTCAAAAAGCCCGCCCGGCTGGAGCGGCTGCATTCTGAGACGATGAAGTTCGATCACCCGGTCTGCATCATCACCAGCCCGACTGCGGATCGGGAATACTTTGTCGTCGAACAGAAAACCCGAAGGATTTTCCGGCTCACAAAGGGCGCGGGTGATTTTAGCACCGATAAGAAAGAACTGTTTGTTGACCTCAGCGATGAGGTCTCAACCGGAGAATTTGAAGGAGTGCTGTGCCTGGCGTTTCATCCTCAATACAAACAAAACCACAAGTACTACGTCAATTATCACGTCCGAAATCAGGGCAGCCACTTCTCGCCGATCATTGCCGAGCGGAAAACGACCGCCGATTTCAAAAAGGATGCCGGTGGCAAGTCGCGGCGACTGCTGCAGATCCCTCAGAACACAGACCTGCACTGGGGAGGCATGCTGGCGTTTGGCCCAGACGGTTACCTCTACATCGGAGCGGGCGACGCCGGGCCGCAGGAAGACCCGGAAGGGCACAGTCAGAACCTCAGTCTGCTGACCGGTTCGATTTTGAGGATCGATGTCGACAAGACGCAGGGAGACCTCGCCTACGCGATTCCCTCGGACAATCCATTTCGTAAGAAAGTCGGAGAGCGCCTGCCGGTTCACCTGGCGGGGGCTCGTGAGGAAATCTGGGCCTACGGACTTCGAATGCCGTGGCGATTTAGCTGGGACAGCAAGACCGGTAACCTCTGGGTCGGTGACATTGGCCAAAACCTCTTTGAAAATGTACACATCGTGCGGAACGGTGAAAACCACGGATGGAACGTCTACGAGGGCTTTGAAGAATTCTCCGACCGCTACCGCCGCATGGGCGAGAAGTACGTCCCGCCGGTTCTCTCATACCGCCGAAAGGATGGCGTCTCCGTGACCGCCGGCTACGTCTACCGCGCGAAGAAGGACTCGTCTTACTACGGAGCGTTCATTTTTGGCGACTTTGAGTCGAAGCGCATTTGGGCGATGACTCAGAAGGATCGAAAACTCGTCAAGGTGAGGCAGATCGGCTCGTGCCCGGAGAAGCCTTGCTCGTTCGGCGTCGACGAGAACGGCGAACTTCTAGTCATTGGCTACGAGGGGACCATCTATCGGCTCGTGCTTGATGACTCGGTTTTCGAGTAGACTGAAAACTCACCCATTCTTGTTTCAACGGGAATACGCCGAGCAGGCCCGAACGGTGATGAATTCGGTTCGTTTCTGTTTGACGTGGTTGATTTCGGCGAAGTAGCTGAGATTGTTCGTCCGCACGGCCGACCGCAACTGTCGGATAGCCATCGTGAAGAATTGAGGAATCGGATGCTGGAGATCAATGCGCAGAACACAGAAAAGAGGGCACACCGCTCGCGGGTGCCACACGCCGCCCACGGCGGGGATCGCCGAGTTTGAAAACTTTGCCGACGCGCACGCTCTGCGGAATATCGTAGCCTCCGTTCTGATCTTCAAAGGCCCACAGCAGGTCGCCGGCTCCCACGTACCACTGATCGGGCAACGCCCGGCCGGCAATGGGCTGCAGTGTTTGTCCTCCTCTGACCATGTTAGATTGAGACGGTAGCAATTCCCAATTGGGAGAACTTGTCACGAAAGAGATCTCCGGAATGCAGCATGTCAAAGCGCTCACATTCGATCTGTTCGGCACCGTGCTTAATCTTGCCGATAGCCTCACACCCCACATTGCAGCCTATCTAAAATCGCGGAACTCGTCGATTTCGCTGGACGCATTCTGGCAGCAATGGCGGCAACTGCAGCGTATCGAGCAGTATCAGGACAATATTGTGTTGATGGGCCACAGTGGCTACCAGACGGTTGCGCAGCGATCATGCATCTATACGCTGAAGAGAAATGGATTCACAGCAGAGTCAGCAGGCGTTGACCAACTGATGGCCCCGTGGCAGTTGTTGTCGCTCTTTTCCGAGGTCGTTCCCGCGCTCCAGCGACTCAAGCAACGCTATCGACTGGTTGCGTTGTCGAACGGCGAGCTTGATTTTCTCCAACATCTGGCGGCAAATTGAATAGGCTGGGACTTCGACCAGATTATTTCGGTGCAAGTCGTAGGCGCGTTCAAGCCGCATCCAGGAGTTTATCGCCGCGCCGCGGGACTGCTGGGCTTGGAGTTGAGCGAGTGTCTCATGGTCTCGGCCAATTCATTCGACGTGATGGGAGCCCGCATGTGTGGATACCGAGGGGCTTATGTCAATCGCGAAGGATTGCCATTTGAGGAGACCGATTACCTGCCGGACGTAACCGTTGCCGACTTTTCACAATTGGCCGACGTGTTACTTGCGGGAACGACGGACAGCTAACGCCACGACTGTGAATCTTGAAATTCGGTCATTTTCCGGCGTGTCCGCGTAAAGGGTCGAGTTGATTCGGTTCCGCGAGTCGAGCGGAGGCAACTTCGATAACCTCGTGGCAGTCTTGATCTCCCTGACCTGCCCCCGCGGATGGTATCACATTTTATGTTAGATTCAGCATATCGTTTTTCCTGAGGAGATTCTCTTTCGGCAAGCTCCGTCTTGCCGATTCGGACAATGATTGGATTGCCTCTGGAGCTGGATGCGAATGCGGCCATGAAGAGCATCGTTCGCAAGGAGACCGGTGAGGATTGGAAGGTGTACCTGCAGCGGCTGGCCGAAGAGGAAGGGGTTGAGATCGAAAGCGATGAGAACCTGCGGCGGTTCGACAAAAAGCGGAAGAACAAGAAAGTTTCCAACGAGGAGTGGAAGTCTTCGAGTGATGCGGACGCCCGCATCGCAAATATGAAAGACGGCCGCACGCACCTGGCGTATAAGGCGGAGCATACCATTGATGCCGAGAGCGAATTCGTACTGGACGCCCGGGTTTATCACGCCGACGAGCCGGATACCGATTCGCTGCTGGTGAGCGTCACTGAGGCCCAGAGAAATCTCGATGATGCGGGGGTCGAACAAAGGATCGAGGAGGCGGTTGCCGACAAGGGGTATCATAAAAACGAGACGCTGGCCGACTGCCGCGAGTGTAGCATTCGGACTTACATCCCCGAACGGGAACAGGAAAAACGGCGCTGGACAGACAAACCGCCGGAGTACGAGGATGCTTTCAGGGCGAACCGCCGCCGAGTGTGGGGCGCGCGTGGCCGACGACTGCAACGGCAGCGGAATGAGCGGGTCGAACGGAGCTTCGCCCACATGTGCGAGATCGGCGGAGTGCGGCGGACCTGGCTGCGGGGTTTGAGCAAGATCAATAAACGCTACCGGATTCAGATGGCGGCACGGAACCTGGGTCTGCTGATGCGGACCTTGTTCGGAGTGGGCAAACCATAATGCCTGCAAA
This sequence comes from Planctomycetota bacterium, assembly GCA_963582395.1. GTDB lineage: Bacteria > Planctomycetota > Planctomycetia > Planctomycetales > Planctomycetaceae > CAUZTK01. Next base: position 486 of record CAUZTK010000032.1, on the reverse strand, counting down.
GGGTCGGTGGCGGTGTTTTTTGCGGCCTGCGCATCGCTCTGGACCGCTTCTGGAGTCTTGGAAGACGTCCTCAGAGCCTTAAATCCACCCCGGTCATACTTCGGCAACATTTTCCAGTTCGGATGAACGAATTCCGACTGACTGCTCCAGCAGTTTGAGAAGTTTCGCACCAGGCACCTCTTCAACGGTCTGCTACGGGTTATACTGCGATCAAACGCGACGACCTTCCACGAGGAGGCCCTGGCCATGTTGACACTCTGCGGAAAGAGATATCGTTTCTGTGATGGGCGCTCGCGCCGAACCTTCCTGAAGATCGGCGGACTCTCGCTAGGAGCGATGGGAACGCTATCGCTTGCGGACGTGCTGCGGGCGGAGGCAGCCACAGGAACGGGTCGTTCCCACAAAGCCGTGATCAATATCATGCTGGGAGGTGGTCCTCTCCACATTGATATGTGGGATATTAAGACGGAAGATCCGCGGCGAGTT
>CAUZTK010000031.1:0-20586 GCA_963582395.1 Planctomycetota bacterium | reverse complement strand
CGGCAGGAATTGGCTTACCAATAGTAACCCGAAGCGTAAGCGAGAGAGCACGTGGCTGCAGTGATCCTCGCTTACGCTTCGGGTTACTTTTCTCCTGCCGGTCGCCCAAGAGAACCAAAGGCGTTCCTTCAACGGGCGGCGGTTGCAAATGTCGCAGCGCTGCAATACAACGGGTCGGGAATGTACGACCCCCTCTGTTCCGCTTTGCGGACGTTCCTGTTCGTGGTGGTCACAGCCCGAACGTCGACGACCGAGTGATCGATGCCACGGATTAACGACAACTACCTGAAGCTGACAGCCGGGTATCTGTTTCCCGAAATTTCCCGCCGGGTCACCCGGTTCTGCGCAGCGAACCCGGACGCAGATGTCATTCGGCTGGGCATCGGCGACGTGACCGAAGCGTTGCCCGCGGCGATGACCGAGGCGATGCACCAGGCGATTGACGAACTGTCGATTCGCGAGTCCTTTCGGGGCTACGGGCCCGAACAGGGGTACGCTTTTTTGCGCGAGGTGATTGCCGAACAAAGATACCGGGCCGGCGGCGTCGACGTCTCACCCGACGAGATCTTTATTTCGGACGGCTCGAAATGCGACACGGGAAACATCCTCGACATTTTCGGCCCAGACAACGTTGTGGCGGTGACCGACCCGGTTTATCCCGTCTATGTCGACACGAACGTGATGGCCGGACGGACGGGACCGGTGGACGATGCCGGACGGTATCCGGGACTGGTCTATATTCCCGTGACGGCTGAGAATGATTTCGTGCCGGCAATTCCTGAAGAACACGTCGATCTGATCTATCTATGCTATCCGAACAACCCGACCGGAACGGTTGCCACGAGAGAGACGCTCCAAAGGTGGGTCGATTACGCGAAACGGGAGCAGGCGATTCTATTCTTCGATGCCGCCTACGAAGCCTACATCAGCGAACCCGAGATTCCGCACTCGATTTATGAAATCGAAGGGGCCCGCGATGTGGCCATCGAGTTTCGCAGCTTCAGTAAAAACGCCGGTTTTACCGGTGTGCGCTGTGCGCTGACCGTCGTGCCGAAACAGCTCACCGGTCAAACACGGTCCGGCGAGTCGGTCGATATTCATTCGCTGTGGAATCGCCGGCAAAGCACCAAATTCAACGGCGTCTGCTACGTCGTGCAGCGGGCCGCCGAAGCGGCCTGTTTGCCGGAGGGACAACGACAAATCGGCGAGTTGATTGACTTCTACCTCACCAATGCCCGGTTATTGCGAGAGGGACTGCAGGCGACCGGCATCAGTGTGTATGGCGGTGTCAACGCACCGTATGTCTGGCTGAAAACGCCCGGCGGGATAAGTAGCTGGGGCTTTTTCGATCAACTGCTGGAGACGGCCCATTTGGTCGGCACGCCGGGCAGCGGCTTCGGCGCCAGCGGCGAAGGTTACTTCCGGCTCAGCGCCTTCAGCAGCCGCGAAAACATTGCAGAGGCGGTCGATCGCTTTCAGCGGGTTATAAGCTAAAGGGTCAGGCTCCGTCGGCCGATTCGCGGCGTTGTCCATCCTTCTCGTCGGCCGGTTTTTCTTCGGCTGTCGACGGCGACGTTGTGGCGTTGGTCCCCGGCTTAATCTGCGGCCCGGTCTTGTGTTCGTCAAGGATTTTCTGCAAATGATTGGAGTCCATGACCTCGATTTCGATCAGGTCGCGGACCATGTGCGCCAGAAGATCACGGCGAGCCGAGAGGATTTCGTGAACGGTCTGGGCTGCCTCGTCGATGATCCGCTTCACTTCCAGATCGATTTCACGGCCGGTCGTTTCGCTGTGGACGTGATCGGCAGGAGAAAGCTGAGTGGGCAGAAACGGTGAGCGGGTCGTCTCGCTGTAATAGACGCGTCCAATCTTGGGGCTCATGCCGAATTCGGTGACCATCTGGCGGGCGATATCGGTGGCCCGCTGCAGGTCGTTTTGGGCACCGGTTGAGGTTTCCTGGTAGACGACATCCTCCGCCGTGATCCCGCCCAACAGCACACAGACGCGACTGCGAAGTTCGGATGAGGTCACCAACTGGCGTTCGCTTTCCGGCAGTTGCATGGCGTAACCCATGGTCATTCCGCGTGGAATAATCGAAATCTTATGCACCGGATCGGTGTTTGGCAGACTGCAGGCAATCAGCGCGTGCCCGCATTCGTGATAGGCGACACGCTGTTTTTCGTCTTGCTGAATGACACGGGTGTGCTTTTTGAGCCCGGCGACCACGCGTTCGATTCCTTCTTCAAACTCGGTCATGGTGACGCGGGTTTTGTTATTTCTGGCCGCCAGCAGGGCTGCTTCGTTGACCAGGTTCGCTAGATCAGCGCCAACGAATCCGGGCGTGAGTTTGGCCAGCCGGTTCAGCTCGACGGTGTCGTCCATTTTGATTTTGACCGCGTGCACTTTGAGGATGGCTTCGCGGCCTTTGACGTCGGACCGATCGACCATCACATGCCGATCGAAACGGCCCGGCCTCAGCAGCGCCGGATCGAGCGTTTCGGGCCGGTTGGTCGCGGCCATGACGATGACGCTCTGGTCGGAGGAAAAGCCGTCCATTTCAACCAGCAGCGCATTGAGGGTTTGTTCGCGCTCGTCGTGTCCGCCGGGCATCCCACTGCCACGGACCTTGCCGAGAGCGTCGAGTTCGTCGATGAAAATAATGCTGGGCGAGCGCTGGGCTGCCTGCTGGAACATATCCCGGACGCGGGCGGCGCCGACCCCGACAAACATCTCGACAAAATCGGACCCGGACAGACTGTAAAACGGGACGCCCGCCTCGCCGGCGACCGCTTTGGCCAACAGCGTCTTACCGGTCCCCGGTGGGCCGACCAGCAACACGCCTCGCGGAATGCGTCCACCGAGTGCCTGATACTTTTCCGGAGTCTGTAAGAACTCAACCACCTCGCGGAGTTCCTCGACGGCTTCGTCGATTCCAGCGACGTCGTCGAACGTGATTTCAATCTCTTCCTGCGCATACATTCGGGCTCGGCTGCGGCCGAACGCCATCGCCGATCCGGCCCCCGTCATCCGGCGAAAGAAGAAAATGATCACCAGGATGAACAGGATCGGAAAGATCATCAGTGTCAGCAGGTTCTGCCATTCAGGATCCGCCGCCGCATAGGTATGATCGATTTCCTTTTCTCGGAGCAGTTCGGTAAGCTTGGCCTTGTCCTCTTCCATGCCGACAGCGTGAATGTAGTATTTGTGCGTGTTTTTTTCCGCATCACCCGTTTCGCCGGGCTTAGGATTCGGCCGATCCTGAAAGGTGATCACATTACGGCCGATGACCAATTCGTGAACGCTACTTTTGTCGAAGCGTTTCTCGCCGCTTGCCAGTTGGATCGCTTTTTCTGTATCCAGCGCCACGAACAGCTCGCTAAATTTGACCTCTTCCCCCTTTTTGTTGCCGTTCCAGAAGGTCATGGCGATCAGCACCAACACGCCGGCAATCATCAGATACCAGATCAGATTGCTCGACTGCTGACGATCCGGCTGCCGATCCGTCTGCCGGTCGCCCGGCGACTGCCGTCGCTTCTGAGGCTGGTTTTCGCCGTCAGACTCAGGAGTGGATTTTTCGGAGTTCGACATACTGAGACTTGATTTTGACCAGAGGAGTGTCTCGCCGGTGCGTGTTCGAGGAGACAACGAGGAAGTTAAGTGGGCAACCGAGACCGTCCCTCCGGGGCCGCAGAAAATCGGACGGTCGCGGATCACAAAGTCCGCACAGAACTTTAGACTCAGAACCCGTGCTGGTCAACTCCGGTGACAGTCCGGTGATAGTTCAGAGAAATGGCACTTGCGGCATTCTAAGACAGGTCATAGAATGACGGCAAATCGGCAGAATGCGTAGAATCTGGACAGTCCGATTCGTTTCCCATTCGGAAAACGATTGCGGATGCGAATTTCCGGCCGCGCGATTGCCGTGTGTTGCTGCCAAGCAGAAGCTTACAGTCCGATAGCCGGTTCCAAATACCGTACTGTGATGTGCCTGGATGAAGCAGATTGCAGTCCTCGGATCGACAGGGTCGATTGGAGTCAGTTGTCTTGAAGTGATCGAGTCGTTGCCAGACCGGTTGGCACTAGCTGGAATTACCGCCCATCGCAACTGGGAACAGTTGAGCGGGCAGAGTCGAGTCTTTCGTCCCCGTTGGGCAGTGATCGGTGACGAGTCGTTACGCAACACAGTCAACTCCAAGGCGTTTTCGCCGTCGACGGAATTGTTGTTCGGCCCGGAAGGGATTGAACGTGTGGCTGGCGACCCGAACGTTGATGTTGTGGTTGCCGCGATCGTAGGTGCGGCTGGGTTGCGAGGAACGTGGAGGGCGATCGAGTCGGGCAAGACGGTGGCCGTGGCGAACAAGGAGACGTTCGTCGTTGCCGGCCAACTGATGATGGAACTGGCATGCCGCAGCGGCGCTACGTTGATTCCCGTTGACAGCGAACATAGCGCCGTATTCCAGGCGATGCGTGCCGGCCAACCCCACGAGGTGCGGAAAATTGTGCTCACCGCCAGCGGCGGACCGTTTCTGGGCTATACAGCCGACCAGCTCAGCAACGTCACTCCAGCCATGGCGCTGAAGCATCCGACGTGGAACATGGGGCCGAAGATCACAATCGACTCGGCCACCATGATGAACAAAGCGCTAGAGGTGATTGAAGCCAAATGGCTGTTCGGACTGCGGGCGGATCAGATCGAGGTCGTCGTTCATCCGCAGTCGATTGTGCACTCGCTGGTTGAGTTTGTCGATGGTTCGATACTGGCACAACTCTCGCCTCCCGACATGAAGCTGCCCATTCAATATGCACTCACATTTCCGGAACGGACAACTGGCATCAGCCCCAGGCTCGACTGGAGCCGGACGATTGACCTGGAATTTTACCCGCCTGACTTCGATGCTTTTCCCGCGTTGCAGCTCGGTTTCGAGGTGGCCGACCGCGGTGGAAGCTGCGGCGCGGTGCTGAATGCGGCCAATGAAGTGGCCGTGGAAAGATTTCTTCGCGGAGAGATGAGTTTTTGTGACATTCCCCAAGTTTGTCGCGCGGTTCTGGACGCACACGAGTTCGACTCGACGCCGACTCTAACAGAACTGCTGCAACTGGACAGTTGGGCCCGAGAGGAGACACGCCGGTGGCGATCTTAGCCGCACTGAACATCGAATCCATTCTTGGCACCACTCTGAACATCCTGTACGTGGCCTTCGGACTGGGAATGGTCATTTTCTTTCACGAGCTGGGGCACTTCGCAGTCGCCAAATGGTGCAACGTGCTTGTCGAGCGCTTCAGCATCGGCTTTGGTCCGATTCTGTGGCGCGTCAAATGGGGTGAAACGGAGTATGCGCTCTCGGCGATTCCGATCGGCGGATACGTGAAGATGCTCGGCCAGGACGACATCGATCCCAGTCAGATGTCGGCTGAGGAAATCGCCCAGGATCCGCGTTCGTATTCGGCTCAGTCCGTCGGTGCGCGAATGGCGATCATCTCAGCGGGAGTGATCATGAACGTCGCCACCGCGCTGTTGTTTTTCGCGGGTGGTTTTGGCATGGGAGTCGAGAAGCCGCCGCCGATCTTGGGATCTGTCGAAATCGGTTTGCCGGCCTGGAAAGCCGGACTCCACAGCGGTGACGAGATCACCCGGATCAACGATCGGAACGTCGAAGTCTTCAGCGACATCATGTACGGCGTGGCTCTTTCGGTCGAAAAGAAACTCACTGTTGAAGGCAAACACCCGGATGGAACGCGGTTCAAAGTCAAAATTCAGCCCGATGAAAAATCGACTCGACGAAGAATCGGCGCTGTACCAACGGTCGGTTTGAAGCTCATCAAGCCCCAAGACGAGAAGGGTTTCGTCACCGTGCCCGGAACTTCGGCTTCGGCAGCAAATCCGCCGTTCGAGCCCGGCGACGTCATCAGCCGAATCGACGAGACCGACGTCGCCACGTTTAGCGATCTGCAGCAACTGCTGGCCCGAAAACGCAGCCGGGAAGTCAGCTTCTACGTTAACCGCAAGAGACGAAATCAGCCGATCGAGATTGTGACTAAACCGCGTCGGTTCCGCAGACTGGGACTGCAGATGGACATGGGACCAGTATCCGCTATCGTGGAGAAGTCGCCCGCCGCTGAAGCCGGCCTGAAGGTCGGCGACAAAATCACCACGGTCGACGATATGGTGGTCGGCCAGCAAATCGACCCGCTGAGACTGCCCGATTATTTTGCCGACCATCACGGGCAGGAAGTTAAGATTGATCTCATGCGCCCGGCCATAAGTGGTGAGGACGAGGAGCTGACGATTCGGCTTCGACCGCTTGACAAGCCAGGTTGGACCGAGAAGCCGGATGCACCAGGACTGCCGATTTCATCGCCTGCGGTCGGCATTGCTTATCATCTCAATTCCACGGTGCGCAACGTTGGGCAGGGGAGCCCTGCTTTTGGAAAGATCGAGCAGGGAGAGAGAATTCAACAAATGGAACTCTTTTTGTCCAAAGACGCTCCACGCGACGGTTTCAAGGAAGAACCGATCGTCATCAAATTCGATCAGAAACAGAACGACGAGCGGATTCAGAACTGGGCTTACGCTTTCTGGCTTATGCAATCGTTTCCAGGCCGCGACGTCAAACTTCTCGTGAGAAACGCCGGCAAAGTTCGCACCGTCGATCTGAAACCTCGTCCGATCGAAGGCGAAAACTGGTACTTGCCGACACGAGGTATTCGGCTTGGTCTGTTGATGAAGACCCAGAAGGCGGCCAGCACGGGGAAGGCCATCCAGATGGGACTGACACACACGAAGAACGCACTGACCGACATCTACCTGACGTTGCGAAACCTGTTCGGCGGTCGGCTTTCGGTCCGAGAACTTCACGGACCCATCGGCATCGCCACGGTGGCCTACCAGGTCGCCAGCAATGGTATTCCGGATTTGTTGTTGTTTCTCGGTTTTCTGAGCGTGAACTTGGCCGTCCTCAACTTTCTACCCATCCCCGTTCTGGACGGGGGCCATATGGTGTTTCTGATCTGGGAAGCGGTCACCCGTAAAAAGCCAAGCGAAAAGGTGCTGGTGGCGGCGACCTACGTCGGCATGGCCTTTGTGCTCGGTTTGATGCTGCTCGTTTTCTATCTCGACATTTTCGTGCATGGGATTGCCGCCCGTTGACGCTCCGCTGCCGGACCTTAGCGCTCTTCTTGACTATGTCGAACCGGCGAAGTCCTGATCGAAAACGGCGTGCCTCTTTTGCTCACTCAAGCGATTGGTCGATACGGATTGAGTTTGTTATTTTTCTTTGCGCTATCTGTGCTCCATCACGCCTTGGTAGAATCAAATTGTCTGCTGTTCGATTTGTGGACCTTTTTTGAATTTGCTCGGCATTTATTGCATACCTAGATGTCTCGAAAGCTCGGCGACAAAGTGACGGCGTTGCTGGCGACGTTTTTTGTCGTCGGAGGCGGATTGATCTCCTGCGCGTTCATCGTTTTGACCACTGCCGACAACGTCGGTAAGCCGCTTTTAATTGGATGCGGTTCCGTTGCTACCGTCGCTCTGCTGCTATGGCTGCTGCACGACAAAGGCGATCAGGAAGTCGCTGGCAAAAAATTCTTCTGGAAGCCGGCCGAAAATCAGCAGACCCGCAAATCAACGTACAAGATCAAACTCCGCGGTCATTCGGACGCAAAAAATATCCGATCCAACCGTCCCCCAACCGTCAAGACGATCCGAGAACTGTCGGATGGAGAGCACAATTGGGTCCCTTCCGATCGGAGACCGAAAAGAGATGAACATGGATGATTCTTGGGGCACTCGGCTCGCGTTTCGAAACGCCGGGGGAGAAATTCGGACCCGAACACGCGGTTCGTGATCGTATTTCCATGGTTTTCCAAGTTGCGTTTTGCTGATCCAAAATTTGCCCAAGAAACAACACTCACTTCAAAAATTTCGACTGAACACCAAAACCCATCTTGTGCTAGAATTCCCCTACAGGCTGGCAGTACGCGGTAACGACCACACCGAGTTCTCGCAGATCAAACCTAACGCGGCCTATCGACCGCAGCCAAGAGTCGAGAGCGGAGAGCCAGAATCTATCAATGTACATCTTTCTGGCTCTCGACTCTCCGCTCTCCGCAATCTGCGCGCACGGCGCGCAGATGTGACAAGGTGAGACTCTAAACAGACAGGGGATTCCGATGAATAATTTCAACTCGCTGAGCACGTACGCCCGAATTTTCGTTCTGCTGGGGCACGGCTGCGGGCTCACGCTGCTTGGTCTTTTGACACCTGGACACGGCCAAGACGCGGCCCGGACACGCCAGACGACGATTGGGCCCGACGTCAAACTGCTCCGGCAGACCCGGGAACGGGCGATCAATTTTCTGCGCATCAGTCAGGGCGATGATGGAAGCTGGACAAGCCCCACAGCGCCCGGCATCACCGCTCTGGTCACGACCTCGCTGTTGCGGGCGGGAGCCCGGGCCGACGACCCGACCGTTGCCCGTGGACTGGCTCATTTGTCTGGTTTTATCCAGAAAGACGGCGGAATTTACTACATCAAAAGCAACCACCGCAATTACGAGACCTGCATATCGCTGATGGCCTTCCACGCCGCCGGCGCAAAAAAATACCAACAGACAATCGCCAATGCCGAAAAATTCCTGCGTAGTTTACAGTGGGACGAGGGCGAAGGCTTGGAGACCTCAGATGTCGCCTATGGAGGCGCCGGTTATGGAAGACATCAGCGGCCCGACCTCTCCAACACGCAGTTCCTCATCGAAGCGTTGATATCTGCCGGCGTCAAATCGGACGACCCGGCCCTCAAGAAGGCGCTGGTGTTCGTCTCTCGCGTGCAGAACCTCGAGACCGAACAGAACAACACGTCGTTTGCCGCCAAAATTAACGACGGCGGTTTCTATTACACGCCCGCTGCCGGCGGCACCTCGCAGGCGGGAACAACACCCAACGGTGGTCTGCGTTCGTACGGCAGCATGACGTACGCAGGGCTGAAGAGCATGATTTACGCCGGCCTCAAATCGGACGACCCCCGCGTGAAAGCTGCTTTTGAGTGGATCCAGCGTCATTACACGGTCGAAACCAATCCCGGGCTCGGCCGGCAGGGACTGTTCTACTACTATCACACCTTCGCCAAAGCGCTGGCCGTGCTCGATCTGGATCATCTTGAAGACGCCGCCGACCGCCAGCATGACTGGCGAAAAGAACTCGCCGAACAGCTCGTGTCCCTGCAAAAGGAAAACGGTAGCTGGGTCAACACCGCGGCTCGCTGGTACGAAGGAGACCCCAACCTCTCGACCGCTTACTCGCTGCTGGCGCTAAGCCACTGCGAACCGAAGACGCCAAAACCGGCCGTCGTCAAGTCGAAGTGAACAGTTGGGATCATGAGATTTGAGCTGTGATGGACATGGACTTTCAAACGTCCACGTCGTCATTGGCTTGGCGCTGTGGCGCCTCGGCATAACGACGGCGGATCGGCCCGATGACATCGTCCATAAAAGTGTCGACCTGCTGAGGCGCTCGGCCGATGTAACGGCGTGCATCGAGAGTTTCCACAATATCGACCTGCGTGAACGCCGGGTCCCCCTTCAGCCGCCCGATCAGATCGTTCTCGCGGCCGTGCTCCTTGATTTGCTGGGCGGCCTGCTGGCTGTGTACTCGAATCAGCTCGTGCAGTTGTTGACGGTCGCCGCCAGCTCGCACAGCGGCCATCAGAATCTCCTCGGTTGCCAAAAAAGGTAGCTCTTCCTGCAAGTGTTTTGCGATGACCTGCGGATAGACGACCAGCCCCTCGACGATGTTGCCGTACAGGATCAGGACTGCGTCGATCGCCAGAAACGCTTGCGGCAGCGAGAGGCGGCGATTGGCACTGTCGTCGAGTGTCCGCTCCATCCACTGCACAGCCATCGTGTTTTCGGCGTTTGCCGAGAGGCTCATCGCAAAGCGGGCCAGCCCGCACATCCGTTCGGATCGCATCGGGTTGCGTTTGTAGGCCATGGCCGACGATCCGACCTGCGTCTTTCCAAACGGCTCTTCGAGCTCTCGGCGGTTCTGCAGCAAACGCAGATCAGTCCCCGCCTTGTGGGCCGACTGTCCGATGCCGCTCAGCGTTTGCAGAACCTGGGCATCGATTTTCCGCGAATAGGTCTGACCGGTCACGGGGTAGCGCTGGGGAAAGCCCATTTTCTCGGCCACCAGCCGATCCAGCGATTCGACTTTGTCGTGGTCGCCGTCGAAAAGCTGCAAAAAGCTGGCCTGTGTGCCGGTCGTTCCCTTGAGGCCGCGGAATTTCAACCGGTCGAGCCGATGTTGGACTTCTTCCAGGTCGAGGACGAGATCGGAACACCACAGCGTCGCCCGTTTGCCGACGGTTGTCGGCTGTGCCGGTTGCAGATGCGTGAAGCCGAGACAGGGCAGGTCGCGAAACCGTTCGGCAAACTGCGCTAGCCGATCGATCACGACCACCAGCCGGTCGCGCACCAATTCCAAGCTGGCACGCAGCAGGATGAGGTCGGTGTTGTCGGTGACGAAACAGCTAGTCGCTCCGAGATGGATGATGCCACCCGCGGCAGGACAACAATCTCGGTACGCATGGACATGGGCCATCACGTCATGCCGCAATTCCCGTTCGTACCGGGCTGCTTTTTCAAAATCGATGTCATCGACGGCGTCACGCAGCTCACGGACCTGCTCTGCCGAAATCTCGAGCCCCATTTCCCGCTGTGCGTCGGCCAGTGCCAGCCACAATCTTCTCCAGGTGGAATGCTTCTTCTGAGCCGCCCAAATGCCGCTCATTTCCGCCGAGGCGTAACGTCCAACCAGCGGGTTTTCGTAGTGGTGCTGATTTTCTGGATGTGGTCGCGTCACTTTTTCTACTTCCAACGGTCACGAAATGTAGTTCTTCGGGAGGGCGAAGCTCCCGCTGAGACGCCACAGGCGTATTGTTTCGCAAACCACTCTGTATGGCTTTGCGGAACTTCGACGACGAAATAAGCCGAAGTTCCTTCGGAGTCGTGAGTTTCACTGATCCGGCGGCTCGGCGGGAGCCTCGCCCGCCCTGAATCTGTGGCCGTGCCGAGTACTACTTCCAACGTCGCCTGTTCAAACACGATGAAACAAGATGAGTTGACGACTCCCTTGACGTCATTGTACCGTACAATGACTCGGTTTGCGAAGTTCATCGGGTCAAACTTCTGCCCAAGATGGCTCCTTCCCTTTCTGATTTTTCAACGGATATGGTGCGTCATGGCGACACCGCTGGAATCGCTCATCGCAACCGGAACAAAACTCTGGCTCGACAGCGTCGATCCCGATTTCGTCCACGCCAGCCTTCATTACGGTGCCACGGGCGCCACCTCAAATCCGGTCATTATCACCGATCTGATCAAAACCGGCCGGTTTGATGCACAACTGCTGGAGCTGATGGAGCAAGGGCTGGACGACCTCGTGGTGGCCTGGCAAATGACCGACCGGTTGGTTCGGCAGGCCCAGCAGGCGTTTGCCGACGTCCACGCCGCCTCGAACGGTGACGACGGCTACGTCAGTTTCGAGCTGGACCCGCTGCTGGAAGACGCCGGCTGTCCGCTATCGATCGAAGAACGGATGTCCCGTTACATCGAACTCGGCCAACGCTGGTCGCAGGGTCACGCCAACCGCATGATCAAAGTCCCCGCGACGCCAGCGGGGCTGGCAGCTTTAGAGGAACTGGCGGCTTCCGGAGTGACATTGAACGTGACCTTGGTGTTCACGCAGCGGCAGTACCGCATCGCCCGCGACGCCGTCTGGCGCGGCGCTCGGCGGCGTGACTCCCTCGACCGCTTCAAGTCGGTTTACAGCATCTTCATCAGCCGCATCGACGTGTACACCAAACAGCACGTTCCCGAACTGTCGGAACAGGCACAGGGGCAAGTCGGCATCGTCAATGCGAAGCGAATCTGGCAGGACAACCAGCAGTTCTGGGCCGACAAACAGCTTCCGCTCAGTCAGGAGATCATCTTCGCCAGCACGGGGACCAAAGATCCCTCCGATCCTGCTGACAAATATGTGACGGCGCTGGCGGGCTCCGACATCCAGACCAATCCGCCGGCCACCAACACAGCGATTCAAGAAACGTTTGGTAAAAGTTTCAACCGGACGATCGACCGTTTCCCTGCAGACGAGGTGCTGGCGGAAATCGACGAAAAATTCGACTTTCAGAGGTTCGAGGATGTCCTGATGGAAGAGGGGCTGAAGAAATTTTCCGACCCGCAAAAAGCGCTGCTGGCGTTAATCGCCCAAAAGCGGGCAGCGCTGCTCACGGCGGGTTGAACGTTTCTCGCCGGGTCTCTTTGAGGAGACTGAGCCCGTGTGGCATCTGCCCTGCCGGTCGATTACGATGAAAGCTGGGTCCGCTATCGTTCCGCAGGCAAAGCAGGCCGCCTGCTCGGGAACGGCTACAGAGGTGCCGAACATTCCCGGTGCGGACGGCTGATTGATCGCACTCCAGGGGCAGGCAACGCCGGCCGACATGCATTACGTTCCCGAATCTGCTCGCGAATTCTTGGATAAAGCGACCGTCGCCGACTCTGGCGGGGAGCGGAGTTTCCATTATCGGTCCGCGCCCATCTACCTGCTGAGCCTGCTCGTGGGGCTGCTGCTGTTGGCCGACTTTCTGATCGGCATCATCGATGAGCCGGCCTGGCTGTCGTACCGCACATTGTTCGGGTTTCGGTTGGCGCTGTTGTCGGCAGTGCTGGGCGGTGCGCGCATTTTGTATCAGACATTGGAAGCTTTGTTTGAAGGGCGGATCGGAGCGGACCTGGCACTGACCATTGCCGCCTTGGCGGCCATTGTTCTGGGCGAATACGAGACCGCCTCGCTGGTGGTGTTCATTGCACTATGCGGTGAGAGCATCGAGGGCTTCACCGTCGACCGGGCACAACAGGCGATCCGCCATATTTTCAACCTCTGTCCACCGACCGCTCACGTGATCCGGCAAGGGCAGGAGATCGATTTGCCCATCACCGACGTCAACGTCGGCGATGAGGTTGTCATCCGGCCGGGCGAACGAATTCCGGTCGACGGCCGCGTCAGCTCGGGGTCCTCGACCGTCAATCAAAGTGCCCTCACCGGAGAAAGTTTGCCGGTCGACAAAGTTCAGAACGACCAGGTCTTTACCGGCACGTTGAACCAATACGGCTCCTTGAGCGTCAGTGCCGAAAAGGTTGGCGAGAACACCACCCTAGCGCACGTCATCAAGCTGGTGGCCGAAGCGACTCAGCGCAAGGCACCCTTGGAACGAACCGCCGACCGGCTGGCTCGGCTGTTTTTGCCGGTGGTCTTGGGGGTGGCGCTGGCGACCCTGGTGGGCTGGCGGATTTATTCCGGCCAGTGGTCGGCCGGTTTCATACCAGCCTTGGGCGTACTCGTCGTCGCCTGTCCTTGTCCTTTGGTTCTGGCGACCCCGACGGCAGTCATGGCGGCCATGGCCTGGCTGGCGCGAACCGGCGTGGTCGTTAAAGGCTCGGTGGCGCTGGAACGGCTCGCGCAGGTCGACACCATTGCCTTCGACAAGACCGGCACGCTGACACGCGGTGAACTGACCCTGGGTGACGTATTCGCAATCGCACCGCTCGATGAAACCGAATTGCTTCGTGTTGCCGCCATTGCCGAAAAACGAAGCGAACACCTGCTGGCCCGACTTATTGTGCAGGAAGCGAACGCTCGCAACCTGGTGCTGCCCGGCATCGATCGCTTTTCGGCCCGTCCCGGTGCCGGGGTGGTGGCCGAGGTCCCCGCCACGGTCTTGGGACCGTGGGCAATTTCGCAGGCTCACAACGAGAGCAGCGACCCGCAACCGCATGAACAATTCTGCGTGGTGGTGATCGGCAATCGCCGGCTGTTGGAGGCCGAGCAAATCGAGATTCCCACCGAGATCGACGAACGACTCTTGCAATGGGACGCTTCGGGGCAGACCGTGCTGTTGATCGCAGTCGAGGGCCGGGTGCTCGGAGCGATCGGGGTCCGCGATACAATTCGGGATGAAAGCCGTAAGGTGATCAAGGACCTCAAAGACGCAGGCATCGAAAAGTTCGCATTGCTGACGGGAGACCGCGTCTCATCGGCCCTGACGGTGGCCGCCTCGATCGGATTCATCGACGAGGTCAAAGCCGAGATGCTGCCGGCCGACAAAGCCGATTGGATCGAAGCAGAAACAAAAGCGGGCCATCACGTGGCTATGGTGGGGGACGGCGTGAACGACGCGCCGGCGTTGGCCTCGGCCACGGTGGGTCTGGCACTGGGGGGGGGGGCAGCGACATTGCAGCCGAAGCCGGCGACCTGGTGCTGATGGGCGATCCGCTCAAACCGCTGCCCGGATTGCTGCGGCTGGCGCGGCAACTGGTTCGCAACATTCGTCAGAGCATTTTCATCTTTGCGTTCGGCATGAATTTTTTGGGCATGCTACTGTGCGCCTGGGGATTTTTGAGCCCAGTGGCCGCCGCCATCTTTCACGAGTTTTCCTCGCTGGCGGTTATGCTGAACGCGATGCGGCTGTTATGGTTCGAACGCTGGGACCAAACCGGGCTGGGACGTGCCTCGGCGAAATGTTCTCTGGCCGCCGAATGGCTCACCGGCACGTTGTCTCCCACGCGGCTGGTGTTCGGACTGTTGAACAACTGGTCGCTGCTGGTTCGGCTGGGAGTTTCGGCGGCCGGTCTGTACTGGTTGACCACCGGTCTGATTTTACTTTCGGCAGACGAGCGGGCAGTCGTGACCCGTTTCGGCCGATTTGAAG
This sequence comes from Planctomycetota bacterium, assembly GCA_963582395.1. Classification (GTDB taxonomy): domain Bacteria; phylum Planctomycetota; class Planctomycetia; order Planctomycetales; family Planctomycetaceae; genus CAUZTK01. The sequence continues at coordinate 5,820 of CAUZTK010000031.1, read as the reverse complement.
AAGAACTTTCGGCCGGTCTTCACTGGCGGTGGCCGATTCCGTTGGAGCGTGTCTATCGGAAAAAGTTCGATCAAATCCGCAGCGTACAGATCGGATTTCGCTCCAGCGGACCTGTGGAGTTACCGGAAGAATTCAACACCGGCCCGATCGAATGGACGAGCGAGCACAGTGATTCCCCATTCGAACTGGTGCCCCCCGAGTCGCTGATCATGACCGGCGACGAAGTTCCCGTTGAGCTGACCGCCGAAGTACACTACCGCATTTCTGACCTGCGGCAGTTTGTTTTCAGAGCCGTCGAACCGGAAGAAACGTTGCGGGCCATTGCCGAGAGTTCGATCCGTCTGGTGGCCGCCCGCTCGTCACTGGACGGCCTATTGACCGATCAGCGCAGCGACATCGAAGCCGGTTGTCGGTCGCAGATCGGCAAGAGCGTCCAGGAGTATCGACTGGGGATTGAGGTGACAGACGTCCTTCTTCTGGACATCCATCCGCCACGGGAGGTCGTTCCGGCCTACCGCGACGTCGCCGATGCCTTGGAAGAACGCGAAAAAAGCATCAACCAAGCACGGGCTTATTACGCATCGAAGCTGCTCAGTGCTGCTGGCGAAGTCGGGATTCGGCTGCTCAGCAGCAACTCGCTCTCGAAACTGCAAGCCGGACACAAGCCGCTGCCGGCCGGCAACGTGGCCGATTGGACGCTGGATGATGCCCGCTGGCAAGCCCTGACGCGTGCCGTACAAAACGGCGACCAAACACGGTTTCTCTATCTCTCCGGTGAAGCGGCGGCCACGCTGCTGGCGGCCCACGAAGAAAGCACAAAAACGGTTCGCCAGGCCCAAGGAGCAGCGGCCCGCTTCCAACACCTTTTGAAAGCGTATCGACAGCACCCCCGGCTGACCGGCACGCAGCTTTATTGGGACATGATCAAAGCGACGCTGTCGTCACGGCCTTTGATGATTTTCGATCCAAAAGTGACTGGTCGAAAGCATCTGTTGCTGATCGATCCGTTCACGTTGGGGAACGGGACCCTGCTGCAGCAGGGTTTCTCGACCGATGACAGCGAGTCGCTGTTTCCCTCGCGCAGGAATCCCGAGGAACGACATTAGATTACATTTGAGAGCGGTCGGCCGGTAGCCGTCAACTCGGCTGACTCCGGCCCTGCGATCTCACGGAACCTGTGGAAGGTCATCATGAACGAAAATACGAACAGTACCGTCTGGGCTGACGGCGAGGCGGCGAGCCGACTTGGGCATCGGCTGGCCAGACGACTGCTGAGGCTGCTCCTGGTGTTGTTTGTTGTCAGACTGTTGGGCAGTTCGTTCGTCTTCGTCGACGAATCGGAGTTTGTGATCGTCGAACGTCTGGGCAGCATTCGGGCCGACGGCGTTTACGACCGGCCCGAAGATCGTGGTCTGCGTTTCAAGCTGCCGTGGCCCATCGATACTGTTCGGCGGTTTGATCGTCGGCTGCAGATTTTCGATCCTCCGGCGAGGGAGATCTTCACACAGAAAAAGAAGAACATCACCGTCGACACTTACATTTGCTGGCGGATTTCCGAGTCGGAACAGGCCTGCAGCAGTCTGGCAACCGACCGACCCGTCGTTCGGTTTTTTCGTGCGCTGGGTGAAATTGACGCCGCCGAATTGCGGCTGGATACACGTGTGCGGGGGATTTTGAGCGCTCAAATCGGCAAGGTCGAATTGAGCAGCCTGCTGGCCGTCGAAGATTCCGAAAGCGGACCGCAGCCGGGGGAACAGGGGTTGCTGGAAAAACTGTCGGAGCAGGTTCGCCGATTAGTGATGCAGCGTCCGGATGAAAACGAAACACTGTTGGAGCGGTTTGGAATCGAGATCGTCGACGTGCGCATCAAGCGCCTGAATTTGCCGAGCGGCAACCAGCGGGCGGTTTTCGAGCGGATGATGAGTGAGCGCAAGAAAGACGCGGACGCCTACCGGACTGAGGGACTGGCTCAAAAGCGTGTGATCGAAAGTCAGGCCAATCGTCAATACAGCGCCGTTCTGGCCCGCGCCCGCGCCGATGCGGAGCGGATCCGCGGAGAGGGGGAGGCCCGCGCACTGGAAATCCTTAACGAAGCGCACGCCCAGGACCGGGAGTTTTCGCACATCGTGCGAACTTTGGACGCCTATCGCCAGATTCTCAATGAAAAGACCACACTGGTGCTCTCATCTTCGAACCACCTGCTGAAACTACTGACCGAAGGTATTCCGCCACCTCGACAGTCGCCGCCTGAACCGAGCGTGCCGCTGAAATCCAGCGGCAAAGCCCGCTCCACCGACGGCGTCTCGGAGCAACCGCGTCCTTCTGCCGGCTCGGCCGAAAATGCCAACGGCGCCGACAAACCGAAAACGAGCTTTGACGAGAGGTATCGCTCTGGGTCCGTTTCAAAAACTCAGGGAGGCCTGCGATGAGACGTTGGTTGATTGGCCTCGTCGTTTTGCTCGGCTCGTATCTGGCAAGCGGATTTTTCGTCGTCAAAGGCAACGAGAAAGCGGCCGTTCGCCGTTTCGGCAGAGTGTTGCGGAACGATGCAGGCAACGTCGCCCTCGAAGGCAGCGGGCTGCATTACGATCTTCCCTGGCCTTTCGCCACCGTCGACCGAATCAACCTCAACGAAATCCGCACGCTGACCATCGGCACAACAGATCTGGACGAAGCGGAAGGGAACATGGCCGGGTTTCTGCGCTCCGCCGCGGCGATAAGCCAGTCGCAGTTCTTGACCGGAGACAAAAACATTCTGAACCTGCAGATCAGCGTGCAGCACCGCATCTCTGAACGAAATCCTTACGATTTCCTGTACCGTTCGGAGTCGGCGGAACGCCATCTGAAATTGCTCGTGGAGTCGACCGTGGCCGACCTCGTCTCCCGCAGCGGTGTCGACTTCGTACACCCGCTGGGACTGGTCGAATTGCGCGAGATGTTGACGATCCGCTCGCGGCAACTGGCCGAGCAATACCAGCTGGGCGTCGAGGTCGAAGAGGTGGCCATCAGCGCCGTCTATCCGCCGCCACAGGTGAAACGGGCCTTTCTCGACGTCTCGGACGCCCGCGCCGCCAAAGACAAGTCTGTCAACGACGCCCGCGCCTATGCCGAACAGCAGCGTGCCCGGGTAGATGGGGAAGCACGGCAGATCGACGACGAGGCCCAGATGTACCGGCAACGACTCGTCGAAGAAGCCAGCGGCGCCGCTGACCGATTCACGAAAATCGTTGCCCAATTCGAACAGCAGCAAGCACGGGGAATTCAAGCGGCCCGCACCATGACCATGCGGCGACTCTACATCGACACCATGGACGAAATTCTCCGCAAGGTCGACGGCAAAGTGCTGCTCGATTCCGGCATGTCGGTCGACCTGACGATCTTTCGGGACCCGAAGCAGTAGCAACCGAGTTCACAGTTGGCGAGCCGCGGGCGTCAGCCCACGGGTTCTTCAACCGGGCAAAATTCAGCCAGTTCACACTGGCCGCTCGGCTGCTCTACAATTTGTTGCGCAAGAATCAACCCGCAGACCCAGCCGGTTCACTCCTGGCCGGTCGTCTTTTCCACCAGCAGAGATTCAGCGGCGGAATACCCCATCGAGACCGAGCGGCCACCCACCCGAGTCATGACGATGCCGGCTTCCGGGTTATTTTCCTCCACGACCCCGACTGCCTGCAGCTCAAAGCCCGACTCGGATAAGAACCGTAGAAAGTCTGACCCCTGATTGACGACGCGGACAAATCTCACCCGCGCACCCGGTTGACACGTCGCCAGCGGCACCGCCGACTCGCGCTGCACCCGCATTTCGCCTTCCGCGGTTGGAATCGGGTCGCCGTGCGGATCGAAGGCCGGCCGCCCCATAAAATCGTCGATGCGGTCGATCAGAAAATCGCTGACGGCGTGCTCCATGTTCTCGGCTTCCTCGTGGACCCGGTCCCAGGTCAACTTAAGGGTGTTCACGAGAAACAGTTCGATCAGCCGGTGCCGCCGCAGCATCTGCAGTGCCAGTTTGCGTCCATCTCGCGTCAGACGGACACCTTCGTATGGTTTGTAGTTCACCAGCGATGGTCTTTTTGTCTCTCCCGACGTCTTCGCTTTCGCCAGCGACTGCAACATGCTGGTCACGGTTCCCGGCGAAACGCGGAGTTCGGCAGCCAGCTTTCCCGTGGAGACCCATTCTAAGTTCGACTTGAGCGAAATCTGCAAAACCGCTTTCAGATAGTTTTCTTCGGTCAGCGTCAGGCGCGACATAATGGTGTCGAATCGGCTGTTGATGGTGGCGAGACCCACAGCATACGCGGCCGATTTTCAAAGGGTGTTGGCAAGGTCCCTTTTTCGGCCTGCGTGAAGATGCGGATGAGAACTGATCTACTGGCGATGTTCCTCACCCCGGCCGCCCTTCCGAGCATCAAAAGAAGTCCACTGAGAGCTTCCATCAAAACCCAAGGATGTGCTGAAATCTCTGGATTCTCTACGGGTTTTGTGAGTCGCTGGTGCAATCTTTCAAACCTACTCTCAGATGCGAAACAGATGTGACGTTATTTTAGGGTCTCTACCTGAATATTTCCAAGGGCGGCTCACTTTGCGAGTGATGGTGTGTGGCTAGAACTTCTGGCATTCTAAGTCGGGGTGGCCCGACCGGCTTGCGGTCGGGTGCCGTCAGGCACAAGAAACCAGTCCCTCGACGAACCACAAGAAAAGATGTCCCTTTACTGATTTGAACGCGAATGACGCAGGATTCTTGTCACAGCGCGACCCGGCCACGAGATGGCCGGGCCACCTCAGACCTCTTTTTTCCTGCCAAAAAAACTTGCCACACACGAGTGATGGGACGACAGCCGCTTTCTGCTAACGCCAGTGTGAATCGCGCTGTGCGCTCGATCGGCATCAGTAATTGTAGAACCCCTCGCCCGACTTACGTCCCAGCCGCCCGGCGTCGACCATCCGCATCAACAGCGGACAGGGACGAAACTTTGGGTCTCCCAGCTCGCGATGAAGCACCCGCAGAATCGACAGGCAGACATCCAGACCGACGAAATCCGCCAGTTCCAACGGCCCCATGGGATGATGGCAGCCCAGTTTCATCAACGAATCGATCGTTCCGGCATCGGCCACGCCCTCTTGCAGGGCGAAGATTGCCTCGTTGATCAACGGCATCAACACCCGGTTGACCACAAAGCCGGGAACGTCCTGAACCGTAAAGGCCTGTTTGCCCATCTGCTCGGACAGCCGGCGGACTGCCTCCAGCGTCGGCTCTGACGTTCTGAGGCCCTTGACGATTTCCACCGGCCGCATGACGGGAACCGGATTAAAAAAGTGCATGCCGACGACACACTCCGGCCGGCTAGTGGCGGCGCCCAAACGGGTCACCGACACACTCGATGTATTGCTCGCCAGAATCGCGTCCGGTCGGCAGAGGGCATCGAGCTGTTTGAAGACTTTGATTTTCAGCGACTCGTTTTCGGGAACGGCCTCAATCACCAATTCGGCCGACCCGACAGCCGAGCGCAGATCGCTGCACCAACTGATCCGCGCCAACGCCTCTTGCGGATCCGTCAAATCGATCTTGCCTCGCGCGATCGCTTTGCCGATCGACGACTCAATCCGACCGGCCGCGTCTTGGGCCTGGTCATCGTTCGACTCGAAGATGTAAACGTTCAACTCATGAACCGCGGCGGTCTCGACGATGCCGCGACCCATCGTTCCGGCGCCGATGACGGCGATCGTGTTGATCGTCATGAGGCTTTCGACTCCTGGTGATGCTATTCGCCCGGTTCCAGTTGGTCAGTTCGATCTAAGTCGCCGTTGTTCCTTGCTTCCGTC
>CAUZTK010000030.1:0-20788 GCA_963582395.1 Planctomycetota bacterium | reverse complement strand
GCCGAACGGCTTTGGCTCATCTTGGGCTTGCGGCGAGTCGAGTGCTCCGGCCGAGAGTTCCGTCGGCAATAGCGACTCGCTCACCTGCCCGATCGATGCGCAGACAAAGAAGATCAGCAGCAGAAAGACGACGTCGATCATCGGCGTCATCGGCAAGTCTTCACGCGACCGAAGGTGATGGTGGGAGGGAATGCGCATGTGTCCGTAGTCAGTTGTCCGTGGTCAGTCGGAAATCGGCAAGCAGAGGCGATCCGATGGCGGCAAATAGTGACATCGGTTGTATCAACAACTGACAACGAACAACTGACAAACCCTCATTTTTCAATGATCGCATACATGAAATTCGTCACGCCGGCTTTGGCGCAGGCGATCATGATCGGTTCGATAATGTGGTAGGGAACGGTTCGATCGGAACGGATGTGGATTTCAAAATCGTCGCCGTATTCAGCCCAGCCGTTGAGAATCATCGTGTTCACCTCGGCAAAGTCCGTCGTCTTGCCGGCCACGTGCAACCGGCTATCGGCGGTCACCGTCACCACCAGCCGCCTCAGGCGTTGTTCATCCCGTTGATCCTCGCTCTGTGTGGCCTCGGGCAGTTCGACCGCTTCCAGGTTTTCGCTGCGGACAAAATGGCTGGCGACGAGAAAGAAGATGATCAACAGAAACACGACGTCGATCAGCGGCGTAATGTTCAGCCGCAAACCGTATTCACGTTGGCGGGCGGGAATTCGCATTGGTTGAATCGGTGGTTTCGAAACGGTCCTGGACCCGGCACAACTTTGACGTCACCGCAGCGTTGGAGTCTCAGGTCGTTACATCTAAGCGCAGTGCGCGCATGTTGAAAATCCGAAATACGAAGCACTCTATTCGGTGGGTTTTGCGGCTCGCCGTTTCTGTGCCGTACTTTTTCGTGGCTGAGCCGCTCTGCGTTTGAAGTCGAAAAACACATGTTCGGCCATCAACGTCGATTCGGCGACCAGGCCGTCGATTCGGTTGCGAAAGATGGCATATCCGGCAAACGCGGGCACCGCGACTATCAATCCCATGGCTGTCGTCACCAGGGCTTGAGAGATTCCCGGCGCGAGCTCGGCAACCTGCGGCGTGACTCTAGTCTTGAATTCATCGAAGGCGCGGATCATACCCAAAACTGTGCCGAGCAGTCCCAGCATTGGTGCAATGGCCCCGATCAGTGAGAGATACTCAATCTTGCGAAACAAGCGGCCCGCCTGTTCGGCGCTGGTGTCTTCCATGGCCTTTTCGACGGCCGAATACCCCAGGCCGACCTCCGCCAGACCGGCCGACAGAACATGCCCCAGAAAGCTGGATGTGTCGCGGCAGGTCTGCTCGGCATCGGCGTACTTCGCTTGTCCGATCAGGTTGTGAATTTGCTCGGCTAGTCCGGGCGGCGCCAAAGCGTTGCGGCGGATACTGAGCAGGTGCTCGACGATCAGCGCCCCCGTAGCGACGGAAAGCGCCAGGATGATCCAGCCAATCACTCCGCCAGCTTCGAGCAGATCGCGAACGATGGTCTGTGGGTCGTCGCTGCTGCCTGCAAGGCCATTGGTTGCCGGCGAATCGTCGGCAGCGGGTGACCCTGCTCCAACAGGGACCCCCGGTGCCGTCTCGTCTTGCGCCCGGACAACCCGCTCACCGAGCAAGAACAGGCAGCTCATCAACCACACGGCGAGCGCGGCCTGCCGAGAAATTCTGAGGGATCGATTGTTTGTCATCGCCTATCCATGCTGAGAAAGATCCTGCCTCTGGCCGGGATTTTTCTGGCTGCTTCGATCAAGACATGCTCTTTTCGCTCCAGAGGGCTACGATCAGTCAGGCATACCGGTCTGCTGACGGGACGGTTTCCGGCCTGGTTCATCTAAAAGCGAATCGAGCACTGTTTTAGCCTCTTGGGCGTAAATCGTCTCGCGGAAGCGAGTGCTGACTTCACGGTACAAGGTGATCGCCTCGGTTTTCTGGCCGATCCGTGAGAGAGCATCGGCCGCTTCGAGACAGGCCCGGGCCGCCAGTTGTGTATCGTCATCGTAGATAAAAGGCAACCAGAGCAACGCCAAAGCCGCCCGATCGTACTCTTGACGTCGCAGGTGACCGTGTCCCAACACGAAATACGGCCCTCCCCGGATGGGTTGCGGCATGGCCTCGATCCGCGATCGCCATCGGTGGAGTTCATCGCGAGTGACGTTCCCCTCAAGAACGCGCAGCCGCCAAAGCTGGGCCCGCGCCAGTTGCTGAACTCGACGGTCGGTGCTGGTGGCCAGCAGTTTGAGTACACCGGCGGCCGCGTCCCCGTATCGCAAATCGGCCAGCAGATGGCTGGCGCCGAGCAGTTTCGGAACCTCATCCGAGCTGTGCATCCAGGCGAGCGCTTCGGTTTTCAGCGGGCCGCCGAGATCCCGCGTGGCCCAGGACAACGGAATCACCAGGAAATGCCGCGTATTCGGGTCGCTGCTCCACAAAGAAACGAAACGCGAACCGGCGGTCGTGTAATCATCCTGACGCAGCGCGCAGCGGACGAGCAAGGCCAGGATGTCGCGGCGAACCCAGGCGCGCGGTTCTTCCTTTAAGGTGGTTTCGAACGAGCGGACCGCCTGTTGAAGATCCCCCTGAGCAAAATAGACCAGCCCCTTAACGTGGTGCTCGGTTTGCGGCGTCCGGACTTCGACGACTTCGGCAGCCGGGTAGCTGCGAATCAGGCTGCTCTGTCTCATTCGCACCGTGATCTTTTCGCCAGTGTAATCGATCACCGTGCCATTCAGCGTGATGCGGCTGCTCGTTCTTTTCGGTTGCAACACGACCCTGTCGAGAATCGGTTGCTGAGCCGACGCGATTCCGGCACCTATGCCGACCAGGATCACCGTCAGCAGGCAGGCACGGACAGAGCTCGATCGCTCAACAGATTCTAGGGATTTTCGGAAATCTCCAGGATCTGGTCCCCTGGAGAATCGGAAATGAGGAACGACTAAAATTGCGTTCTGTTGGGTCATCTACGTTCAAATTCGTCAACGTCGCGGTAATGGTAAGTGCCGCCGTTCTGGCGGGCCAGTCGCTTCAAAAAGATGCTGGTGTTCAACTCCGGTCCTTGTCCGAACTCGATGCAGTGAATTCGCGACCGTCCTTTGTTGCTGCGTTTGATCTTATCGAGTTGACCAACGTTCAAGGGCGAGTCGGCATCGGTCAGAAAGAAGAGCACGTCAGGTTTCAGTTGCAGGGCCTGTTGCAGGGCGAGCATATGATCGGTCCCACCTCCGGTGCCGACATTGCCTATATCTTGCCGGGCCAGCGTCTTGTTAATGCTGCTGGCCCAGTAGAGGGACGTTTTTTTTGCACCTCGCAGCGTCAACTCCCGCGGTGTCTGGTTATAAAAGATGACCTGAAACTGCTGTGTTACTTCGAGCCCTTCAACACTGGAAATCAATTCCGATTTGGCCTCGCGAATGGGGTTGCCGTACATGCTGGCGGAAGCATCCAGCACGTAGACGAAGCGAGTTCCATTGTCGCGGATCCCAAAAAACGATGTTTCGCCCTTGGCCAAACCGGACGGCCGCACCGGCTGGAAGGGGCCGCCCGGCCGGAGCAGGTTCTTCGGGATGGGGAGCGTCCCAACCAGCGACTGCGTTCCGGGACCGAGAATATCTGTCGGCCGGCCCAATGTCGATGTCAGCAACTCAGATGGAGGCGCCTCGTCGACGACCGGCTGATCAGCCACGGCATCGGGACGAAATCGGGAGCTGACATCTCGGCTGGCGTCGCTTTGATCGACGTCGGGTTCCTCTCTCTCGTCGAGATTGCTCGACTCTCTGACGTAGAGACCCACCTGCCGAAGAGTCTCGTCGCTCGGACCGGACAGGCCGGAGTTGCCGCAGCTCTTCAGACCCGACGCAAAAGCAACCAGCAGCAGCGCGTGCAGGGTGAATGAGATCAGCCAGCTTGGAACGACGGCCAGGACCGACGTCGCCGGGTCGGACAAACCGCTTCTTTTCACCTGTGCTAGGTGGTCTGGAAGCATGCTCGACTCTGTGTCGGAATTGAGGTCGGCATGGGGTCCGATTGCACGATACCGTTTGGGGGAAGCTATTGATTCCCGGCAGACCCCGGTTGTGCCGTCGACGATCGGAGTCGATTCAAGTACTGCTGTGTGACGTCCTCGGTGTAAACCAAATCGGGAGGCACGAACTCGAATTCGCTGTCGTCGACCGGCGTGTTGAGCCTAACCTCGTCGAAGTCCAACGACACCATCGGACGGAAGAAGTTGCGGGCCGGCGGACGCTTGAGATAGAGGATTCGCCTTGGAAACAGGCCACCCCCGTCGAACCGCTGAAAATAGACCCTCACGATATCGGGGATGTGTTGCGGCAGACGAGGCAACGATTTCTCTGCCTGCTTCGCATCCGAACTACCGACGACGTCTAACTGAGTTAGTCGGCTGATCACATCCTCGTTCCAGTGCCCTTCCAGCACGAGGTACAACTCGTCCTCGATTTTTTGCTGCTCGACCTCTGCGAAAATCATCGTCTCACGCAGCGACGCCAACAATTCGGGGATGCCACCCAGCCCCAGTTCCGCGATGATCGCGTTGCGGGTCCGGCCGCCGGCCCGGGTCATTTCATCAATGATCTGCTGAACATCGCGACGGGTAACGTGTGGCTTTGGCTCCTCCGGCTTGACTTGGGATTGTCCATTTTTTGCAGGCTGGGACGAATCGTCGGACCTGCGGCCGATGGTGTGTGACGTCCACAGCACCTCGCCGTCGCAAACCTGCAACAGTGATCCTTGAAATGTGCCTTGCCGCCCGACGCGAAGCTCGACGGACATTCTCAGTTTCAAGTCGCGGCCCTGAATGTAGCTCCCGCTGGCCTCAAACTTCTGATCTCCGATGGAGACCGTTTGGATCAATTTTGCTCTGATCGTCCGGCTGCTGAGGTCACGACGCGCTTTCTGAAAAACCTCAAAGGCCGTCATCGATGTGCCATCGGTGTCGTTCGGTTGACGACCCGATGCTGGCGAGGGTTGAGCGTCCCGGCTTTGTTGGCTCTGAGCCGGGTCTGTTGACGATACGGCCTGTTTCGAGGCAGAGAGGGTCGGGGATTTCTGACCCGAAGCATCGACAGCGGGTCGCCGTTGCGCATCGACTCCGCTGCTGAATGCCCAAACCAGAGCGATAAGGCCAGTGAACGTGGCAGTCAAAATGGGTAGCTTTTGCATCTTGTTCTGAAAATGCTGATTTTGCCAAAGAAACGGGGTTCATTGTTCCGACAAGATATTTGTCCGAAGTTGCGCAGTACCTAGCGAACGTCCCGGTCACCCGGAACATGCGACCGGTTGTCGAACGCTGCAGACGGTGCCCAGCGCATTGTAACGAGAAACAGAGATTCGGGTCGACCGTAATTCCGGTCGAAAGGTCGACGAGTTGCGGGAAGTTTCCCGTCCCATACACTTGCGGCGCATCAGTCGCTGCGCGTTCCGTCTCGGAATACGAGGAAGGGGTCGTGATGAAGTACTACTTTTTTGGCTTGGCCACCCTAGTGTTTGTTGTTTGTGGCTGTGTTGTCGACGGCGGGCAAGTCTTCCCCAGAAAAGACGCCTACCATGCTCCGCCGGCCGAAATGCTCTCCCATCCCGGACCAATGGTCGCCGGTCCAGGTCCCGGAGTGATGCAGATGATGGCGGCACCGCCGTCGAGCGGGTTTGTCTCTCGAACAACACAGGTGAGCTTCATCGATCCGGTCGGCATGCAAATCGGCTGGAAAATTGAAGGCGGCTATGCAGAAAACCAGCTTGTTTCACCGGCCCGCTATAATTTCCGTCAGGCCGCCACGTATCGTCTGAAATTATCGAATCTCCCCAACCGCGAAGGTTTGCTCGCCTATCCGACGCTGCAAATTTATCCGACACACCCCACCACCGACCCCTACCTGTCGCACAACAGTGTGCCCATCGAGCTCACCGACGAGGACCTCGATCAGATTGAGGCCAACAACTTTGTGACGAAAGTGATTTACCTGCCGGATCCAAAATTCCAGGAACTGGCGATTGCCGGAGTCGAAACACTCGTTTCGACGCGGCTGGGTCCCGGTGTCGACCCGGTTGCCGAGGCGGACCGCCGAGGCTCGATTATGGTCGTGCTGCGGATGGGCAACATGGATCTGGAAATGCCGGCCGGTCACGGAGAGGTCCCCGGGACCGCCATGCGACCGGGAGCGGTGAACCAGGTCGCGTACCGGACTCTCGACGGCAAAGCAGGTCAGCACGAACCTCCGTTGCCGATTGCCACAACAGGGCGGGGAATGTTGAGCGTCCCCGGCCCGATGATCATGGGAAGTTCGGGGATGCCTGGCCGACCGGCCTATAACCCGGTGGCCGGAATTGGCGGCATTCCCGCTTGGGGCATGCCCATCACCGGTACCCCGATTGGTCTGCCCGGACCGCCGCACCTGCCGCTCGGCGCACCAGCTGGACTGAAATCGCACACGATGCGAAATCTTTCGAAGAACGAGATTCCCAAACCGGTCGATCACATGCTGATCGACGTTACGCATTCTCCCGGTGCCCGGTTGCCGAAACCGGTCAAACACATTGAGTACAGCGAATCGCATCCGGTTTTTCGGCCCAATGAGGTTTCGCATCCGGCATGGGCTCGACCGTAATCGTTCGGATTCAGTAGAGGAAGATAAAGAGAGAGATGGGGAGATAAGAAGCAAAGGGTCTCTTTCTCCCCCTCTCCGCTGCCGCAGGCACATTTCAGCTCCGCCGGATTTGGGCACTTGACTGGCGATCTGACTCAAAGGGGTTTCTACGGTGTTCGATTGTCGAAGACAATTCGAGGGAAAGCTGGCAGCCGACCGGTTGTCGATCGTGTTGCTGAGCGTTTTTCTCCTGCTGGCTTGTGCGACGGCGGCGGAAGCACAGTCTGGGGGATTCAACGGTCTGTATCAGCCGTTGAATCAACTCACCCCGCCCGGGACCGCCGGCTACTGGGCCGGTGCACTCGGTCGTGCGAGTGACCGATTTTTCCAGCCAATCCACGTCCAACTGCCGAGCACCGGAATCGTCACGTTTTACGACGGAACGGCTCAGCGTCCGGTCTCGCTGTCTACACCTGCGCTGGCGGGAGTCGCAGTGGGACGCATTTATCGGCTGCGCATCAGCGACATGCCGGAATATCCCGGTATCGAGCTCTACCCGTCTATCGAGATTCTTGACCGTCTACATCCGCCGCCCGGCAAGAAGTACGACTTTCCGGTACCGGTGCAACTGACGGCGGAAGAGATCGACTTGGCACTTCAGGGGCGTTTAGTCACGAAAGTCATGTATCTGGAACAGCCGCAGCTCGCATCACCGCAGCCGATCGAAGTCCGCACGGTCCCCTCTCACCGCAATCTTCTCGCCGACGCGGACCGGCTCGGTCGTCCGATGCTCATCATCCGAGTGGGGGGACGATTGCCCGACCCGCAAGGTGACGACCCGGGATTCTTTGGAACAGGCGCGCGAGTGTCGTTGCCTGCAAACCAGCCGGCTGCGAGACCGATGAGCCGGTCGTCGAAATCAATCAAGTTGTTTCCACCCGCCGCCGATCGGAATCGAACAGGTTCGGGTCGAGCATCAGTCCGCACCAACTCGTACCGGCTGGAAAACCCCGCCGGTACGTCCGAGTAGATTTCTCGTCCAGTCATCGCGTCCACCGAATCCGAATCACGAACACCAGCACAGAGAAGCAGATGTTGAAGACCGTGGCTAAATACAATGACGGAACGGTGAAGACCCGTTTGACTCGGATTCCGGCGGTCAAGACCCCGTGGGACCAGTTACGGCAGATACCCAGTGCCCTGCGGATCGGGCTGGCATGCGCGGCCTTGATGGCTTGCTCCTGCACTTCCAGTTTCCAGACCGTATCGCTGGACCCTTTCCTAGAGCAGCACAGACCATCGTCCGATTCGACCGGAGTGGTGCGTGTCGCCTCGGTTGAAACCCCGGCGTCTCAGTCGAAAAAATCGACTGAACTCAGCAGGCCGGTCAATCAAAAGCAGAATTCCGCAGCCGTCTTTCTTCAGCCAGTCGTTCGCGAAAATCCGGTGCGAACAACACCTCGACAGGCCGAAGCTCGGGTGATCCACGGGAGCGGACCGGAACATGTTCAATCGGTTGAACCCCACGTTCCGGTCCGCTTCACTGCAGCCGAACCCCGCATTCCGATTCAAAGAACGCACAGCAACGGTCAAGGTCAGCCGAACTCGACAGATTCAGGGTACCGTGCTGCTGCTGAAGCCAACAAGTACCCAGATGAGTATTTGCTCGACGGCGGCGACCGGGTTCTTCCCATTCATTACGATCAGTTTCACCGTCTCGGCATCGACACGAAAGACACAATCGCGGAATACGTCGACCATCTCGGTCGTCGGCGCGTCCAGCCGAGCAACCGAGTTGCCATTTATGCGCCCCGCTTCAGTGCCATCCGTACGGTCAGTTCGCCCGAGGGAAGCACCTCGATCGAACAGCTCGTGGGAACGGTCGAGTCAAGCCGCACCAGCGGCTTGCGCAATCGGCTCGCGCCATCATTCAAGCAGCGGCATAGCGCTGCTAGCCGAATTCGCATGAGGAGTCGGGGCAGCGGGCTCGCCTCAGAATTTAAGCTGGCCGGCGTCGATCATCGGCTGAAACCGGAGCAGCACGTCAAGCTATTGGGAGCATTCGCAGATCTGACCTTCTTACAAACGGGCAAATTGCTGCAGACGGAACGGTCCCGCTTAGCGAAGACAATTCAGGCGGCCGCCGTCTGGTCCCGAAACCGCTCTCCGGCAATTGCCGCTCACTCTGAATCACTTCACGAGGTACACGCTTGGTTCAAACCGCAGGAACTTATCGGCTGCGAAGACAAACACCAGAAGACCGGCCGGCTGCGAATTGTCAAAATGGCCGACAGAGAAACGGCCTCGCCGGAAGAGATCGTGACATTCACAATTCGGTACGACAACCTCGGCGACAGAGAGTTGCATCAGATTCGCATCGTCGACAACCTGACACCAAGGCTCCAATACATCGACGACAGTGCTACCTCGGACCGTCCCGGCCAATTGGTGGTGGAAGACAACGGCGAAGGCTCGTTGGTGCTGCGATTCGAACTGGACGACTCGCTTCCCGGCCATCAGGGAGGCGTGCTGACGTTCCAGGCGAGGGTCCAATAAGACGGCATCAACGACCGAGTGAAGCTTGACTTCCTTTTAACGCAAAATCATTTCTGCAGCGATTTCTGTTTGGTTCCAGCTCGGCTGGGTTAGGATTCAACGCCTGCTGTCTTGCGACGACACGGATTCCCGCGAATCCGCGGTCCGCCACGTTCTTCGTGGCGGACCATTTTTTTTCCGGAAAGAAATACAGACCGGTATAGATTCGCGAACCTGTGTGGTCCGCTATGCCGCAAGCGGTAACTCGACCTCGGAAACTCGAAACGAAAACTGCGAACAAAATTCATGTCTCGACCCTAATCAGGGGTTCTTTCGACTGGCTTGCGTCGGAAATTTCCGCCGTTACCCTAGCGTCTCTCGGCCAAGTTCGCTGAAATTGAACAAACGGCGGATCCGACGGCGGGATCATTCGCTGTGTCGACGCTTTCGGACTGGTTTCTTTGGGATGAAAACACTTTGAGGTAATCCCCCAGATGCACGACTTTGAGTACGAAGCTCCGACGTCCCTTGCCGGGGCCGTGAAAATTCTCAGCAGTCACAACGGTTCGGCTCGACCGCTCGCCGGCGGGACCGACTTGATCGATCACGTTCGCAATCAGCGGCTGACGCCCGACGTGATCGTGGACGTCAAGAAAATTCCGGAACTGAATGTGCTGGATGTCTCGGCTGACGGGCTGCGTTTGGGAGCGGCCGTTCCCTGCTCCCAAATCTATCAGAATGAGCAGACCTGCCGCTCCTATTCCGCGCTGGCCGATAGCTGCCACATTATCGGCGGCATCCAGATTCAGAACCGGGCATCGGTTGGCGGTAACTTGTGTAATTCGGGACCGGCGGCCGATTCAACGCCGTCGCTGATCGTCCTGAGGGCTGTCTGTCTCATTGCCGGCCCCAATGGGCAGCGGGAAGTGCCCGTGGAGGACTTCTGCACCGCTCCCGGCGAAAACGTGCTGCAGCCGGATGAGTTGCTGGTTGAACTGAAATTCCCTCCGCGTCCGGCTGGCAGCGGTTCACACTATCGGCGGTTCATCCCCCGCAACGAGATGGACATTGCCGTCGTCGGCGTGGGGGCTGCCGTCGAACTGGACGAAAGTGGTGAAAACTTCGTCTCGGCCCGCATCTCTCTGGCCGCCGTCGCCCCGACACCGTTGCTGGCCGAAGACGCGGGCAACCTGTTGGCCGGTCAGCCGGTCAGCGACGAATCCATTTCCCAAGCCGCCGCCGCAGCCCGCGCGATTGCCAAGCCGATCACAGACATGCGCGGCACCATCGAGTTTCGGCTACACCTGACTGGCGTGTTGACCGAACGAGTTTTGAAGAGGGCCGTCCAACGGGCCCGGGAAACCCCAGGGAAATGACCAATTTCTAATGACGAATAACGATTCAACGATAAATGGCGAATCCCGAACAATGGGCTTTCATAGAAGGACATGCACGGGTGCATGACCTACCGACTTGCGATCATCCGACAGAGCAAAGTTCCGCGATCGAAATTTGAGGAATAATGGGGCAACAATCAATACGACGGCATGCCCAATCGTTGATCGTCGCGGTCTTGCCGCTGGTCCTGACATCCTGCGTCTATTCCCTGCATCCACTTTCAGACGAATCCACGTTGACGCTGGACCGCAGATTGATCGGAACATGGGCGGCGGTAGAAGAAGACGGGCAACTGTCACACACCAACACGATGACCATCGGCCGCAAATCCGGAACCAAGAACACTCTCGAAGCAGTCGGGCTGGTCCTCAATTGCGATAACACCGACAAGGTAAAACACATAACTTGGTACGAAAAAACCGGCAAGATCAACTACCTTAGCATGGAATTGGACAAGGAATTGGTCATAGTGGATGACACAAAAGAGGAAGAAAAAGCATACTGGTTTTTCCGGTATGATCTGCCAAATCCGCACACTTTCCAGTTGTTTGCTCCCGACTATCACTTCATCGGCGCCGCCGTCCAAAAGGGCGAACTCAAGGGGAAAGTGGAATACTACGATGCTGCTCTGCCCGACATCGCCGACGAGAAAGCAGAATCGAAATCCGAGGGCAAAGATTCCGGGACGATTCAGTCGGTCGCTCTAATCGATTCTCTGAAGAAAATGCTCGAATTCCTGAATGCGCATGTATCGGAAAGTTTTCTAAAAGAGCCGAACAGTGTTTTCCGCAAGACTTCTAAATGAGGATGGAATAGAGAAGAACAATGGCCAAGAAACGGATCGTCACAACCACCATTAACCGGCAGCCGGTGGAATTTCTCTGTGAACCTCGCCAGACGCTGCTGGAGGTGCTCCGCGATGTGCTCGACATGACCGGCACCAAAGAAGGCTGCTCGAACGGCAATTGCGGGGCCTGCACAATTCTGCTGAACGGCCGGCCGGTCGATAGCTGCCTGGTGCTGGCCGTAGAAACCGAGGGGGCCGAAATCGAAACCATCGAGGGGGTCGCAACCACCGACGGCCTGCACACGATCCAGCAGGCCTTTCTGGAACAAGCCGCCCTGCAATGCGGCATCTGTACGCCGGGCCTGATTATGTCGTCCAAGGCACTGCTCTGGGAAAATTCGAATCCGACCGAACAGGAAATCCGCTTCTACTTGGCTGGCAATCTCTGCCGATGCACCGGTTACGACAAAATTGTTCGGGCCGTGCAGGACGCCGCCCAAGCCCGAGAAGAGGTCAGCGTTTAATGGTTAAACGATCATCTGTTTGCGAGCTTTGGAAACTAGTCCCTGTCACACATCGGGAACGAGACTGATGGCCACCGTCGAAAAGAAAACTTACAAAGTGATCGGCACGCGGCCGATTCGACACGACGGCACCGACAAGGTCACCGGCCGTGCTAAATACGGCGCCGACCTGAACTTGACCGGCATGCTCTACGGGGCGATTTTGCGCAGCCCGCATGCACATGCACGAATCAAATCGATCGATTCCTCGAAGGCCCAGGCCTATCCCGGCGTGCATGCCGTCGTCACGCATGCCGACCTGCCCGAAATCGGCAGCAAGATCGCCGATTTGGGCGAAGGGATGTTCGATATCCGCGACGTGAGCCGCAACGTGCTGGCCGCCGACAAAGTTCTGTACACAGGTCACGCCATCGCCGCCGTCGCCGCCGAGAGTATTCACATCGCTGAAGAAGCGACCCGGCTGATCGACGTCGAATACGAAGTGCTGCCGCCGGTGCTCGACCTCCGCCGCGCCATGCAGGCGGATGCGTCGATTCTGCACGAAGACTTGCGGACCGAGGCGTTTGGATCGGTGACCGATGAACCGGGCCCGAAATCAACCAACATCGCCAAACACTTCTACCACGAAAAAGGTGATCTGGACCAGGGCTTTGCCGGAGCCACGACCGTCGTCGAACGCGAATTCACGACCGCAACCGTACATCAAGGATACATCGAACCGCACATCGCCACCGCGCTTTGGAACGCCGACGGCCACATTACCGTCTGGACGAGCACGCAGGGATCGTTTGCTGTTCGGGATCAGCTCTCGGGACTGCTGCAGGAGCCGGTTTCGCGAATCAAAGTCGTGCCGATGGAGATCGGCGGCGGATTCGGCGGCAAGATCGTTGTCTATTTACAACCGGTGGCAGCCCTGCTGTCGAAGAAGTCGGGCCATCCGGTGAAGCTGGTCATGGACCGGGCCGACGTGCTCAGAGCGACCGGACCCACACCGGGGTCGTACATGCGCGTAAAGATCGGGGTCGACGCCGATGGCCGCATCACGGCCGCCGAAGCAGAAATGGCCTTTGAAGCGGGCGCGTTTCCCGGCTCGCCGATCTCGGCCGCCTGCATGACCGTGTTTGCCTGCTATGAGGTCCCCAACGGCCGCGTCAACGGTTACGACGTCGTCGTCAGCAAACCGGCCACCCAAGCGTACCGCGCTCCGGGCGCAACCCACGCCGCCTATGCCGTTGAAACAGTCATTGATGAGATTTGCGAACAGCTCGACATCGACCCGTTGGAATTTCGGCTGAACAACGCTGCCCAAGAGGGAACCCGCCGAGTGGACGGCGTCGTCTTTTCGCGGATCGGCATGGAAGAGACCGTCGAGGCCATCCGGAACAGTGAGCATTGGAAGACGGCACTCGAGGCAGGGGCCAGCCTGTCTCAAGCGGGTCCTCCCGGATCGACACAATCCGACTCTGAGCAGAAACTTCGTGGACGCGGCATCGCTTCCGGCTTCTGGTTCAATGCCGGGTTAAAGTCATCGGTGGCGGCCAACGTGAACCTCGACGGCACAGTCACGCTGGTGGAAGGCTCAACCGACATCGGCGGGAGCCGCGCCAGCATTGCCATGCAGTTGGCCGAGACGCTTGGAATCACTGCCGAAGAGGTCACGCCCACTGTCGTCGATACCGACAGCGTCGGCTACACCGACGTCACCGGCGGAAGCCGTGTCACCTATGCCACCGGCTGGGCCGCCTACGAGGCCGCCCGCGACATTCAGCGACAGATGGTCGAGCGGGCCGCGAAAATCTGGGACGTCACCCCAAACAAAGTCTGTTACGAAGAGGGCCGGGTCATCGGTCCCGGTGACAACATTTTCACTTTTCGGGAGTTGGCGGCCCAGATCAACAAGACCGGCGAACCGATCATCGGACGCGGCTCGTCTGACCATAACGAGCCGGGCGGCGCGTTCGGCACGCATTGTGTCGACGTCGAAGTGGATCCGGAAACAGGCAAAGTCGATATTCTTCGCTACACCATCGCCCAAGACGCCGGGACCGCAATTCATCCCAGTTACGTCGAGGGGCAGATGCAAGGCGGCGTGGTGCAGGGCATTGGTTGGGCGTTGAACGAGGAGTACGTCTACAACGAGGAGGGGGTGTTGCAGAACGCCAGCTTCCTCGATTACCGCATTCCAACCTGCTACGACGTGCCAATGATCGACACGATCATCGTCGAAGTACCTAATCCGGGGCATCCCTACGGGGTCCGTGGGGCGGGCGAGGTCCCCATTGTCCCGCCGCCAGCCGCCATTACCAATGCGGTCTATCATGCTGTCGGCGTCCGCATGCGTCATCTGCCCATTTCACCGCCGAACCTGCTGCACGAGATCCTCGCGAAACGCGAAGACGGCAAAACTCAGACATGAATCGTCCGGCGATTTGAAGGCCGTTTGACCGGGAGATTGTGATGACCCAAACACCGACGCTGGAAACCGTTCAGACCTCGCCCGTCGCAGCCGAAGACGAAAATCTGTACGAAGTTGTCGACGGCCAGCGAAAGGATCTGGAACCGATGGGCGCACTACAGGTAATGTTGGCGTGGCAGTTGAGCTATCGTCTCGGCCGATTCGTGCAGGATAATAAACTGGGCGTCGTGGTGACCGGGATGCTGTTTGTGCTCGATTCCGAACGAGACCTGCAGCGCCGGCCTGACGTCGCTTTTGTGTCGTACCCGCGCTGGCCGGAGGAAATGGTTCCAAACACCGCCGCCTGAAATGTTGTCCCCGATCTGGCCGTCGAAGTCGTTAGCCCGATCAATCTGACCGAAGAGATTGACGTGAAGATCACCGAGTACTTTGCGGCCGGCGCTCGTCTGGTGTGGATTTTGTACCCGGAAATGGGCCGGCTCTACGTCTTCAACTCTCCCAGCAACTGCACCGTGTTGGAACGGTCCGGCCAGGTCGAGGGGGGCGACGTGCTGCCCGGCTTTCGGCTGCAGATTGAAAGCCTCTTCGAGGCGGTTACCAATCCGGAGTGATCACAGCCGATCTCGGTAAAACCTGGAAATTTCAGGCGATGGTCGGACGATTGTCAGTTGTTTTCAGGAGTCGAAGGCGGTGCCGCGAGTTTTTATCCCACCGTTAATGCGTTCTCTGACCGGCGGCGCCGAGGAGGTCGTCGTGGAAGGGACCAACGTCCGAAAGGTGGTCGAACAGCTCGAAATCCGATTCCCTGGTATCTGCCGGCGGCTCTGTGACGGCGACGACCTCAAACCGGGGCTCAGCGTCACCGTAGACGGCAACGTCAGCAGCCTCGGATTGCTGCAAAAAGTGGATAGCAACAGCGAAGTCCATTTCCTGCCGGCCATCGGCGGAGGCTAACACGAGCGCGCTTCCGCCGGTGGGTTTGTCTGTCGCAGAAGAGAGCCGATTCGCTCAGACTTGCAGCAGCAGGTCGATTTCGCTGAGCAATTTATCCATGTCGAACGGTTTGGCAATGTAGCTGTCGACGCCGCAGGCCGCTGCAAAATCGCGATGCCGCTGCTCATCGATGGCGGTCAGCATGATAATTCGCGGCGAGTGCACATGGCCACGACGGATGTGGTCCATCACCATAAAGCCACTCCGCTTGGGCAGGATGAGGTCGAGCACAATCAGGTCCGGCTCATCTCGTTCAGCCTTTGCTAATCCTTCAGCGCCGTCATGGGCGATTAACACTTCGTATCCGCGATCTTCCAGCGCCAACTGGACCGCTTCGAGGATTTCCTCGTCGTCGTCGACCAGCAGGACTCGCTTTTTGGAATCGCTCATGGTTTTGTGCGTTGCGTGGACATTGACGGCAGGTCGTTGGCCGGGTCGCCGGTTGACCCCTTTCATTATACGTCAGCCAATCAACAAGGAGCCTTGAATAACATTCATTTGTGTCAAAAATCTCACCGAAAAACCCGCGTGATGTGAAGGTTTTCAACCGGGGCTTTTGAACTGTACTGGTTCAGCGTGACGTTGAGTTTCGGGGTCCTGGAATGAGTGATTTGCGGGTTGTGCCAGTGAGTTCTCGGAAGAGGAACTTCGTCTGTTTTATAGGGGCTGGGGGGGAGAGCAGTTGTGCTGACTCCCAGGATGAATCGCATGATCGTGATTCCCAAGGGGAGAACGGCTGGCGACAGCGAGAGTCTCACTCGCCACTGGCCTTTTGATCTCAGCCCCCGAGGCGGCTCTCGGATTGTCTTGATTCGTAATTCAAGTTCCTGAGCTAAGCCATCGAAGCACACTTTCACAACCGCATCTGCCCATCAATACTCCCTGACCTGTGAACGTTTACCGGTACAGCGACCCCCTGAGCTTGTGCCGTCCTCTGTAGCAAGCTTACGTTCTTACGTTGAAAGGCCCTGCAACTGGGCAGCAACGCTTTGGACCGTGACCGGACGGATCAGACTATGCTCAGTGATGATGGCGTCGATGAGTTCGGCCGGAGTCACGTCGAAAGCGGGGTTGTAGGCGTCGACATTTTCCGGCGCGGTTTGCCGGCCGAACCCGTGAGTGATCTCGGCTGAATCGCGCTGTTCGATGGGGATCTCCTCACCCGAACGGATCGACAGGTCGAAAGTGCTCGATGGGGCCGCCACGTAAAACGGAATTCCGTGCGCGCGGGCCAGCAGCGCTACCGAATAAGTGCCGATTTTGTTGGCCGCGTCGCCGTTGGCAGCGATGCGGTCGGCCCCGGTGATGACGACCTGCACGCGGCCTTCCTTCATCACCCAGCCGGCCATCGAATCACAGATCAGTGTCACCGGCACACCATGCTGCAGGCATTCCCAGGTTGTTAATCGCGCTCCTTGCAGAAGAGGGCGGGTTTCGTCGGCATAGACGTGAATATTTTTCCCTTGCGCTGCCGCGGCGAAAATGACCGACAACGCCGTCCCGTCGCCAGCAGTCGCCAATCCGCCGGCATTGCAATGCGTCAGAACACCCTGACCATTCCGCAGTAGCGGGGCACCGTTTCGGCCGATCGCCGCACACATCTCGCGGTCTTCCTGCTCGATCTGTTTTGCTTCTTGCAACAGTCGCGCCAGCATTGGACCGGATGCAAGGTCCGCCTGTTTTGTCGCGGTCTTCCGCATCCGCTCCAGCGACCAGAATAAATTGACGGCCGTCGGCCGGCTGGTCGCCAAATGCTCGCAGACCTCTTTCAACCGGTTGTCGAATTGTCCGCGTTCGGCGTCGTGGAGATCTTGCAGACCGAGCACCACCCCATAAGCGGCCGTGACACCGATGGCCGGTGCTCCCCGAACCCGCAGCGACCGGATCGCCTCCCAGACCTCTTCGACAGTCGCGCAATCGACAGACCGCTCTTCGAGGGGCAGCAGCGTCTGATCGAGCAGCCGCAGTCGGCCTTGCGCACCGCCGGTCCAGCAAAGCGTCGCCGGGCGAATCGCCTTGGTTATTGCCGCTTCACCAGACATGATCCTCAGATTTCCCGTTCGACAAGCCGTGGCGTCAAGGGAGATTGTGAATTGTGGAATTCCGCGTTCCGTACTCTCCCTTCTCCACGCAACCCTCAACCGGCCCGTTGCATTCGGCGTGAATTCGTTTCACCCAATGTGCAACCCACTGCCGCGACGATGTCGTCTACCGTGATGTAATAGGCCCCTTCCATGACGGTAGCCGCCGGTGCCGGCGCATCGGGCAGGCAGACACGTTGAATGGGAGCACGAAGCGCCTCGAACGCTTCGGAGACCACCGTTGCCGAGACCTCCGCCGCAAAGCCGGCCTTCTTCCAGGCAGCATCGACCACCACCAGCCGCCCGGTCTTGGCGACCGATGACAGGACACAGTTTTTGTCCCAGGGCGTGATCGAACGTAGGTCGATCAACTCGGCGTCGATTCCGCATTCGGCGAGAACGTCGGCGGCCTGGCAAGCTTCCGGAACCATTGCCGAAGTGGCGACAATCGTGACGTCGCGGCCCACCCGCCGAATCGCTGCTTGGCCGATTTCGACCTCGTACATTTCTTCCGGCACGTCACCGGTCTGCTCGTAAAGAACCCGGTCGTCGATGTACAGCACCGGGTTGCCGTCCCGAACGGCGGCGATCAACAATCCTTTGGCGTCGTACGGCGTGGCCGGCATTACGACCTTCAGTCCCGGAACGTGTGCGTACATCGCCTGCAGCGCCTGTGAATGTTGGGCCCCCTGTTCTCCGCGGCGATTGATGACGGCCCGAATGACAACCGGCACCGGAATCTGACCGCCGAACACATACGACCAGTTGGCCGCCTGATTGACGATCGGATCGACCGCCAACAGCATGAAATCCATCCGTGGGTGAAAGACGATCGGCCGCATGCCGGCGATGGCCGCTCCGATCGCTGCGCTGGTCGTCGCGTTTTCGGAGACCGGTGAGTCGAAGATCCTTTCCTGGCCGAACTGCCGATCCAGGTCCTTCAGGCTGCTGCCCGCGTACCAGGGACTCCACAGTCCTTGCCCGATGAGAAAGACTCGCTCATCGGCATCCAGAAGCTGCGCATGCGCTTCGCGAATCGCGGCGGCGTAGTTGATTACGCGCATTGGGCTGATGTCTCCTGGCTGCTGGTGAAAATGTGCTCGGTCAGCTCCGACGGTTGTGGTCGGGGTGATCGCCGGGCGAACTCGACCGCCGCATCGATTTCCAGACCCGCCGCCTGCCGAATGTCATCCAGGACGTCGTGACCAACACCGAGCTGCAGCAGGTGCCGGCACGTGTGTTGCAGTGGATCTCGTTTGAGCCACTCCTGCAACTCCTCTTTGCGTTTCACGCCGACGTCCCGGTCCCACGACGGGCCGACGTGACCCCGCCAGCGGAACGTGCGGCATTCGAGCAATGTCGGTCCCTGGCCGTTGCGGGCCTGCCGGACGGCTGCGACCGTGTGGCTGAAGACCTCATCGAGGTCGTTGCCGTCCAAACGAACGCCTGGAACGGCGTGAGCAGCGGCGGAGTCGATGATATTGTCATGGGCGCGCCGCTGCAGCAACGATAAATGACTCGAGTAGAAATTGTTTTCGCAGATAAAGATCACCGGCAGCTTTCTGAGAGCTGTCAGATTCAGCGACTCGTGGAAGTGTCCTTCTTCGGTGGCCCCGTCGCCGAAAAAGGCCACCGAGACCCGCCCATCGCCCCGAAGCGCACTGGCCAGCCCGGCACCGACTGCGATGGGAATCGTGGCGGCGACGATCGGCACCGTTCCCATCAAACCGACTTCCGGCGCGCAGATGTGCATTGATCCACCCCGACCTCGGGAACATCCAGTCGTTCGGCAGAAGATCTCGGCCATCAAAGCCTTGAGATCACCCCCTTTGGCGAGGTAATGCCCGTGCGACCGGTGCGCCCCCCAGATGAAGTCGTCTCGGCGCAGCGCCGCACAAACGCCCGCCGCGATCGCCTCCTGACCGATGCAGAGATGACACGGCGTACGGATTTCACCAGACTCAATCAGATCGGCCACCCGTTCCTCAAACAGCCGGATGCGGACCATTGTGCGGTACACCTGCCTAAGATGTTCGCAGTCGAGTTCTTTGGCCTCTTCATCCATGTGTGCATATCTCCATTCCGTCAGTCATACGAGGTTTCACAAGCGTAGAAATGTTGAATCATCTCGCAAATGTCATCGACGTCGCCGTCCGAAAGCGACGTGTTCATCGGCAACAGCAGAGAGCGGGCGATCATTGCTTCTGTGAACGGCAACCGTTGTCGGAACCCCAGTCCTTCGAGCTGGTGTACGGCTTTGCCGCCCCATTGAACCAGCGTGCCGATCCCCCTCGATCGGAGGAACTCGCGGAGCTCGTCACGGTGGTCGGCTTCGATCTCGTAGTTCTGATAAACGTCGAAGTGATCGGGATCGTCCTCCGGTCCGGGCGGCAGAGCGAGCTCGCTCATCTCAACCAGCCGGGTCTGATAGATCGAGGCAATCTCGCGGCGGCGGGCGACGTCGGCGTCATAACCTCGTAACTTGACGTTCAGGATGGCGGCCTGAAGATTGTCCAATCGTGAGTTCAAACCCCAACCGACGACTTCACCGTCCCGGTTGCGACCATGGTCGCGAAACTGGAACATCTGCTGAAACATGTCTTCGTTGTTGGTCAGAATCGCCCCCCCGTCTCCCAGACTTCCCAGCGTTTTGGCCGGATAAAAGCTGAAGGTCCCCGCTGCTCCAAACGTTCCCGCCGCCCTGCCATGGAATCGCGAACCGAGCGCCTGAGCGGCGTCTTCGATGATCGTCAATTTGTGCCGCTCGGCAATCGCCCCCAACACGTGCATGTCGCAGGTTCTTCCGTTGAGCTGTGTCGGCATGATCGCCCGAGTTTTTCCGGTGACCGCTGCCTCGACGGCTGCCGGATCGATCAGGTGATCAGAGCCGCACTCCACCGGAATCGGTCTCGCGCCGACAAAGTGAATAGCCGCCGCAGTCGCCACATAGGTATGTGAGCATAAGATCACTTCATCGCCCGCGCCGATTTCGGCGGCCCGCAGGGCGATCATCATCGCATCAGTGCCGTTCGCGACTCCCAGCGCATAGTCCACCTGCACGTAGGCCGCTAACCGCCGCTCGAACTCGTCGAGGTCTTGCTGAAGAATGAACGCCCCGCGACGCCCAACGTCGCGAATCACCTCGATCAATTGACTTTCGTCCGAGGTGAATACGTGCGGATAGTTGAAAAAGGGAATCGACGGCAGTGTCTGGGTTATTTCCATTTGTAGGTCCTTCCCTGGAAGTGGTCCTAACCCGGCGGAGCCGGAATCAACAAAGTTGAGAGTCGAGGGCCTAGAGGCAGTTTCAAAACCCATTAAGAATTGTAAATAGGCATCCGAGTTGTACAAACCCTTGGAAGAGATAGTCGTGATACTCGTAGCGCACAACGAGTCGCCTGAGGTTGAAGAGCCAG
>CAUZTK010000029.1:0-21196 GCA_963582395.1 Planctomycetota bacterium | reverse complement strand
GGCGGCCGCAGCAACAACTTGACGATCACCGATAGCTCGATCAGCAACAATACAAACGGCGGCGGAATTCAATACTCCCTTGGCGCCGGGGGCTCCGGCATCATCACCAGCAGTATCATCAGCGGCAACTTGGGCCGCGGTGGTCTCTCCATTGATAGCTTTAGCTTTTTCGGTCCCTCGCTGACAATCACCGATAGCCTTATCAGCGACAACGTCTCTCAAGGCTCCGGCGGTGGGATAAGTGTTAATGTAATGACGACGATCACCGACAGCACTATCAGCGGCAACCAGGCAAGCGGAACGGGCGGTGGGATTCAGCAGTCTGGAGTACTGGCGATCACGGGCAGTTCCATTCGCGGCAACACGGCTGGCAACGACGGCGGTGGGATCGCAGCTTTCGGCGACGTGACTATTTTCGACAGTACCATCAACAGCAACACCACAAATAGAGACGGCGGCGGCATCAACAACGACGGTGAGTTGACACTGACCAACAGCACCGTCAGCGGCAACACCGCCGGTGGCACCGGCGGTGGAATTTTCAACGATGGAACGCTCAACTTAGACTACGTGGCCATCACCGACAACATCGTCACCGAAGTCCCCAGCGACAGCGGAGGGATCTTCAACGACGAGGGCCGTACAGTCAATTTCCACAGCACGATCATTGCCGGCAACGTGGCCACCTGCGGGGAAGCACCGGACATCTCGGGAGTTTTCAACTCTCAGGGCTTCAACCTGATCCAAGACACCACCGGAGCCATCATTAGCGGCGACCTCACCGGCAACATCACCGGTCAGGACCCGCTGCTCGACTCGTTGGCCGACAACGGTGGACCGACCTTAACACATGCCCTATTGACCGGCAGCCCAGCGATCGACACGGCCGACCCCAGCAACTTCCCCGACACCGACCAGCGCGGCGTTGTACGGCCACAGGGTGCCGGTTCCGACATCGGCGCCTTTGAGGTACAGATCATTGAGGAATCGATCGTCGTCGAGTCGAACGGCCTCGGGGCGATTGTCGATCATCTAGCCGGCAACGGTCCCGGTTTCAACAATATCGTCGCGAACCAAGTCGCCCTGCGTGCGGGATCCGGTATCGGCTCGAACAACGCCATCGATACCAGCATCAACGTTCTAGCTGCCAACAACAGCACCGTCGGCAACGTCAACGTCGAGAACTTCGGCGGCGGGTTGTTAACCGTCGGCACTGCGAACGGCACCAGCGGCGTCACCAACAACGCTCCCGGTGGCCAGATCAACATCATCAACAATAGCCCGGTCACGATCGACTCGGACATCATCAACAACAACGGTGGCAACATCGACATCACCGCGATGGGGGTCATGACCGGCGACATGACCCTCAACGGGTCGGTGGTGGTTGCTGGAGGACCCGGCAACATCCGGCTCTTCGCCGGCGATAGCATCACCGTCGGACCCAACGTCGTCATTCAAACCGCAACGCCGGGCAGCACTGGCGGGCCCGACAACATTAGACTCTTCGCCGGCGGCAACATCACCTTCGAACCCAACGTCGTCATTCAAACCGCAACGCCGGGCAGCATCATCGACATCGATGCCGGCGTCAGCGTCAACTTCGGACCCGACGTCGTTATTCGAACCGCTGCGCCGGGCAGCACAATCGACATCGATGCGGGCGGCGATGTGGTGGGGGTGTTCCGCAACAACCCGATTTCCAATAACGGCGGGCTGCGCACGAGCTCCGATACCATTCGAACCTCAGAAGGTATCGTGCATCTCGGCCGTCCGTTTATCGACGTGCTGGTGCTCGAATCGGCACCGCAGGTCAGCGCGCTAGGGGATGTGCAATACACCGTTGATCTCGGCGTGCCAGGCGAGACGAATATCAGGGTGATCGTTGACTGGGGAGATATGACGCTCGCCAAAGAGGGAGCAGTCGATAACCCTGCCGTGCGGGATGCAACCATCTACATCGTCGATGCGGGTACACATACGTTCTTCCACAATTATACTGGCAATCCGAGCCCCAACCCTGCCGATCCGATTCCGATCTCCTTTACCGTCGAGTTCGTCGCTTCAATCCAGATCGACGGCCTCTTCAACAGCATTCGAGGGGGCTTCGACTTCACTATCTCGGATAAGTTTGGCCCATTTCTGGTGACGGTACCCGGCGTAGGACCCGGCGTAGGACCCGGCGAACGACCCGGCGAACGACCCGGCGAACGACCCGGCGAACGACCCGGCGAACGACCCGGCGAACGACCCGGCGAACGACCCGGCGAACGTTTAAGGATCATCGTCTTCGAGCTCGAAAGCGGCGCATCGCTCTTGTCATCCCACGAACCGACCGTTCAAATCGATTTTCAGGACGATAAAATCAACAGGGCGATTCAGAATGTTCCCAGCGTGCTGCTCCTCGCGAGCGAGTCGACCGCTGCCGTGGACGAACAGTACGTGCTGCGTCTCATCTTGCCCAACGGCGATGAGAAGGACTTCGACCTGCCGAACAACATTCTCGAAGGAGACAACACCAAAAAGCTCTGGCAGCGACTGCCCGACAACCGTTATCGGATCATCCTGATTCGCAAAGACGGCTCGGAGCGGTCGGTCCTGGAAGTAAAACTGGATAATCACCAACCGGTCGATGAGGACAGTGGACCATCCACCAACTCCGGGCAACAGGACGACGGGCAACCTCAAACGAAGTCACAGTCTGTCCGGAAGCCCGAAAACTCACAGCCCATAAACCGCGCGGTGGATCAACCCGCCATGCCGCGGCCCAAGGACAACGGCGAGAATCCGTCCGAAGATCCCACGGTTTCCGAAAAACAGGGCGGACCGACCGATCTGCCCCAGCATAATCCGCACAGCTTACCCGTCGTCGAACCGGCCGATTCGCGACAACGAACGGCTGTCTCGGCCTCGACGCTCGTCGGCACGGCGCTAGCATATTCTTCACTCAGACGCGGGCGCTGGCAGGGTGAAACGTGGGAAGAGCGCGTCGACCGTTCCTTGGCAAGCTGTGGCAAACGCCCACTCAGCAAAGCAGCACGTTTGCGCAGACAGTTTCAGCGATGAGGGTAAACCAACGAAAATGGTCGTAAAATCTACTCCAGCAGCATAGAATCGGTTTGATAGCGGCGGCTACGCGGTTTCAAATTTATTGAATGCAGAGGCAATCATCACCCAGCGATCAAAACCGTTTCGGCGAGTTTGAGCCGTCTCGTTTTCATTGAGGTACAGCACGATGTCGAAATGTCCGTCTTGCGGCAAGGTTCTTAACGAAAAAGATCTTCGGACACAGCAATGCATCGAATGCGGCGCCTGGCTGACCGACACGGTGGAAGAGGGCACGGTCGATGCCGAGGGCATGTCCGGTCTCGAGGCGGAGGCCGCTTCACCGGAGTCCGGCAAGGAGACTGTCGATGTCGACGCCCCGCTTGGGGGCGAGTCGGTCACAGCCAATTTAAAAACGCACGACGACGATTCGAACTCCATTCACGATCCGTCCGATGTGGAGAAATCGACGGACGTCGAGGCCGCCTTACCCGATTCCGGCGAAGATGAGAGGACCGTGGATCTTACGCAGAAGTTCCCGGTCGACGGTTCCAGCGATGATGAGAGGACCCTAGATCTCAGCCAGCAGTTTTCAGACGATCAGATCACGGTCGATTCCCAACTGTCCGACGACGCCCCGGAATCCATTGAGGATACGGTCGATGTGGATGATCCCGACGAAGACGATATCATGACGGCCGATCTCGGTGACGATGCAGAGCCGTCTATTTTGGCTGAGGGATCCGAAACCGTAATCGATCCGAATCTCGCCGACCCGAATGCCAGCTACGACGACGATCCGAAAACGGTGGTGGATGAGTTTGAGGACGAGGCGGATTTGAGCTCGCAGGCGACCGTGCCCGTCGATCAACCAGCAACCGAAAGCGGGCCGCAGACAGATCAGTCGGTTTTCGACGATACCGACACTTCCCAGACGATCAACACCCGCGACCTGTCGACGGAGGATGCGGACAGGTGGTCAAAAACCATCCTCAGCCAGGACACCGATACCGGCCCAGACCAGCCGGACTCTAAGAAGACGGAGCCGATCGAACCGGAAGTGACCGAGGCCGAAAATGTTCAGCCGCAAACGCGGTCTCATCGCGATGAGACCGAGGAACTGGATTCGCAAACGCAGTTGGTCATTCAGCCGCGCGAGATGAGCGGTGTCGAACAAGCGCGCACAGCCACTGCCGATTACGAGCTGCTAGAACTGCTTGGCGAAGGGGGGATGGGGGTTGTTTACGCGGCCAACCAAACGTCCATCGACCGCGAAGTCGCCGTCAAAATGCTCAAGGCCAAGCACGTCAAACAGAAAAAGCAACGGGATAGCTTCCTCACGGAGGCGGTTGTTACAGGCGATCTGGACCACCCGAACATCGTGCCGATTTACGACGTGGCCCGCAACGAGTCGGACGCGCTGTTCTACTCCATGAAACGCGTCAAAGGAACGCCCTGGCGCGACATTATTCGCACCAAGTCTTTGTCCGAAAATGTTGAAATTCTGATGAAAACGGCCGACGCCATCGCCTTTGCCCATTCGCGCGGCGTCGTCCATCGAGACCTCAAGCCGGAAAATATCATGCTGGGCGACTACGGCGAGGTGTTGGTGATGGACTGGGGCCTGGCGCTGATCACAAACGATTTCGCCAAGACAGACAGCATCATCCCCTCTCGCAGCATGGGCTGCACGCCGGCCTATGCCGCTCCGGAACTGTTGACCGGTCCTCGGCAGCGCATCGGGTCAGCCTCCGACATTTATCTGCTGGGCGCCATGTTGTATCAGATCATCACCGGCAACCCGCCACACCGGGGCAAGAACGTCTTGCAGTGCCTGTCCGCCGCCTCCGAGAACAGAATCCAACCGACCGAGAAATCGGGAGAACTGCTGGACATTGCACTCGAGGCAATGCAGACCGCTCCCGAGGACCGCTACGCGAGCGTGAAGGATTTTCAGACGGCCATTCGCCTCTACCAATCGCATTCCGAGAGCCTGGCCCTCTCGTCGCGTGCCGAAGAGGACCTGACCAAAGCAGGCCAAACAAACGACTACGACGATTACGCACAGGCCGTCTACGGCTTTCGGGAAGCCCTGGAGCTGTGGGACGGAAACACCAAGGCCAAAAACGGTCTGGCGAACGCCCGGCTGGCTTATGCCCGTTGCGCCCAAGGTAAGGGCGACTACGATCTGGGCATGTCGCTGCTCGACACGTCCCCCCCCGAACATGCCCAACTGTATAGAGAATTGCAAACGGCCAAAGCCGAAGTCGACGCCCGCGCAAAACGACTGAAAACGGCCATGCGAGTAGGACAGGCGCTGGTGGCGTCGATTGCCGTCATCGTCACCGGTGCTGCCTTTTGGATCAATTCCGAACGCGCCGAAGCCGTCAAACAACGCGGCATCGCGTTAGTTAACGAGAAGGAAGCAATTCGACAGGAGGGAATTGCCAGAAACGAGCGTGACGAAGCTGATCGTCAGCGATCTGAAGCTATACGGCAGGAGGGAATTGCCAGAAACGAGCGTGACGAAGCTGATCGTCAGCGATCTGAAGCTATACGGCAGGAGGGAATTGCCAAAGACCAGCGTGACGAAGCTAATCGGCAACGGACAATCGCTGTGGAGGCTCAAGAGCAGGAGGAAATTGCACGGCGTCAGGAAGAAATCGCCAAGAACGTCGCCATCAAAGCACAGGAGGAAGAAGAAGAGCAACGCGTGATCGCCGAAAATGCCCTCGAGCAGGAGGAGATTGCCCGGCGCGAACAGCAATACGAAGCCTATGTCGCCCAGATCGCTCTGGCCGACGAACGGATTCGGGATAACTCGTTCCGCGATGCTGTGCGAATTCTGGAAACTCTGCGAGACGACCCGGAATCGGCCCGGTTGCGTAACTGGGAATGGCACCGGTTGTGGTATCTCTCTAACCTCGGGGATGGCCGCACCAAACCGACCGACATGATCGACGCCGTCGCCTTCAGACCGGACGGCAGGAGATTCGTCACCGGCAGCCAGGACGGCAAGGCCCGCATTTGGAGCACCAGCGCGCCGGTCGCTCCACTGGTTCTTGACCACGGTGACGAGGTCCGGGCGGTTGCGTATTCCGGCGACGGCAAATACGTCGCGACCGGCGGCAGCGACACGATCATTCGCATCTGGGACGCGAAGACCGGAGAGCGGGCCGGCGCTCGCGAATTGAGAATTCACAAATCCACCGTCACCAGCGTCACCTTCGCACCGAAGCAAAGCGGGTTACCGGCGGATTGGCTGCTCTCGACGTCGTTCGACAACACGGCCATCTTGTGGGACGTCGAGACGGGTCAGCGACTGAACGTCTTCCTCGGTCATGCCGGAGCGGTTTCGGCTGCGGCCTTTTCGCCCAAGGGCGACATGCTCGTGACCGCCGGAACCGACAACCGTGCCGTCGTCTGGACGATTCGTAAAAACGACTACGGCTCGTGGTCGTTCGAGCAACAGACCGAATTCACGGGACACGGCGGGCCGGTCTACTCCGTCGCTTTCGCGCCGGACGGCCAACGAGTCGCCAGCGGGGGACACGACGGCCGCGTCCTCATTTGGGACCCCGTCACCGTTCAGGGCCCCAATTATGCGGTGCTCACCAACCTCGATGCCCCACTGCCGCCCCAACCAGAATCGCAGCCACTTGAGGATCCAAATCAGGATCTGGCGTCCCGTTCGGGGTCTCAGTTGCGGAAGAAAGCCCACTCAGCCGCCGTCCATTCCGTGAACTTCTCGCGTAACGGCAAGTGGGTCCTCAGCGGCAGCGACGATAACACGATCAAGGTCTGGGATGCCAAGACTGGCGGGATGGTCAAGAATCTCCGCGGTCACGCCGGCTGGGTCCGCTCCTGCGTCTTCTCCCCGGTGGAGGACAGCTTGCAGGTTCTCTCCGGCAGCCATGACCGCCAAGCCAGAATCTGGGACGTCGACCGCTATACTGAACAGCGACAGTTGTTCCACCGAACCATCAAGGGACACGATGCCATCTTGTCGGTGGCGATTGACCACGCAGGCCAGCGGGTCTTGACCTCGGGGCGGGATCGAATGGCCAGAATCTGGAATGCAAAAACCGGCGAGAAATGGCCGGTGCAACTGCAGTTGGCTAACGACACAGACGACGGACAGGTCAACACCTTGCACGAAGGTCACGACTTTCTCGCCTCGATGGTCATCCCCTTCGACGGGGGCCGAAAGATTCTGACGGCGGCGATGGATGGCAGCGTCCGCATCTGGGATGCCGAAAGAGCGACTCAGTTAGCCCGGCTTGGCAATACCGGCCAATCCGCCGCCGCGTCCGTCTCGCCCGATGGCCAGTGGATTGCAACCGGCAGCAACGGGCTCCCCGGCGACAATGACGCCGACGACATCATCGACCTCCGAGACCATCGCGCCAAACTCTGGAAGACATCTGAGGTGTTAACACCAGGCGCTGCGCCGAAACCGAAGTTCGAGTTACCGGGGCACGATTCACGCGTCACGGCTCTCGCTTTCTCACCCGACGGAAAATATCTCTTCAGCGGCGACGACGACGGCATCGGAATTCTCTGGCAGTCAGAGAACGGCAGGCGGCTTAAGCGTTTCACAGTACACTACGGCCGCATCAACGCGGTCGCCTTTTCCGCCGACGGCAAAAACATTTTGACCGCCAGCGACGACCATACGGTTCTCATCTGGGATCGCCAGACCGCCGAAGTCCGTCAGACTCTGACCCATCCCGACTCAGTGACCACCATGACGCTTGTTCCCGGACAATCGCGACTGTTGACCGGCTGTGCCGACCGAAACATCAGACTGTGGGACTTTGCCAGCGGCCAGGGCCTCAAAGTCTTCAGCGTTCGAGGCGATCAAAAAACGGTGGCGGAAAATGTCAGACGGTGGATGCGCCGCCGCACGCTCTATGATGGCCGCCTGTTAGATATTGAAGAGTTGGCAAAACGGTCCGGATTGACGCCCCAGCGCATCGCCGAAATCCGCGCTGCGCAAGTCGAGGTGCTTCCGCAAGAGTTGGATCAGTTGGCCCGGGCGCTTGGCCTAGAAACGGCTGCCGAACTAACAAAGCCTTCGATCACCGGTTTGGCCGTCTCTCCCGACGGCCGTAAGCTGCTCGCCACGAATCCCGATGATGGAATCGTCCACGTCTGGGACCTGAAAACCGCACAGGAGATCTCCAGGAAGAGCGATTTGGGGGCGCTGTGGACTGCCGTCTATTATCGATCCGGCCAGAACGTCGTGGCCGCCGGACCGTTCAAATTGCTGACGGTCGGCGGCGATGGTGCCCGGTTGTGGACTTTCCGCGGCGACCAGCAGGCGAAGGGCGAACAGGAAAAAAGTTACAGCCCGCACGCATCGGTGACATCCGCCGCGTTTTCGCGGGACGGAAAGTATGTCGTCACCGGCAGCAGCGACCGGACAATCAAAATCTGGGACTCCGAAACTGGCGAAAGCCTGTTGAAATTGCCCGAAGTTCACACAGACCAGATTAACCACGTCGTCTTCTCGCCGCGTGCCGGTTCGTATCTCCTGCTGACCGCCAGCGATGATCGGACGGCAATCCTCTGGCAATGGAACCCCGCGCAGAAGTCGGCTAATCTAATCCGTAAGTTCACAGGCCATGCCGATTCTGTCAGCAGTGCCGTCTTCTCTGCCGATGAGAAACTGGTGCTGACGACTTCCCAAGACGGAACGGCCCGGATTTGGGACCCCCCAAAGGAAAACAAACCCATCGAACTGAAGAACGGACACACCGGGGCCGTCTTGTGCGGCGCATTTGCTCCCGACGGCGGGTGGGTCGTCACCGGCGGTGAGGACCGAACGGCCCGTCTCTGGGATGTCGCCAGTGGAATAGAACTCAAACCGGAACCGATGAGCGGGCATACGGCCGGCATCACCACGGTGGCCGTCTCACCCGACGGAACACGCATTTTAACCGGCAGCCGCGACGGGACTGCAAAGTTGTGGGATCCTCGAATGACGAGCGAAGCAAACCCACCCGCCGAGGGCGACGCTAATCAGGAAGCGGCTGACAGGCCGGAATCGAAAGCTTCTCGGGAAATTCTGACTTTGCGGGGCCATGACAAAGACGTCACCTCCGTCGCCTTCTCGCCCGATGGCTTGAACGGGCCGATTGTCACCGGTAGCCTCGACGGCAAAGCCATCCTCTGGCTGGCCGACAAGCCGAAGCAGCAAGGCCAGAAGGTGGCCGGTAAGTGAACGCTTTCCCCAGAGACCGCATACGACGTGTACGGAGATGACGTCTGAATTTCCTCGCGGCCTTTTCGCCCGACTTCAAGCCGGCTTCGGATGTCTCCAGGGTCGTCGGTTGGCGAGTTATGCCTTGTCGTTGCCCCGGATTGACGCGTTCGTCGCGAAAATTGGTCCGGAAACCGATGAGCAGTTGGGCGAGCGTAGTTTGTCGCTGTGTTATCGGGCCGGATGCGGAGAGCCGCTTGCCCGCCTGCTTCCTGAAGCGTATGCGCTGGTGAGGGAGGCAGCCCGGCGAACCGTTGGCATGCGGCACTTCGACGTCCAGATCATCGGTGGCCTTGCGCTGTTCCACGGTGCGGTCACAGAGATGGAAACCGGCGAAGGAAAAACGCTGACGGCGACACTCCCTCTGTTTCTGCGGGCATTGACCGGCCGCGGTGCACTGCTGGCCACGGTCAACGACTATCTGGCCCACCGCGACGCCCGCTGGATGGAACCGATCTACAAGCTGCTCGGTCTGAGCGTCGGCTTGATTCAGACGGGAATGAATAGCTCGGAACGCCGACAGGGCTATGGCTGCGATATCACCTACGGAACCGCCAAGGAGTTCGGCTTCGATTTTTTGCGTGACCGGCTGGCGCAGCGGCGCAGCGGTGGCGGTTGGACTGGCGGGCTGTCGAACGGTCTCGGCTCGGCTGCGCGATCATCCGACGACCTTCCCGTTCAGCGCCGTCCGTATTTTGCGCTGGTGGACGAAGCCGACAGTGTCTTGATTGATGAATCACGCACGCCGTTGATCATCGGAGCCGTATCGCAAGAAGCCCGTGACCGCGCCGTCGCTTGCTACCGCTGGTGCGCCGCCGTCGCCGTGCAGTTCACCGAAGAAACCCACTACGAAGACGACGCCGAACTCAAAACGCTGCTGTTGACACCGGACGGACGTGAGCTCGCTCGATCGTTGTCCGTTCCCGAGGAAATGCGGGCGACTGGACAGATTGAGATCTTCGAGCACATCGAGAGGGCGATTCGCGTCCAGCGCGATTTCATCCGAGATCAACATTATATTGTTCGCGACGGTGAAGTGGTGATCGTCGACGAGTTCACCGGCCGGCTGGGCGAAGGACGCAAGTGGCGTCCTGAAATCCAACATGCGGTTGAGGCCAAAGATGAACTCAAAATCTCGACCGACACCAGCCACGTGGCCCGCGTAACCGTTCAAGAGTTCTTTCTTAGGTTCCAGCATCTGGCCGGCATGACGGGAACGGCCCGCAGCTCGGCCCGCGAACTGAGAAAGTTTTATCGGCTGGGCGTGGTCCCGATTCCGACGAACCGTCCTATCCGACGAGCCCGTCTGCCCGACCGCATTCTCACCGATGCCGATGCCAAATGGACGGCCGTTGTCGAGTCAGTCCAGCAGTTGCATGCCGAAGGTCGTCCGGTGCTGATCGGTGTGCGATCCATCGACAAGTCCGAGCAACTCGGGAGGCTGCTGACCGAGGTCGGCATCGATCATCGGCTGCTCAATGCCCGCAATCACGCCGCCGAGGCGGAAATTGTGGCCCGCGCCGGTCAGCCGGGCAACGTTACGGTTGCCACCAACATGGCCGGACGCGGAACCGATATCCTGCTCGGTGACGGCGTTTCCGAAAAAGGGGGTTTGCACGTCATTGGCACCGAAATGCACGAGTCGGCCCGTATTGACCGGCAACTGTTTGGCCGGGCGGGACGGCAGGGCGACCCCGGCAGCGGTCAGCAGTTTCTGGCGCTTGACGACGAAATTCTGATCTCGGCCTTCGGGAAGGACAAGGTCCGAACCCTGACAGCAACAGCCGATGCCAACGGTGAGTCGAACCGGCTCGGCCGGTTATTTCAAAAGGCGCAGCGAATCGTTGAACGCCGTCACTTCCGTCAGCGCCTCACCTTGCAGTATTACGATAAGCAAAGGCAAATCTCCCAACTCGAAATGGGCCAAGACCCGTATCTGGACGCCCCATCGTAAGCGTCACCTCGGATGAATTAGATAATCCCGGCCAATTCCTGGAGCTGTTGCCAATTCTCCAGGCGGTCCTGCTGAGACCGGAGCAGCGTCTCTGACGGGTTACCTGCGTTATCGAAGTGCTTGGCGAAGCGGCCTTCGCTGCGGCAGAAGTCGATGAAGTCGACCGTATCGCCCGTCTTGGGGTTTTTCCACCAATCGTCCTTGACGGCTGGATTCCCCACCAGCGACAGCCGTTTCTTGATCGTCTGGCCTTTGCTGGGGTCGTAAATTAGAATCGGGAAAGCGCGGGTGTCGACGGCCAGCCGAGCCTGATCAGCGGCCATGTTGTCGGCCACTCCGTGTTCCGGCTGGCAGGTCGTATAGCAATTGATGACGGCCGGCCCGTCAAACTCCAGTGCCCCGATCACCGATTTGTAAAAGTGGTTGGTGTGGGCACACGTCGTTTGGGCCACGAACGTGCGGGGATGCATGATGGCAATCTGGGCGATTTCCTTGCGGCGTTCCTGCTTGCCGGCGTACTTCTTTCCATGCAGGCTCATCTTGGCGTTTTGGCCGGTGAAGGTGCTACTGGAGGCCTGTCCTCCGGTGTTGGAGTAGACCTGCGTGTCGAGCACAAATATCTTGACGTTCATCCCCGAAGCCAGCAAGCGGGAGAGCGATTGGAAGCCGATGTCGAACATCGCCCCGTCGCCGCCAATACACCAAATGGGCTTGTCCTGCCAGCCCAACTGGTCCCAGCGCGAGCGGACGCCCATGGCATCGGCTGGAGCATTCTCGAACAGCGAATTCGTCCAGGGAATCAAATACGGATTGTACGGATAGGTTGACGTGTAGACGGTGTTGCAGCCGGTGGCGGCGACGATCGCCCACTGATCGCCGTACTTGGCGCCGGTCGCTGCGCACATCATTCGCAGCGCGGTCCCTTCGCCGCAGCCGGCGCACGATCCGGCACCGCCAACGTAAAGGAGCGTTTGCTCTTTGAGCATCATGTCGATGAGCAGCTTGTCGTTGATGTAGGCTTCGTTCGAAGGCCCGAACTGCTTGAAGAACCGATGGCTCTTGCGGATGTCGTCGATCGTCTTTTCGGATTTGGGAATCATCTTGAGCGCCTCGTCGTCGCAGACGGTGACGCATTCGGCGCAGCCCTTGCATTTGCTGGGGTCGATGATGATGTTGAACATCCCCCCCTCGCGGCCCTTCTTTTGAGGACCGTCGAAGTATTTTCGAGTTTTGGCCCACTGCTGGCGGAACATTTCGCGGTCGTCGCCGTTTTCGATCGTCGCCAGCTTCGCTTCCAACTCCGACTCGGAGAGTACCTTGCCCAAAATGGCCGTGTCGGGACATTCCGTCACGCAGTCCATGCAGCCGGTGCAGTTTTCGGTGATGAACTCGGGAATTTCGGGCGCCACGTAGCTAAGGTCCCGCAACGTAGCCGTGCCGGCAGGAATCAGCGAGCGCGCGAGCGACAGGTCGGCCGGCAGTCCCTTTTCGGCCGTCCCTGCTTCATATCCATGGATAATGCGGTCGTTAAAATCGGCGACGTCGAGAATCGGCAGATCGACGTTCAGATACCCCGAATCGACCAGCGTGCCGTAAGAATTATTATTGTAAGGATCGCGTTGGTTGGCCTCGTTCATCGAGACCGGATTTTCGGCAGTTGCCATAATGATCCTTTCGGTGTCCCTGATGGGATTCTGCTTGCATTGATGCGGGTCAGAAAGGCCCGCTTTGACTGCTGATGGATTGACAGACAAAACTGAAATTCGCCACACGGTCACAAGTCGCCAACCGCAATTACCCGACTTCGCCGTTGCCGGCGTAGATAATGTCGGCTGTGATCTCCTGCATTTCGCTGAAACCTCGCTTCACGCAGGTGAGGTTGTCCTGAACGACCTGTTCTCCCCGCTTGCCAAAGTACTTCCGCAGCGCTTTCTCGACACCCCTGTAAACCTCTTCGTCCGACATACCACTGTCTTTGGAAAAAGGAGTCAGCTTCAGGAACCCGCCCAGCAACACGATTCCCTGCATCCGCATTTCCAGGTCGGCCACCGAGGCGACCTCCCGCGCGATTTTGACCATGTCGATGAAGAAAACACGTAGTTTTTTGTTGTGAATCATCTTTTTGTGGTGAGCCGGAATCCGCTGCCAGACGTCGCCCGATTCGGTGAAGTGACTCTGCATGAAAATCGCGCCGCCATCGACCATGCCGGCTAGCGGGTTTCCGCTCAACAGGGCAGTGGTGTCGTTCAGCACGATGAGATCGACGTGTTCCAGCTCGGCATGCGAAAAAATGTGCGAATCGGCGATCGTCAGGTAATAGGTAGTCGGCAAGCCCTTCTTTTCCGAACCGTATTTGGGATAGGCCTGCACATCCTTTCCGAAGACTTGGCCCCCGATGGTGGCGATCACCTTGTTGGTGGTGACCGAGCCAAAACCACCTACGGAATGCCCGCGCATCGAAAAGGCCCCAGTCGGCCGCAGGTCGGGATCGTCGGTGATGTCCAGCGCCAGCGTGTGCTTGATACCAATGCAGAAAAAGTCCTGCCCGTCACCAATCATGTTGTCAAAAATCGCGCCGATGTCACCCGGCCGGACGTCTCGGCTGCCGAGTCCTGCAGCCCCGTGATAGATTCTTGGAATCCGTTCGATCTGCTCCTGTCCGCCCTGAGCGAGCATCGCGTCGCAGAAAGCCGCTTTGATTTCTCGCGTCAGATGATTGCCGGTCGTCGAGAGCGGGTCGTCCATGCGTTCGATGACGGTAAAAGCGGTGCAGTCTTTCAAGGCCTCGACGATTCGCCGTGCCGGGAAGGGACGGAAGCAGTAGATGTTCAAACAGCCGGCCTTAATGCCCTTTTCGTCGCGGAGGAAATCGACGGTGATCTGGGCGGTCTCCATGTACGACCCCATGCCGACCAGAATGTATTCGGCGTCTTCGCAGCGATAGGCGTCGATAAAGTCGTACCGGCGTCCCGTCTTGCGGTAAAACTCCTCGAAGGCGTCCTGCAAGGCAGGGTCGACCTGATCGTAAAACCATCGCTGGGCAATTTTGCCCTTCATGTATGAGTCCTGATTCTGAACCACGCCCGACATGATTGGATTGGCTGGGTCCAT
Source organism: Planctomycetota bacterium (assembly GCA_963582395.1). Classification (GTDB taxonomy): domain Bacteria; phylum Planctomycetota; class Planctomycetia; order Planctomycetales; family Planctomycetaceae; genus CAUZTK01. The sequence goes on along the minus strand of CAUZTK010000029.1, from coordinate 6,821 downwards.
CAGGTTCATGAGTTTGCCTTCCGGGTTGCCGACAAACCCTTTCATGAATTCCGGCTCCAGCAAGAGCACCGTCTCGACCGTGTGGGTCGTCAGAAATCCATCCTGCACGTTTAGAAACGGCGTGTGCGAGGCTTCGGCAGCCCGTCTGCAAATGAGGCACAAATCACCCGCTTCCTGGGCATTTCGGCCGAACAACACACCCCAGCCGCAATCGGCCACGCTCATCACGTCGTCATGACCGCAGTGAACGTTCAGCCCCTGGCTGGTCAGCGCGCGAGCGCCAATGTTGAAGACCACCGGCAGCCGCTTGCCGGAGATCGTGTAGAGGACCTCTTTCATCAGCACCAGACCCTGGCCCGATGTGAAATTGGTCACGCGTCCGCCGGATGCCGCAAATCCTTCACAGAAACTCGCAGCCGAATGTTCGCTCTCCGGTTCGAAGAACACCAGCTCATCGCCCCACAGATTGGGAATGCCATTCATGACGGCGGCGTTGAAACCGCTGCCCATCGTCGTCGAGCTGGTGATGGGAAAAGCCCCCGTTCCCTGGCTAATGCGGGTTTCGACCCAAACAACCGCTTCTGCGCCGTCGCAGGTGGTGGGGATTCCGGGATACTCGTATTTCTTTTCGACTTCCGCGCTATCCGGAATCCCGGTTGTTCCGTCGATCGTTCCGACTGCCATCAGCACACAACCTCTCTGTTGGGATATAAGATCGCCCGAAACTCCTGCCACGCAGATTAGAATTGAAAACGTTGCCGTATTATGTCAGTTTGTCGCGAACGACGCAATGCCTTGACCTGCTTTGCCTTTACGGCCGCCGGTCTGAACCCGGCTGCCAACCGTTTCGGCTGCAGAGACCCTCAAGCCTCAGAGACGCTATGGACGCCCGTCGCGATAATCAACAGAGCCTCGTCGTAATTGTAGACGTGCCAGGACCGTATCATAGGAAAGTGTTCTCTCCCAGGGGCAAACTAGGTGTAAGGATTTACGAGTCAACGTCTTGTGCTACAATCTCTGATTGCCTTCATTGTCAGTCCCACGCTGAGTTTCCGCAGCCTGCCCAGTTCAGCCATCTGGGCCGAATCGCACTGCCGGCGATCATCCAGCGAGTCTCTTACTTTGTTCCACTCTTGTAGACCTGACTTGAGACATCAATAATCAATTGGTCGCAACGCAGAAACTGAGGCGAATTCTGTTCTGGAGGACTTAATCGGCAGCCGATGAAAACCGTTGATGTTTTATTTGAGGAAAGTGGCTTGATGGTCGAAGATGTTGCCGAGCGGTCGAAGCTCCCGCCGGAACGGGTCGAGGCGATTGCCGTCGGCCGTTGGACCCCCAGCCCCCGCGAACGGCAAAGAATTGCTGAGGCCTTCGGCCTGTCTGTCGACGAAATTAGTTGGGGACACACCATGGACCCCCGAAACGTCCGCTACCGGCGGTTCGGACTGAAAGAGGATTTTTGACGATGGCGCTAAGTGTTGCCGAACTCTGTCAGCAGAAACAGATGACGTTTGAGGAACTCGTCGAACAGACAGGACTGGACACCAACCGGGTTCGGGCAATCGTACTCGGCCGCTGGACGCCCAGCCCAACCGAACGCAAGAAGGTGGCCGACGTCTTCGGCGTCTCGATCGAGGAGATCAGTTGGGGACACAAAACGCCCATCCAGCACATCTACGGCCATGGACCGACGTAGGGGAAGGTTGAGGGTGGAAGGTGGAGAGGATTTGACTTTGCGATTCTCTGGACCTTCAACCTTCCGCTTTCAACCTTCCCTCACATCACCCGATCGGCGGCCCAGGGGTAGCGGCGGCCGGTCTTGAACTCCTTGTACTCGGCATCGGTTGTCTGGTGGATCAGTTCCCGCTTGTAGGCGGTATTGACCGCATCCAGCAAGGGTACAATTTCCTGGTCGGGATAGCCGACGCCGTGAATATCGAACAGGTCGCCGTTGACGTCGAACACCTGCAGAGAATCGCGAAAGACGCGAACTTTCCGCAGCATCCGCAATTCGTTCCGCGTCCGCTTCAAAAACTCCAGCGTCTGTTTGACCTGACCGGCCTGAAATTGGTGTGTTGCCAGCGGCTGGACGGACGACATGCTATCTTCTCTGGGTATTAAAACATCCGGGCGTGAGCGTGTAAATGTGCGACCAGATCGCGAGCGGTTCTCGAAGGGGTCACACCAGTGTAGCCCGCCGGTTTCGTCGTGTGCAAGAAACGGACCGGCTCAGTGTTGCCTCGAACGTCCAATAGGAATCTGGTAGAGTGCCTTTTGCTCGGCGGCCGAGTTGCCGTTTGTGGCATCGCGAACATCTAGCACCCAGCGGCAGTCGCCCGGAAATTTGGATCCCGCCCGGGAAGCTTGGATCCCGGAGAGGTACAGGAATTGTCAACCACCATCAACAGAATCGAGAGCGCAGTTGCGGCGGGCCGGTTGTCCGCCTCTGCGGCTGATCGTCTCAAGCATTGGATCACCCGGCCCGAATATCGGAAGTACCACTCTCACCTGCGGGAGATGATCGATGCGGATGCGTTCGAGAAACTTGGCGAACTTTTTTGGAGAACGATTCCCTTTGGCACCGGCGGGCGGCGGGGAATGATGGGCGAACTCGGTTCGGCCACCATCAACGAGCGAACAATTGCCGAATCGGCCGACGGATTAGCAATGTATCTGCAGCGGCAGAAGGCCGCGTTGGGCGGCCGCGCCGTGGTGGCTCACGACACGCGGAACCGTTCGCCCGAGTTTGCCCGGCTGACGGCAACCACGCTGGCGGCCCATGGTTTGACGGTTTTCTGTTTCGACACGCATCGATCGACACCGGCATTATCGTTTGCGGTCCGAGAGCTAAACTGCGACGTTGGCGTGATGATCTCTGCCTCGCACAACCCGCCCTCCGACAATGGGTTCAAAGCCTACTGGTCCAACGGGGGGCAAGTGCTGCCGCCCCACGACCAGGGCATTATCGAATGTGTCGATCAGGCCGCCGAGATTCCGGCGATCAACTTCAATCAGGCGATCACCGACGGGCGGATTGAAATCATCGGCGAAGAGTTGGACCGAAAGTACATCGACGCAGTCCTTGCCTTGAGTCTCTCGTCGGCTCGCGACGTTTCCGCCATTTTTACACCGCTGCACGGCGTCGGCGAAACTTCGGTCTATCGGGTCCTGCATGAGGCAGGTTTTGCTGGCGTCGAAATCTTCGATCCGCAGCGTTGTCCCGACGGTGATTTCACCAACGTTCCCAACCGGCTGCCGAATCCCGAGCGGCGGGATGTGTTTGAACCGGCCATCAAACGGGCAGACGAAACCGGAGCCGAGTTGATTCTCGCTTCCGACCCGGACGCCGACCGTCTCGGCCTGTGCGTTAAGGGCCGTGAGGGTGAATTCATCCATCTAAGCGGCAACCAGATCGGTGTTCTGCTGCTGGACTACATTCTGAGGAAGCGTTCCGAAGCGGGCACCCTCAGCGGAGACCATTTCGTCGTCGAAACGCTGGTGACAACACCGATGATTGCCGCCGTTGCCCAAGCGCACGGCGTCCGTGTCATTGACGATTTGCTGGTCGGTTTCAAATACATCGCCGAAACGGTCGATCAGGAAGAAGCCGATCGATTCGTGTTCGGGGCGGAGGAATCGTTGGGGTATCTGGCTGGCAGCTACTGCCGCGATAAGGACGCCGCCGTCGCAGCGCTCTTCGTTTTGGAACTGGCAGCCGAACTGAAGCTTCAGGACAAGACGCTGCTGGACCGGCTCGACGAGCTTTATGTTATGTACGGTTATTTCGTTGAGGGCCAGCAATCGGAAGTCTGTCGCGGCGAGCAGGGCAAAAATAAAATTCAAAGGTTGATGCAGGCCTTTCGCCACGAACCGATGACCAAACTGGCCGGGGTGGTCCTGGTGCGGGTGCGGGACTATGGCCGACACGAAATCCGCCGTTTGCCCGAAAACAAGAAAGTTGACGCATTGCTGAAACCGGACGGAAACCTATTGTTCTTCGAATCGGCGGAGACCGGCAGCCGATTCTCGATGGCCGTCCGGCCTTCCGGGACGGAACCGAAAATTAAGTTTTACTTCTTCGCGCAGGCTGCCTGTGATGATGCTTTAACATTACCGAACCTGAAAAATCGAACAGACGAACAGTTGCAACTCGTTCAGCAGGCCTTATCGAGATGGGTTCGAACGAACGTCCTATCAAACAGTTCACGGCAACCGGAATCGGTCGCAGGTCAAGCGGGGTAACAACAAAAATGTTCCACTGACTGATGTGTTGTTGGTTGCGATGCCGAACGGCATCGGGTGTGGAAGCCGGTCATGGCAATGTGTAGCGCGCGAGACAGGTATTTGCAATGATAAACGAAAGGATCGGTCTCTGGTTAATCGGAGCTTGGGGGGGCGTTTCCACGACGGTCGCCGTCGGATTGGCGGCACTGGAACGTGGGCTTGCCGCGGAAACGGCTTTGGCCAGCGCGTTGCCCCATTTTGCCGGCCTCGATTTGGCCAATTGGAGCCAGTTTGTCGTCGGCGGACATGAAATACGCAAGACCAGTTACGTGACCGAAGCTCAAACTCTGCACGAACAGTCGCGTCTTTTCGATCGAGCGCTGCTCTCCGATGTGGAACCGACGCTGCGGGAGTTCGACCGGAACGTTCGGGCCGGCACGTTGGTCAACGTCGGCAAAACGATCGCGTCGTTTGCCTCAGCCGAGACGCAGACGACAATCGGTGAAAATCCTGCGATTGCCATCGAAAGGATTTCCGCCGACCTCGAATCGTTTCGGAAAGAACACGGCCTCGGCTGCGTCATTGTCGTCAATTTAGCATCGACCGAGCCGCCGCTGGCAAGTCTTCCCGACACAATAGACTGGGCCGAGCTGTCGGAAACGTTGGCCGTTGCGGACGAGTCGCCGATCCCGGCCAGTTCCGTTTACGCCGTGGCCGCCATGCAGACTGGTTGCTCGTATGTGAACTTCACACCGTCGATTGGTTCCGATATGCCGGCGCTGCACCAGTTGGCCGTTGAGCAGGGAGTCCTGCACGTTGGCCGCGACGGAAAAACAGGCGAAACGCTGCTCAAAAGCGTCTTGGCGCCGATGTTCGCTGCCCGAAATCTGAACGTCATGAGCTGGGTCGGGCACAACATTTTTGGAAACCTCGACGGCAAAGTCCTCGACGACCCGGTCAATAAGGCCAGCAAGGTCCGCTCGAAGGATCATTTACTGACCGAGATTTTAGGATACCACCCGCAAACACTCGTCTCGATTGAATACATCGAGTCGATGGCCGACTGGAAGACCGCCTGGGACCACATTCATTTTCGCGGATTCCTCGAGACCGCTATGACGCTGCAATTCACCTGGCAGGGCTGCGACTCGATTCTGGCAGCGCCCCTGGTCCTCGATCTGGTCCGCTTCACCGAACGCGAAGCGCGACGCAACACAAGCGGGATCATGTCGCACCTCAGTTCGTTCTTTAAGAGTCCCATGGGGACCGACATACCGCAGTTCCACAAACAATACCAGCTCCTCGAAACGTGGGCCGACCAACTCGCCGCAGAAACCGATCCATAAGCAAAGGGTTGAAAGCAGAAGGTTGAGTAGATTTGAGTGTATGTATCTCTGGACTTTCAACCTTCAACCTTTCACCTTCAACTACGTCGATGCATCGTTTGAGAGCTTATTTGCAATTGGTTCGGCTCCCGGCCGTCTTCACCGCCATGGCCGATATTTTCCTCGGCTTTGCGTTGAGAAGAGGAGATCTGTCTCCGGCGTTTGATCTCGGTCTGTTGCTGGTGGCTTCGTCCGGCCTGTATTTGTCCGGAATGGCCTTCAACGACGTTTTTGACCGCCACATCGATGCCCGCCAACGACCGCAACGCCCAATTCCGTCCGGACGGATCTTGGTCACGGTGGCTGTTCAGGTGGGGGGGGTGCTGATGTTGGCCGGTCTTGTCGCGGCAAACGCCGTCGGGGCCCAAAGCCTGCTAATTGCGGCGATACTGGCCGTGTCGATTCTTGCCTATAACGCTCTGTTGAAGACAACGCTCCTGGGGCCCGTGGCGATGGGACTTTGCCGCTTCCTAAACATTTGGCTAGGAGCGAGCTTTGTCGATCCTGACGCAGCCGTTGGAATGTATCTCTCCTGGTCGCGGGTTGACCTACCGGTTCTTGGCAATCCGCAGACTTACGTTGCGGCGGCACTGGGGACTTACATTGCAGGAGTCACCTGGTTTGCCCGCCAGGAAGCCGGCATCAGTAGCCGTTTCCAGCTCATGGGAGCCCTGGGAATTATCAATCTCGGTTTAGGCGGGCTGATGGCGTACATCGCCGGAATACCGGGGTTATTGCCGGCTTGGCCGGGCCGGGCAACTGCGGGACCTGTAATCATAACGCTCGGCGTCATCGTTCTGGTTCTGAACCGCAGATTGGTGATAGCCCTGCTTGATCCTGTCCCCAAAAAAGTACAACCTGCGGTCAAAACGCTGTTACTGTCGCTGATCGTTCTGGACGCCACGCTCATCTTCTACCACACGAACAACCCCGCCTTTGCCGTCGGGACCGCAGCGCTGCTTTTCCCCGCGCTGCTGCTAGGGCGTTGGGTCTTCGTGACTTGAACCCTCTTTCCTGATTCTCAAACTTAAGGCTGGAGCTTGGGAACCAGGAAGGTTACGCTATGCGATGTTCACCCGCGCCCCGGCTACTTCTGCCCGAATACGGAGATCAACGATGGAGTCTGCCGAATCGTGGAGATCGTTGTTTGAGAACTGGCCGGAAAGCATTCCCCGGGAAGGACTGCTGGTGACGTCCTTTCAGGAGACC
>CAUZTK010000028.1:0-21465 GCA_963582395.1 Planctomycetota bacterium | reverse complement strand
GAGTTGTGCAAAATGAACAGAGCCGAGGGATCGACTGGCCCGCCGAGAAAAACGAGGTCGTCGGTTTCGGGGAGCTTGAAATGTTCCGAGAGGACATGGGCAACCGTTACGGATGACGGCCGATTCACCACAAACCCCATGGCTCCATCCGGTCCGTGTTCGACCATCAGCACCACGGTTTTGTAGAAATTACGGTCTCTAAGATGTTTGCCGGCGATGAGATACTGCCCGCGTAGCGACTCCGACATAAACCTAAAAACTCCGGCTGGGAGCAGATGGCGCGAACCATCCCGAAGCGTGACAACCCTAACTCAAACTTAGTACTTCCCTCTCCGATATTCGGCCGCGAATTTGCAACGGCCGAATTTCAGTGATTAGCGAATTATACGAGACCTTTCCAGAGAAAAGTAGGTTATGATGTCCTGAAAGACGTCGGAACCGCGCCAGCGACACTGGAAAATCCCGCTGTGGTGCCCGACCCTCAGCCCTGTTTGAGAACACGCAAACAGCCCAGGAGCTGGTGATACTTAAGAAAGTCAATGGTTGCAAATTGATCAGCCCAAATGTTCCACAATGCTGCTCCCGTCGGCATGTGTTGAAGTCGCTGTGGGCCGGTGCGGTTGGCGGGGGATTGACGCACCGCACGGAACCCCTCTTCGCAGCCGATGATGTGGAATGGCTCGCGGAGGTTCGCCGCCCGCTCGGCACAATTCCGCGGGAGAACACCGGCTCTCTGGATCCACTGCTGGTCGATACCGACGGCCGGCCCATTCGGACATTGGCAGCCTGGAAAACGCATCGGCAGGAGATTCGACAACGCTGGATGACGTTTCTCGGACCGATGCCTGGGAAACGGGCCGCTGTCAAATTCGAGATTCTTAAGCAAGATCGGCCACAGGGGTGTCTTCGACAGTTGGTCCGATACGAAAGCGAACCGGGATTGAAGGTCGAAGGGTATCTGTTGCGCCCCAACCAATCGGTGAAAAACGTCAAACGGGCCGGGTTGATGGCCCTGCACTAAACAACCCGTGACACCATTGAGCAAATCGCCGGTGTGAAAGAACCCGAATCGCAACAGTTGGGCCTGAAGCTGGCTCGCCGCGGCTTCGTTGTTTTCTGCCCGCGCTGTTTTTTATGGCAGGGGATGTCGGAGTATCGGCAGGCGGTGGAGGAATTCGCCCGCCGACATCCGAAGACGCTCGGCATGCACAAGATGTTGTACGATGCCATTCGCGGTGTCGATGTTCTCGTTTCCCTGCCCGAGGTTGATCAGAACCGTATCGGAGCAGTGGGGCATTCGCTCGGTGCGAAAGAGACGCTGTACCTGGCGGCGTTCGATGAACGGATTAAGGCGGCGGTCGCCAGCGAAGGGGGGCTGGGGTTCCGCTCGACCAATTGGGACGCGCCATAGTATCTGGGCCCAGAGATCCAGCAGCCCGATTTCAAACTGAACCATCATCAGCTACTGGCCATGATCGCTCCGCGGCCGTTTTTGGTACTGGCCGGTAAAATCGGACGGGGCGCGTCCGACGGCGACCGCAGTTGGCCGTTCCTCGAGGCCGCGTTGCCGGTTTACAAACTCTTCGGACGACCGGTCCGGCTAGGGCTTTACAATCACCGTGAAGGCCACACGATTTCGCCGAAGACCTACCGTCGACTCGAAGAATGGCTGACGGTTTATCTTGACGTGTGAATGATCTCGACGTGTCAATCCAGCCTCACGTCCCGGACCGTGTTTCTTTGACGACCCCGGCCGCAGGGTGCCGACTGCCGGTTATTGACGCCTCTGTTGGCCTGTCGTCCCTGCATAAACCGGGTCACTCTTCGTCATTCCCGACAGCCGGACAATCAGCAGGCGCTGAACGTCGGCGTTCTTTCCGGTGCCGCGAAAGAAATAACGACCAACCGAGCGGTCGTCTTGGCCGTCGGCAGTGATCAGCACCATTTCCCCGACGTTCAGCGTGATCGCGAATCGCTGAGAGAACAACGGGTGAATCTCTTGGGTCGTGCGCAGTTCCCAGCCACGCTGGGTGGCAATTTGACGCAGACGGTTTTGACCGTAGTGGATTTCCGGCACGAATTCGAGTTTGGCCCAACCGTCCTGATCGCGTGCGGTCTTGATTCGAAACACGAATTGTGCGTTACGGAAGTCCTTCGTTTCTACGACTCCGTCGTGGCCGCGAATCTCCACCGAACAATTCGGTAGCAGCCTGCTGAGCGGGACGTAAGTCTCGCCAATCGAAGAGAGTACGACTCGCCGGCCGACCAGTTGATTCGACCGTTCGTCACTTCCGCCCGTCGCGAATTGCGATTTCAGGGCGAGCATCTCCTCAAGTGCGGGTGGCGGATGGGAGCCGATGTGCCCCACTCGAAACCCGTTTCGGCGAAGACTCTGCCGAGTTGCCACGTCGAGGCCACCGACCTGATCCACCTCATTCCACAATATCTCTCCAAAAAGCGGCTCACCCACCGGCCGCTCGACGAACACAAACTCGAGCTGAATGGCATCGCGCGAAGTCGGAATGACCGGTAAGCTGCTCGCCGATTTGGCCGGAACGTCTGTGATGTCGTGGAACGACGCTGCGATTTTCCCGAACGGAGCACAACCCGACCCCGCTACGGATAGTGCGAAGATTCCGAGCAACAGAATCAGCCGTGCAACTCTTGACATGGGCTGTGGAGAACATTTGTGGAAAACGCGGTGGGGAGAAACGGTTGAATGTCCCGATTCATAAAATGCGTTGCTTTATGAGGTGCGTTGCAAATGAGGCGGCGAAGTCTAAACAAGTGGCGAGAGTGTGTCAATTTGTGTCATTGGTGCGTGTTGCTCACGTTGTCAGATTCGGGGCGGTTTGCTATGATACCCCCCGAGCGAATGAGAGAGCGGCTGCTTCTCGATGACCCCCAGATTGGCCGCATTCACAAATTCACCTGCGGGAGTACCGGAGAGACACGACGTGGAGATGCGTGTCGGCCTCGGGCATGACATTCACCGGCTGGAAGCTGGACGGCAACTGGTGCTGGGAGGTGTCTCGATTGAGTACGACTACGGTCCGGTCGGGCACAGCGACGCCGACGTCCTGCTGCACGCGGTGACCGATGCTCTGCTCGGTGCCATCGGTTTGGGAGATATCGGCGAGCGGTTTCCCAATACCGACCCGCGTTGGGTCGGCGCCGACTCGGCAGTTTTCGTCCGAGACGCAGTTTTAGCCGTTCGCCAGCGTCACTGGGAGATTGCCAACCTCGACTGCACCATCTTCGCCGAGAAGCCGAAGCTGGCAGGCCACAAGCCCGCTCTGCGTCAGCGTCTGGCCGAACTGCTAGGAATTGCCGCCGATGCCGTCAACGTGAAGGCCAAGTCGGGAGAGCAGGTTGGCCCGGTGGGCCGGGAAGAAGCTATCGCCGCCGACGCAGTCGTTTTGCTCGTTCGCAAAGAGTGACTCCTCATCCAAACATTTTACTCAAATTGTAAAGTTCAATAGGATTGTTTCGACGCAAAGACACCAAAATTCGTTTGAATTTTAGTCCACCGCCAGCTTTGTTCTGGATGAGTTTGAGTCGGCAGGAAACCAGCACAGGCATCTTGTCCGCAGGTGCGGTACTTTCCGAGAGCACTCGCCAGAACAAAAGGGCCCTATCACGAGTGAGCTTCTGAATTCGATGACTCTTCGCGTCTACAACACTCTCTCCCACGAGAAGGAAGACTTTCAGACCGTGGTCCCCGGCCGAGTGGGAATTTACTTGTGCGGTCCGACTGTTTACAAGCCGGCTCACATCGGTCACATGGTCGGGCCGGTCATCTTCGACACGGTCAAACGGTATCTGGCCTATAGCGGGTACGAGGTGACGTTTGTCGTCAACATCACCGACGTGGACGACAAGCTGATCAACCGGGCCCTTGAAAACAACACGACCGTCGAAGCGCTGGCCCTCGACATGACGCAGGATTACTTTGAGAACCTGCAAACCATGGGTGTCGACATGGTCGATCATTTCCCACGCGCCACCGAGCACATCACCGACATGCAGCAGATCATCGCCAAGTTAGTCGAGAAAGGTTCTGCGTATCCGCTCGACGGCGACGTCTATTTTGAAGTGACGAATGACGAGGATTACGGCAAGTTGAGCCGGCGAAACGTTGACGAGATGATGGCCGGTTCGAGGGTTGCGGCCAACGAGAAGAAACACAACCCGGCCGATTTCGCCCTCTGGAAAAAATCGAAACCGGGAGAACCTGCCTGGGACAGCCCGTGGGGGCCCGGTCGGCCGGGCTGGCACATCGAGTGCTCGGCCATGAGCATGAAACTGCTCGGCGAGTCGTTCGACATTCACGGCGGCGGGCTCGATTTGATGTTCCCACATCATGAAAACGAGCTGGCCCAGTCGGAATCGTGTACTGGCAAACCGTTCGCCCGCTACTGGATGCACAACGGCCTGATGCAGGCGGGCAGTTCGGCCGAAAAACTGGGTGGAGCGCACGACCGCCACGGCGACCGCCTTGCCGATCAGCAGTCGCAGGAAGCCAACAAGCTGGCCGGTTCGAAAGGAGCGGCCTCGGTCCGCGAGCTCTTTGCCGTCCACAATCCGGAAACGGTTCGTTTCTTCCTGCTCTCGACACATTATCGCAGCCCCATCGATTTCAGCCAAGAAAACATCGCCGAGACAGGCAAGAGCCTGGAAGGGTTCTATCGGCTGTTCGAGGTTTTCGAGCGGATGACCGGGCGGAGCTTCTATGCACTCGACGCGCCAGCCGTTCGGGATGACACCACGACGCAGAAGGGCGAGCCAGCCAATTTCTTTGCCGAGCTGTTACACTTGCGCTCGCGATTTCTGGACGCTATGGACGACGACTTCAATACCGGCGGAGCGGTCGGTGTGTTGTTCGAACTGCGCAGGTGCATCAACGCCTTGATCGGCAAACACAAGCTCGACGTCGGCAAACCGGCCGACGATCGTTCGCTGATCGCGCTGACGACCGCGCTGACTCTGCTGAAGGAGCTGGCCAATCTGCTCGGCGTGTTTCGCAAGCCGATCGTCCAAGCCGACGGGGACGACAACGAATTTTCCGGAGAGTTGATGAAGTTGATCATCTCGATTCGCAACAACGCCCGTAAGAACAAGAACTTCGAGGTCGCCGACCAAATCCGCGACGGGCTGACGACTCTAAATGTGACACTGGAAGATCGTCCGGACGGTACCCGTTGGCACCGTGAATGAGTTTGTGATCAGGTTGCTGGCAGCACGTTTTCCCGATTGGACTGCGAATGGCGTTTTCTGCCGGTCCAAAAAAACCGGACATCTCTTCTGCTGGCCTTTATCTCGGCATCGATCCTGGGCTATCCTGCACCGGTTATGCGCTGTTAGAGCGGACCGAGCGGGGGCCGGTCTTGCATGAAGGGGGCGTCATCCGCTCCACCACACGGCGCTCGCTGGCAGAGCGCGTACACGAAATCGGCAGCGGAATGCGTGAACTGATCGAAGAGTTTGGGCCGCAGGTCATGGCCGTCGAGCAGATTTTTTCGCTGGGACGCAATCCAAAGTCGGCGCTGCTGATGGCACACGCCCGCGGTGCCATTCTGTGGACTGCTGCGGAACGAGACATCCCGGTCATTCACTTCATGCCCACGCAGGTCAAGCGGCTGTTGACCGGTAGTGGCCGGGCTTCGAAGGAGCAAATTCAGCACGCAGTCCGCAACGAACTTCACCTGCGCCAAGTTCCCAAACCCAACGACGTCGCCGACGCCGCCGCGGTCGCCCTGTGTGTGTATCACAGTATTTGTTTTGCCGCCTGACGGAGACGAGGAAACGTTCATCCTTTGCCGCAGCTGCGACCGTTCAGAGAAAGAGAAAGCCATCTTCGCACGGTTCGAATCGCGCATCGAAGAAGGCTTGAAGAAGATCTAAGCCAGCTGTCAAAAGAAGAAGCAGTCGCCGATCAAGATTGCCGAGCGTGTGGAACGTTTGAAAGGATCCAATTCGCGCGCCGCGCGTTTGTTCGACATGAAGATCGAAGAAGGCGGCGACGGTGGCGCGAAGTTGATGTGGACCAAGAACGAGTCGCATCGCAAATGGGCCGAGCTTACCAACGGATGTCACGTCTTGCGTAGCAATGTCCTCGACTGGACGTCCGAAGAACTATGGCAAGTCTACATGCAGTTGACGGAAGCCGAACTGACGTTTCGCATTCAAAAGAGCGACCTGCGAATTCGACCGATTTTGCACCAGAACGAAGAGCGGGTCTTGACCCACATCCTGGTCGACTTTCTGGCCTACGTACTTTTGAAGACGCTCGCCCAGATGTACCGCCGAGCAGGTCTCGGCAACGAGCCACGGCGTGTGTTTGACGAGCTCGAGGAGATCCGTTTGGTGGACGTGATCGTTCCCACTTCAGAAGGCATTGAAATTCTCCGCCGTTGCGTCAGTCGCCCGAGCGAACACCAATCCATCTCGCTTGACCGCCTCGGCCTCGAACTCCCGCGAAATCTCGACGACACCGAAATGTAGTGAAGACTTTCAGTGTCCGCCCCTTGAAAAATAAGGACTTACCTTCATAACTGTTCAAGTTGGGGTAGCAGCATGACTGCACCATGGGAGAGGAGCAGCCATCCATGAAGACCAAACCTGGCGTCTCGTCCTTGGGGACTTCGCCAGTTCGGAGACCTCGCCGCAAAAAACCCCGGCCTGAGACCAGACCGGGGTGTTCGATTCGTTGCCGGAACGGATTGCGGCTTGACAGGCGTTATGATTCGCTATTGGTTGCGTCGGTTTCCTCTTCGGCCGAGCCGACGACCGCCAGTTCGGGTTCCTCTTCAACTTCAGCCGAACCGGTGAATTCGAGCTGCTTCTGATCGCCGACCTCTTTGACGGTGACGGAAATTCTGTTCTGACCCTCGAAGGCGCCGCGAAGCAGCTCTTCGGAAAGCGGATCTTCGATGTAGGTCTCAACCGACCGACGCAACGGTCGGGCGCCGTAATCGGTGTCGCCGCCCTTGTCGATCAGGAAGCTCTTGGAATCGTCGGAGAGTTCTAGCTTCAGGCCGCGCTCGCCCAACCGTTCCCGGACTTTGGCGAGTTCGATGTCGACGATCTGCATCAAATCGTCGTTGGTCAGCTTGCGGAACACGACCACCTCGTCGAGCCGACCGAGGAATTCGGGTTTGAATTCCTTCTCGATGTCGACCATCAGATTTTTCTTCATGCTCTCGTAGCTGGTGTTTTCGTCTTTTTTGCCGAAGCCGAACCGAGACCCGTGCGCGATCGTCTCGGCACCAACGTTGGTTGTCATGATCATCACGACGTTCTTGAAGTCGACCTTGCGTCCGAAGCTGTCGGTCAAATGACCCTCCTCCATGATCTGCAGCAGCATGTTGAAGACGTCGGGGTGCGCCTTTTCGATTTCATCGAGCAGCACGACCGCGTAAGGCCGGCGGCGGATCCTTTCAGTTAGTTGTCCCCCTTCTTCATAGCCGACATAGCCCGGAGGGGCCCCGATCAGCCGGCTGACGTTATGTTTCTCCATGTACTCGCTCATGTCGATCTGTACGAGAGCGTCTTCGTCACCGAAGAGAAACTCGGCCAACGTTTTTGCCAGCAGAGTTTTGCCGACGCCGGTCGGGCCGGAAAAGAGAAACACGCCGGTGGGCCGTTTCGGATCTTTGAGCCCGCTGCGGCTGCGGCGGACTGCCTTGGCAATCTGCTTGATCGCTTCGTGCTGACTGATGACACTGGTGTGTAACTCCTGTTCCATCTGCAGCAGTCGCACGGCATCTTCGCTGGAAAGCCGCGTCAGCGGGATCCCGGTCATCTTGGCGACGACCTCGGCGATCACCTCGGCATCGACTACGCCGTCGGTCTCTTTCGACTTTTCGCGCCACTCGCGCGTCAGGGTGTCTTTCTTTTTGCGGACCTTATCCGACTGGTCGCGAAGGTTGGCGGCCTTTTCGAAGTCCTGGTTGGCGACCGCCTCCTCCTTGGCCTGGTTCAGGCGCTCGATCTCCTCTTCCAACTCCTTCAGGTCAGGAGGCCGGACCATCGACTTCAGCCGGATCCGGGCGCCCGATTCGTCGATGACGTCGATCGCCTTGTCCGGCAGGCAGCGGCCGGTGATGTACCGGCTGGCAAGCTCGACCGCCTTGGTCAAGGCGTCGTCAGTAATTTGGACCCGGTGATGCGATTCGTAGCGGTCGCGGAGACCTTTGAGGATCTCGATCGTCTGGGCGCTCGAGGGCGGCTCGACCATCACCGTTTGGAAGCGGCGCTCCAGCGCGCCGTCTTTCTCGATGTACTTACGGTATTCATCGAGGGTCGTGGCGCCGATGCACTGTAGTTCTCCACGGCTGAGCGCGGGCTTGAGCACGTTCGAGGCGTCGATCGCGCCTTCCGCACCGCCGGCGCCAACCAATGTGTGTAGTTCATCGATAAACAGGATGGTGTTCTTCGCGCGGCGAACCTCGTTCATCACCGCTTTGATGCGTTCTTCAAACTGGCCGCGATACTTCGT
Organism: Planctomycetota bacterium; assembly: GCA_963582395.1. GTDB lineage: Bacteria > Planctomycetota > Planctomycetia > Planctomycetales > Planctomycetaceae > CAUZTK01. The sequence continues at coordinate 12,965 of CAUZTK010000028.1, read as the reverse complement.
ACCGGCCACCATCATGGCCAGGTCGAGCACGACGATTCGTTTGTCCCGCAACAGTTCGGGCACGTTGCTGGCCACGACCATCTGGGCGAAACCTTCGACGATGGCGGTTTTGCCCACGCCCGCTTCACCGAGCAGAACGGGATTGTTTTTTTGTCGTCGGCACAAAATCTGAACCACGCGCTCGATTTCAGGCTCGCGGCCGATGACCGGGTCGAGCTTGTCCTGGCGGGCCAGTTCGGTCAGGTCTCGGCCGAAACTGTCGAGGGCGGGAGTCTTGCTTTTGGCCGATTTTCCGCTCGGTCCGCCGCCGGTCCGCTCGCCCGATTCGGCACCTTCCAGCCCGTGTCCGAGCAGGTTCAGGACCTCTTCGCGGACATCTTCAAGCTTCAGACCAAGATTCATCAGCACCTGTGCCGCCACGCCTTCCTGCTCGCGCAGCAGTCCGAGCAACAAATGCTCGGTGCCGACATAATTGTGGTTCAGGTTACGGGCCTCTTCCATGGCATATTCGATGACTTTTTTTGCCCGCGGTGTCTGGGGCAGCTTGCCCATGGTGACCATGTCGGGGCCGGACTGCACAATCTTTTCGACCTCAAGCCGAATCTTGCGCAGATCGACCTCCAGGTTCTTGAGCACGTTGGCAGCCACACCTGAACCTTCTTTAACCAGCCCCAGCAGAATGTGCTCAGTGCCGATGTATTCGTGATTGAAGCGCTGCGCCTCTTGATTGGCCAACTGCATCACTTTTCGGGCTCGATCGGTAAATCGCTCGTACATCCGAGTTACTCCACGTGTCGGAGAAATTCCGAAGTTATTTGTACATCAGGCAGACACAACTGAAATACCACATCGTCACAGCGACTAAACCCGTAACTCGTGATAGTGACGCTGGTGTTGAGTCACGGTGATTCTTGCATCGATGAGAATAACCTTCGCAGTCGCCTCATAAAAATACGCTTCAGTCCGAACTATGACAGGAAATTTCAGCAACTCAACGAAGTTGCTGCAAAAGACTTTGGCGCTTTGGCTGATTGAATCAATGCGGAAGTCCGTTCCAATTGCAGGATTCACCTCGCCCATCCGTTTCTTCTAAATCGGCATCGTAACCACTGCCATTTGGCAAAGCGCAGCAATCGTTATGCCAAAAACCGTCATGCCAAAATCCGTCACAAATGGTACAAACGATTGAAATCTTGTTTGTCTATGCAAATGTTCGTCTGTTGACCGAACCGGTTCGCGAGTCGCTGAACGGGCGCCGCCCGCCGGATGCTTCGCCCGCACCGATTTGTTCGAAATGCGTTACAATCGGTTTGTGCTTCTATAGCGATCGTAACGAATTTTAGTGGGCGGTTGCGAATGTGGCAAGACGGGCCCCGTGCGGTCAATCGTAAGTTGTTTTGTACCGCCATGTTGAACGCAAGCCGTCGACGACCTCGACACACAACAGGGAAGAGACGGAGAAAACGCTTCTTCTGGGTATTCTCTCCCTCTGATCCGAGCATTTCTTGAAGTTCTCAGTGATGATCCTGACCATTTTACGCAGGATTAGTTGAAAAAGGTACAAAAACAGATCGCATGACCGAAAGGGACCGGAACGCAGAGATGACCAAACAAACGTTGACGGAAGGAGCCCGCCGCGCCTTAGAGCGGGCTGCCAATTTGGCCGAAAACATTGCCGCATGGCAGGTCGAACCGCAGCATCTGCTGCAGTCGCTGGTGATGGAAGAATCGAATGCGGCCGAGATTCTGGCCGAACAGGGTCTGACCGCGACGGCGGTCGATGCGCTCTGTCCGCTCGATGAAACACCCGCGGACGATCATCCACAGCCGGGACGTCGTGAAGGTGTGGATGGCAAACCAGTACCGCACAGCGAAACGCTGCAGCAGGTCATTCGGAAAGCTCGGCAAGAAGCGGGGTTCATGGGCTTATATTCCGAAGTTGGCAGCGAACATTTGTTGTTCGGTTTGGTGACGGTCGACTCCCCGGTCCGGCAACTCTTGCGAGACAACGGTCTGAAACTTGAAACGATTACCGGTCGTGTCACAGAGGATTTCAGTCTGAGTGCTGAACCACTTGAAGTTGATTTTGATCTCGTTTTGCGGCAGCAGTCACAGCAGCCTGAGACCGACCAGACCGATACGTTTCGGGTCATCGACGCCGCCGCAAACCGGGCCCGTGAAGGACTGCGGGTCGTCGAAGACTTTGTCCGCTTTTCGCTCGATGATGCCCACCTAACCGGCCTGCTGAAAAGTTACCGTCACGATCTGACCGAGGCCCTCAAGAACATCGATGCGACCGTTCTGCTGGCCGCGCGTGACACACAGCAGGATGTCGGAACCGGCATCAGCACTCCCTCCGAGACAATCCGCCGCTCTTCCAGAGACGTGGCCCAGGCCAACTTCAAAAGGCTGCAGGAAGCGGTCCGGACGCTGGAAGAATTCGGCAAGATCGTTTCCCCGGAGTTGGGCGAATCGCTCGGTCAATTGCGGTACCGGTTTTACACACTCGAAAAGGCAGCGCTGCAAACCCACCGAAGCCGAGAACGACTTAACGACCACATCCTGTATCTGCTGGTGACCGAAACGCTCTGTCATCACGGATCGGAACCGGCGATTCGGGAATCACTGGCGGCGGGGGTTAGCATCGTTCAGGTCCGCGAGAAATCCATGTCCGACCGCAGTCTGATCGAACATGCCGGGCGCGTTCGCAGGTGGACCCGTGAGGCTGGCGCACTGCTGATCATGAACGACCGGGCGGATCTGGCCGTGCTGGCCGATGCCGACGGCGTGCACGTCGGCCAGGAAGAACTCACTGTCCGACAAGCCCGTCGAATTGTGGGACCGGGCCGGCTGGTCGGCGTCTCCACACACAGTATCGAGCAGGCTCGGCAAGCTATCCTCGACGGAGCCGACTATCTCGGTGTCGGCCCCGTATTTCCGTCGCAGACGAAACAGTTCGATCAATATGCCGGCCTGGAACTAGTCCGCAGGGTGGCCGCAGAGATTGCGCTGCCCTGGTTTGCGATCGGCGGCATCAATGCCGACAACATTCGTCAGGTCCACGAGGCCGGAGCAACGCACGTCGCCCTGAGCAGCGCCATTTGTGGGTCCGAGAAACCTGCAGAGACAACGCGACGGCTGCTGGAGTCTCTCTGTCAACGCTGAGTAGCGGACGACCCACCGCCACCCGTCTGGTCGGCTGGGTCAAAGCAATAGTCCGGATTATTCATGAGGTGTTCGCCCGACTAATACAAGCACAAAGCGCAAGTGAGTGTGCACGGCATGGACTCACTCGCTTGCGCTTCGTGCTTGTATGCGCGGAATTTTGGGCAAGATAGCTGCAACGTCTTTTTACCACTTTGCTTGCGTGAGTTGAGGCTCGCCTCATGAATAATCGGGGATAGCGATGGCCCAGACCCGAAGCTTACGGGTCTTCCCCGTTGGTCAGACCCGTCGACCCGATCTGGAATTCAACCTCTACAGGGACGGTTCGAATGTTTTTTGCGGGTTGCTGAAAACCTCAGCGCACGTTCGGATAGAACCCGGCAAGACGATTTGGTGAAACGCCGCATTGTGCCAGCGCCAGCAGCGACCAGTTCCGCAGCGTTTGCCGGACCACCCCCTGTTGCTGCCAACGGCGGGGCGAGACGTGAATGCGGCCCTCGAGCAGAGCAATTTGGCCGAGCCGTTTCAACCGTTTCATCAGGAACAAGTCTTCCATCAGTCGCACATCGGGAAAACCGCCGACCTGCTGAAACGCTGTCCGTCGGACGAAGATTCCCTGATCTCCGTACGCCCATTTCCAGGTTCGAACTCGCTGCGCATTGCCCCACTCCAACAGCCGGTAGCGCATGCCAGGAGCGTCGATCACCTGTCGAAAGCAACCGCCGACGACTCGCGGTTCGGCAAGAACATGATGAACGGCCTCCAGCGACCCCTCTTCGATCCAACAGTCCGCGTGCAGGAAAAGAAACACGTCGCCACTGGCTGCGGCGGCTGCGGCGTTTTGCTGAGATGCCCGTCCCTGAGGGGCGCTCAGACAGACGTCAGCGGCGCCAGCACAAAGCAGCGTGCCATCGCTGCTACCCCCATCGACGACCACAATCTGGCAGGCTTCCTGCAAGGCCCGAGTCCGCTGCAAAACACTCGCAATTCGGTCGGCTTCGTTCAGGGTGGGAATGATGATCGAAATCCGCATGTCACCGCAATTGATACTAAAATGGTTTCAAAGTTTTGTCTCTTGCGTCAATTTTCAAAATACGAAAAACGAAGGAACCACGGATTTCGCGGGTTGACACAGATCAAGTCTCGGCGGTCGCGAATCTGTGCCCATCAGTGCTATCCGTGGTTTCGATATTTCTTTCGGATTGCTTACCCTTTGATTGCGGCTTCGCTGCGTTAGGACATGGCACGACCTTTCGTGCGAACGAATCATGACTGGTTGCCAATTCGACAGATCATCCGACCAATACAGTTCTTGAGAAATTCTTGCAATTGGGACTTTCCTCGTTTTACGATTTCTGCTTACAATCGAAACAGCTTATTCGTTTCATTGTTTAACCGGCCGTCCCCGACTTGGGAAGGATTCGACTGTTATGTTGCACTTTACGTGCGATCTTTGCGGACAACAATTGGGTGATCGACGTTACGTCGCAAAGTTGGAAGTTTATCCCGCCTTCGATCCCGAAGATATCGACGAAGATGATCTCGATGCCGATCATCTCCAAGAGATATCGGAGATCATCGAGGAGATGGAAGCGACCGGAGAGCTTCATCTCGAAGACTGTGGTCCGAAAGATTTCCGCTTCGATCTGTGTCCCAACTGCCACCGCCGATTCATACGTGATCCACTGGGACGCGAGGCCATACGCCGCTTGAACTTCAGTAAGAATTAGCAGCTTGTTCCACATCTATGGACAGGCCAGCGCAGTCGGAATCATTTCTCAGAAAGAGGATCGCCTGGACATCGAGCGAACTCTGGAGAGCACCGTGACGGCCCCATAGCGGCACAGTGGTTGACTTTAGCGCTGTTGAGTCTGGTCGCGGTCCGAATTGTTTTCCCGCTGTGGCGTCCAAATCCGTTTTCGTTCGACTCGCAAAGACTGTCTCTCGTGCAGCGGGTCATTGATGGCGACACGCTGCTACTTGAAGGCGGGACACCGCGTGCGGCTGTTGGGTGTCAACACGCTGGAAACAAAACATCCTCGTCGTCTGCCCGAACCGCTGGGGCTGGAAGCTTCCACCTTTACCCGCCGGCACGTCGAGGGCTGTCACATCACCCTCGGCTTCGACCGGGAACGGCGGGATGATTATCACCGTGTGCTGGCCTATGTCTTCATCGGCGATTGGTGTCTCAATGAAGAACTCATTCGAGACGGATACAGCCAGGCCGAAACTCGATTCCCCTACAGCAGTGTGATGAAATCCCGATTTCGCGCAGCCGAGCAACAGGCACGCGATGAACGACGCGGGCTCTGGGTTGCAGCGGATTGATGTCAGGCGGAGGCCGTTCGATAAGAAACGCAGCCGTGATGGCAAGCGCCACCACCTGGTCAACCAGAAGTCCGTCGCAGAGGGTTTTTCGTTGAGCCGCTAAGCGATTGAGGGGGAGATGAGGGGAAGGAGAGAGAGGGAGAAGGGGAGAAAAGAGACAACTTTTTCGCATCTCCCGCTCCCCTTATTCTCTCCTTCTCCCCCCTCTGATGCGAATTTTTCTTGATGTTCTTGGCGATTTTCGTGACCATCTTGCGCAAGATTTCAGTGAAAAGGTATTAAGATCGGCTGCTTGTCGTTGCTGGTTCTGGAAAACGAATCACCAACAACGTTCGATCGTCGGCTGCGCTGATTTCGCGGGTGTGGATCTCCAACTTTGACCAAATTCTGCTGAGGACATGTTTTGCCGTTTGACCGTCGCCGCTGGTCATCACCTCGACAATCCCCGCCGATCCGAACAGTCGATGCTGTTGATCCTGTGCTTCACTGATACCGTCGGTGAAGGCGACCAGCAGGTCGCCGGGCTGCAAGTGCGCCGTTGAGCGGCCGTAGGTCGAATCGGAACTGACGCCCAACAAAAGGCCGTGCGAGCGAAGCGAAAGTGGACGGCCGTTTCGCAATAACAGCGGAAGCGGATGCCCCGCATTCGTATAAACAAATGTTCTAAGGGCCGTGTCGAGCACCCCGTAGACTAAGCTCATAAATTGGTAGGCGGGGGTGATGTCGAACAGCATGTGGTTGATGCGTCTCAGAATTCCACCGGTATCGGTCATTTCTCGAACGTGACCGTCCGAGAGAGTTCGCAGCGCTCCGCGGACCGCCGACATCACCATCGCCGCCGGCACGCTGTCTCCCGACGCATCGCCGACCGCCACGACCGTGCGGTGTTCGTCGATCGGAATCAACTCGCAAAGATCGCCGCCGAGTTCGTAACGGCTGGTGCAAATCGCCGCCGAGTCGAAACCGAACCGCTTCGTGCCGAGTGTGTCGAGGTTGCTCGTCTGGCTTTCCGACGCGACCAGCAGGTCACGCTTCAGGCGATGTTTTTCAGCACTTTCGTGCAGCAGGACCACGCGTTCGAGGAAGGATGAGATTTGCCCCGCAATCGACTCCAGCACCTGCGTCTCTCGCTGGCCGGGAACCCGCTCGCGGCGGTCGAAGGTCCACAACGTCCCCAGCGGGCCCGATTCGGACTGCACGGCTACGCACAAGCCGATTGCGCTATCTTTGGGAAGCCACCGCGAACTCTCCTCGTCGAGACGACGGCGCACCAGCATTGGGCCATAAACCAATGCCTTGAGATCTGGAAGATCGTCATCGAGCTGGCGATGTGCCTGCGGAATCTGGTCCGCTCTCAGGTCCCATGTTCCCCGTAAATTCAGTTGATTGGTTGAAGGATTGAGCAGAAAAAAAGCAGAACCGCGGAAACCGGTCACGGCGACGGCGGCCCGCAGCAACTGCGTCAGAGCCCCGGTGAGGTCCTCTTCGCCAGCGGTCGAACGTCCGATGTCGACCAGCGTCGAAACGTCTCTCGTCCGCGAGTCGAGACCCTTCTGCGCTGAAAGGAAGCGGTTTATCAACCCCGCCACGATTTCGGCCAACTCGCAAACCGACAGGAACGACCGGTCCCGTCTCTCGTCCTGGGGCAGTTCGATTTGCAGTCGACCCAACAGCTCGTCGCCGTCGTTGAGCTCCACCGCCCAGCAGCGGTCGAGATCACCTGTGACAGGTTGATCAGATCTCTCGTCCACGTCGGCTCCACGCGGCGCAAACAGAAGGGGCCAACCGGTGGCTGTGGAAAACCGGCAACACATTTCGTCAATCCAATCTGGTGCAACGGTTGTTTTCGTCTTCATCAAGTTCATCAAAAGAGGTCGTCGCTAGTCTCGCCGCCTCGAACGCCCTGTTCGTCTACGGCTGTACGCAGAATGTGAATACTCCACCCCGGAATCAGAATCGGCACAACCGGAGCCAATTGTCGAGTAGCGGAGCCGCTGAAACGGTCCTACCGGATCCGCGAACCTTAACGATTGCAAGGATTGGAAGCTTTGCGGTCGATGTGTGTAGCAGATTTTGGCCACGAATTCAGCTGAGAGACGACCAGATGCTTAAATACCGTTCAGGTTGGCGGAGCCAGGCTGTCGAAATCAGGACGATTCTACTAAGCTAGGGGAGGATTTAATCCGCAAAGCAGGTGCCGGTCTCCGCTGCGGTTGCTCACTACCGTTGTGATGCACATCATTGCTGGCGATCGTGGAGGGGTTTATGCTCCGCATTCTGGGCGGCAACAAAAGACTCTGCGATGGCCTGACACGTCGTGACTGGCTGCACGTGGGCGGATTGGGATTTCTCGGAATCGGATTGAGCGACTTTCTACGTCTTAAAGATATCCGGGGAGCGACACGACCCGCATTTCCGGCGGGCACTTTCGGCCGGGCTAAATCGTGTATCCTGCTGTTGCCCTACGGTTCACCTCCGCAGCACGAGACCTTCGACCCTAAGCCCCAAGCGCCGCAAGAAATTCGCGGGCAGTTCAAACCCATTCCCACCACAGTCCCCGGCCTACAGATTTGCGATGGCCTGCCGCGCATCGCAAAGATCGCCGACCGCATCACCGTCGTTCGTTCGATGACGCACCCGTATCCGGTGCATTGCACCGCTTACGTGACCAGCGGCATTCCCAACTACTCGGTCGCGCTGGAATCTCGGCCGCGTGATCCGAAACTTTGGCCGTACATTGGCTCGGTCGTCGATTACGTGCTGGAGCAGCGTTCACCGAATTTCATTCCCCCGGTTCCCCGCAACATGGCGATGCCGTGGAAAATGAATTCACGTGGTGGTTCAGCGGCGGCGGCGGTGCAGGCCGGTCCGTATGCGGCGTTTCTCGGGCCGGCTTACGACCCCGTCCTGACCGAGTTCGAGGGAGAAGGTAGCCGCAAGATTTACAAGATCAGTCCCGCTGGTGGAACGAAATATGAGATCTTCGATCCCTATGCTGGAGTCAAACCGGATGGCCGGTTTCGCCTCGCCGGCGCTCAGCGAAGAGCCGACATGACGCTGGATCGACAAAATCGTCGGCAGTCGCTGCTGCAGCAGTTCGATCTAGCTCGCCAGGAACTCCTCGGTACGAATTCAAAGACCGAGAGCTTCGACCGCTATCAGCAACTGGCGCTGTCGCTGATGACTTCGGCCAAAGTTCACCGGGCGATTGACATCCACCAGGAACCGATGACCCGCCGCAATGAGTACGGCATGACGCTGTTTGGCCAGTCGTGTCTGGCGGCTCGCCGTCTGGTCGAAGCCGACAGCCGGTTCATCACTGTTTTCTGGGACGAGTACGGTTACATCAACACCGACTGGGACACGCACTGGAATCAGCATTATCGGCTCAGCGATCGATTGCTGCCAGGTTTCGACATGGCCTTTTCGGCCCTGATTTTGGATCTGGAGCAGCGGGGGATGCTCGACGAAACGCTGGTGGTTTGGATGAGCGAGCACGGCCGCACGCCGAAGTTCAACAAAAACGCCGGCCGGGATCACTGGTCGCGGGTGTATTCGATTGCCATGGCCGGCGGCGGTGTCGGCAAAGGAAACGTTGTCGGTGAGAGCGACCGTCACGGCGGCGACGTCCGTTCCAATCCCGTCTCTCCGAAAGATATTCTGGCCACGATCTTGCATTTGCTCGGCATCAACGCCCAGACCACGATTCCTGACCAGTTGGACCGGCCGGTGCCGGTCGCCGGAACCGGTGTCGTTCGCGACGACCTGTTCTGAAACCATTTGTACTTGGCCGCCTATTGCCGGTGGGAAACCACACATGCCCATGCCGACGTTCTTCAGTCGGCCGACGGCTGTTCGGCCGCTGGGCGGTCCAGGTCGGAGCGCGGCAGCGGAATGCGCTGCGGGCTGGCCATCTGCCCTAGCAGCTTGGGCCGTCGAGGCCGGATAACCGTAGAGTTGCGCGTACGACGATCAGCTAGCGTGGATTCAACAACATCAACACTGGTTTGGCGAATGCCGATCACGTCTGGCTGCTGCCGTTTGGGTGCGAGCATCAGTCCGAACGACGGCGTTCGGCTGTCGCTGTCGACCTGGAACGCCGTTTGAGCTGTCCGGCAACCAGCAACGCCGATGAACATCACCGTGAACCAGATGACGGCCGAAACTCGCTTTCGCATCGGTTGATTAACCTCTTTGGCGATGGTCCTATCGAGGCTGGCAGGTTGGCGGTATTGTAGCCAGATTCGCTAGATTTCGGGAAGACACAATTTCGGCCCCCATGACGCGGGGTGAGCCCGATTTGCCGGCCTCGGTTCGATGATCGATGTAACGAAGGATGGTGAAGGTGGTGTGCGAGGATCGAAACGTGGATTTCAAAAATGTCGCCGAAAATCACGCCGGCACCTCAAACAGCGGGAAACATCGATGCAGCGAAACAGGGTGGATTTCGGGGCCGTGATCGGATACGTTGCCTGAGATGTCGCTTCGTCAATCGGTGAGGCGCATTCCCGGGGAAAATCTCGATGAAAGTCCGTGGACTATTACTGACGGTCTCGAGCCATTGGCCTGTTGAGCAACGGTAATCGATTTCCGGTCTTTTGGATCAGGTCGAGATTGATATGAAAACGAAATGAGGGCGAACGAACAATGATCACTCGTATCAAAAAAGCAAATGGTTTGTTCGTGTCACTTTGTGGGCTGGGCTGCCTGTTTCTAGTTCAGGCTTGCCCATGTTCGGCGCAAGCAGGCCACCTTCAGTGGACTAAGTCGACACCCCTTCCCGAGCCGCGTGCCGGCTATGCCGCAGGCGTTCTCGACGGAAAGTTAGTGATTGCTGGTGGAACCTATTGGGAAGGGAAGAAAGGTCACTGGACCAAGAAAATCTTTTCCGCCAGCACTCATACCTTCGACCCAACTTCCCAAAAATGGGAACGCATCCCCGATGCGCCGATCCCTTTCGGCTATGCCGCTTTTACGGTTGTGAAAAATCGGCTTTACGTGCTGGGCGGCTACACTGGAACGGAAGCCAGCCGAAAAATCTTAACTTTAGAGCGGCAAGGGCGCAAGTATGTCTGGAAGATCTTTGGCGAACTACCCGAGACCCGACTTTTTGGCTGGGCGGCTGGTATCGGTTCTTCGATCTATCTTTTAGGTGGCGTGCACCAATTCGAGCCGACTGACGAAACGGGTACCTGTTGCACCTCAAAAACGGCAACAACTCGGCTCACGGTTTTCGACACAGCTCATCCCCAGCGTGGCTGGCGGGATTTGTCTCCTTACCCCGGCGACAAACGATGGCTGTTTTCGGCTGAAACCGATGGAGAGACCATTTGGATGCTCGGTGGGACTTATTCCGAGAACACCGAGGATGTCCCGACTAAGTTCAGCGAGGTGCTCAGTTACAGCATCTCTAAAGATCGCTGGAAAAAGCTGCCTCCATTACCACCGGAGACTTTGAATACCAGGCCATTAGTCTCCATGCTTGCTCAGAACAAGATCCTGTTGATGAGCTTTGCCAAAACCGTATGGCAGTTTGACTTAAGCACCATGGAATACACCAAACTCGCGCCCCTGCCGGAAGAAGCCTTTGTCGACAAATTCGTTTGGCTCAACAATCAAATCATCGGAGCAGGCGGTGAGAACAAGATTGAAGGTCCTCGCCGCCGATCGGAATGGACGTTCATTGGAAAGTTCGCATCTGATTAGCAAACATGTCTACTCCGCCGATAATTTAGATACAAATGTTCTGTTCGACTTTATGAATTCTTACGATCCGGCCGGTTCCGTCTTTTCCGAGGTTAAACGGAAAGAGTTGACACGGCTCTGCGGCAAGTTTCTAATAGTGCTTTGGATGCTCGAAGGCAATGGCACAGTTTGTGAAGGCTGCTTGGTGTAGGCGAGTTGCCGACGATATTTCTGCCCGTCAACGAAGCGGAAACAATTTACCGCCTTTGGGTATGGTTTCCAGATTTTGGGGAGGTTACTTGATGCAGAAAGTGTTGAAACAGGGTGTAGTGTTAGCTCTTGGGTTTGCCGTCGCCGGCGCAATGTTGATTGCGGGTCTGGGAAAAGCGCAGGCGCGCCCGAATTTTCCGAGGGCGTTTGTGACTCAATATCCGAAATTGCAGGCGAAGGTCAAGACCGTCAAGTGCGGCGTCTGCCACCCGAAGAAGAAAAATGCCAAAAAGAAGATTCGCAACAACTACGGCAAAGCTTTGGCCAAGGTGCTTGACGCCAAGAAGGTGAAAGACAAAAAAAAGCTGAAAGCCGCCTTTGAGAAGGTCGAAAAGATGCCGAGCGCAACAAAAGACAAAACGTTCGGTGATTTGATCAAAGCGGGCAAGCTGCCCGGCGAGACCAAATAAGGCGGACGCGGTCCTATTTAAGAACGTGCAACAAGGCTACCGTTTCGGTGGCCTTGTTGTTGCGCGGTGGAAGAGTTCGGCGGTTAGCTGTTTTCGCCGTTCGAGCGTCTGTTGTGGAGATGAAAGTCGACGATCAACGGCAGGTAGTCGGAGGCCCATCTGGCAGCATGACTTCGCACAATCCGCGCGTGACGCACAACGAGCGCTCCGCGACAGAAAGCCTTGTCGAGCGAGTCAACCGGTAAGTAAGCCGGAAACGACCGAAATCTCGACGAAGGTGCCGTCACCTGTTTGAATTTGCCGGCTCCGAACGGACCACGGGCCAGCGTGTTTCGCCAATCGTTGAAATCCCCGACAATGAGCGTCGGCAGATGTTCCGAGACGCGAAACAGCCGATGGCCGAGTAAATGTCGGAACTGCCAACGCCGTTCCCGTTCTGCCAGTCTCAAATGCCAGTTGACCAGATTCAGCAGCCCTTCCGGCGTTTCGACGACGACCGCTTGCGCCCCGCGCGGTTTTTTCGCGCCCAGCCGCAGCGAAATTTGATGACGTGACCGTAGCGGCCAGCGTGACAGAATCAGGTTCTCATAGCCACCCGTTTTCAGGTGAACGTTCATCTGAAACAGCCGACCCGAAACATTGAAGTAGTCAGCCAGAAGTTTGGGCTGATTGTGGTTTTTGGAGCGGCGGACCTTGCGGTCGACCTCCTGCAGGAAAATCAGATCGGGATTCTGCTCTTCAATCACAGCCATCACCCGCTCGATGCGGTAACGGCGGTCGCGACCTCCAATTCCCTTGTGAATGTTGTAGCTCAGAACTCTCACTGCCCTCACCCGTCACACCCCTGCTTGCAGTCTGATGATGACCACCCGGTTTTGCAGCCGGCCGACACAACAGTCTGCCGTGACATTGCGGGACGAAATCCAGTTAAAAACTATCCGCTAGACTGAAGCCAATGTCCATCTCTGCTGCCGGCAGATGGTGTCATTTGTACAGATTCAGTTTCCTCAAAATCGGCTGATTTAACAAGTTTCACTGTTGCCAGACCGTCGTCCTTTTCGATGTGAATCGATAACCCGGCCTGTCGTGCGCGAACGGCCGCGACCT
>CAUZTK010000027.1:0-21575 GCA_963582395.1 Planctomycetota bacterium | reverse complement strand
CCGACCCGGTGCCCGCGGATCGTTATTCAACCGCGGCGTCCGTCCGAATTCACCGGCTGTGATCACAAGCGTATTGTCCAGCAGGCCCCGCTCGTGCAAGTCGTTTAACAGGGCGGCGTAACCCTGTTCGTATGCAGGCACTTCGGTCCGCAATCGTGGGAAAACCTCGGGATGGTGGTCCCAGCCGTAGCGAACGTAACCCTTAACCGTCACAAACCGCACCCCGGCCTCGACCAGCCGACGGGCCAGCAACAACCCTTGTCCCACGCGATTTCGCCCATAAGTGTCACGGAGTTTCTGAGGTTCCCGCGACAATTCAAACGCCCGCTTTGCGTGCCGCGAGGTAATCATCGCGAACGCTCGTTCCCGGAAGATGTTGTGCGATTTGGCCAACTCCAGCCGTTTTTCTGCTTGGGCCTGATACCGATCGACGGCGGCCAGTAACCCGCGGCGCTCGGACAGTCGGTTCAGGTCCACCGTGTCCGGCGTATTGAACTCATCCACCGAGAAGCGGGAGTTGTTCGGTTCCTTCGTGACCACGAATGGGTCGTAGGTTCGCCCCAGGAACCCACCGAAGCCAGGATCGCCGTAGCGGGGACTTCGCAGGCTGCCGACCTGCACAAATGCGGGAACGTTCCGAGCTCGCCGCTCTTGTTGCCAGGTCAGCAGCGCCCCATATCCGGGCGGTACGATTGCCTTGGTCAAACGATTCCCGCTCATCAGGTGGAAATCGCCCTTCCCATGCGTCGGCGTGTAGGAATGCATCGAACGGATCACCGAGAACTTGTCGGCACAAGCCGCCATGTTAGGCATCAACTCACACAAATCCAAACCGGGAACACAGGTTGAAATCGGATTCAGCTCGCCGCGAATCTCAGCGGGCGCGAGCGGTTTCATATCGAACATGTCGATATGGCTTGGCCCGCCAAGCAACCACAACAGGATACAGTTCACCTCACGAGCTGGCTTCTCGATGGCTTCAGCCCGTGCCTTCAGCACGTCGGGTAAATGAATTCCCAGCGCCGTCAACCCGCCGACTCGCAACAGTTCGCGTCGTGTGACTCCTTCGCAGGTGCGATCATTTCCGGAAGTCACTCCCAACATGCGACGTCTCCCGAAAACAGGAACACAGTTCGGGTCACTCGATCGTTCCTTGGCGCGTCAGTCGATTCGGGCTTCTCGCTCCGGAAACCAACAAACATTCGACCGAGTACGCCAAAGATTCTACAGGATATCAGCGAGGCGGTCAAACATGCCCCAGAGAGCCAGAGGCCTCGCCGGGTGCCAAGTGGACGGCGGGTGGTGGTCCCTGAGGGAGTCTGGCGACCGTGGCCCCAGAATTTTGCGCATCAGGGACCACACCAGCAGGATGGACCACCGATAACATTTAACATTGACGCACGGGGCCACGCCACTCTGTCGCAATTCGTGACCGCTTCAAGTCGATACCTCTAAGCGGTCACGAATTGCGGTTCTTCGGGAGGGCGAAGCTCCCGCTGAGCCGTGAATGTCACCGATCCAGCGGCTCGGCAGGAGCCTCGCCCTCCCTCAATTTGTGACCGTGCCGAGTATAGCTTGGTGGGGAAGGAGTTCACATCCAGCCCTGCTGTCGTCTAAAATGAGGCAATGTCAGCGGACGGCCCAACCTGGCGGACGAATTATTTCTGGAGCCTAACCGACCAGACGAACACGCTGGCCTTGGCCTTTGTCAGCCATGTGTTTCTGGCCCGGGTCTTGGGGGAGCAAGAGTATGGCCAGTATAACCTGATCTTGGCCATGGGCGGCTTGATCCTGGTGGTCAGCGACCTGGGGCTCAATCTGTCGGCTCAGCGGTTTGTGGCTCGGTCCCGCGGCTTGGAACAGGCCCATCCGCGTCCGCCCTGGACCGCGGCCTGGCAACTGCGCGGTTGGACGGGTGTGCTGTTTGCCTGCCTGTTGGTGCTGGTCTATTTTTTGCTGCCGGTTATCTATCCCCAGCATGCTCTGCAAGCTTACTTTCTGTTCTTCCTGCTGCCCTTGCCGTTTAACTTCCTCTACAGCTTCCAGCGGCACCTGTTGTTGGGTCACCAGCGTCACAAGGCCTTGTGCCTGTTTTCGGGCGGGATGCAGCTACTGTTTCTGGTGGGACTGCTGGCCCTATGGGTGCTGGATGTTGAGGTCCAGTTGCCGATTATCTTCGGGCTCCGCTTTCTGGTCGATTTACCGGTCAACTTGATGGTGCTGCGGTTTTCGTTCGGTTTGTTGACCCGCATGCCCCAAACAGCATCTCACGACCAGGAGGTCGCGGCGTCTCGGCTTCAGCTCCGCGAATCTATGCGTTCCGTCGCGGTGGTCACAATTTCGGCGTTGATCTACAATCGCATCGGCATACTGATTGCCGGGCGTTACGTTCTTGACGGCCAACTCAGCAATCTGTCCATCAGTACCCAGATTGTCGAATCTGCGATGTTGCCGATGGTGGCTTTTCGGCTGACTCTGGAGCCACAGATTTCCCGGATGGTTCAACACAGGGTGGCCGGCAACCTCACGCTGCGGCGGCTGCATCGAAGGGCTCTGTTGCTGGGGGCAATTTATGGCGCTTTGATGGTAGTGCTGATTCGCCTGGTGGCCCCTTTTGTGGTGCCGGTGATTTGGGGCAAGGCTTATGTTGGCGTCGTGGAACTCTTGGCGGTGCATGTGTTCTACCTGGTGTCGCTGTGCATTGGCATGGGAGGCAACCCCTTTCTGATCTCGAGCGGTTATGCACGGATTTCGGGATATCTGACGGTGGTGAGCGCGGTTGTCAATATCGGCCTGGGCCTGGCGTTGATTCCTCGGTTCGGCGTGATGGGGGCGATCTACACCAATCTGGCCACCCATGCCTGCCAAACACTCTGTGCTGTGTCCTATTTCTGGAGGAAGACCTCGCCCAGCGCATGAAACATTTCACCGCACACCAGGACGCCCCAATTGATCGGAAGATCAGCGGGGATTTAGAGCGCATCGCGGAGAAGCTATGCATGGTGCTACCCGCAGTTCGAGCGTTGGTGCTGGTCGGTGGTTTTGGCCGAGGGGAAGGCAGCGTCCTGGTTGACCCACAGGGAATTGAGTGCCTTAACGACTACGACGTCGTGGTGATTGCGCCCCGTCCGGCGCTGAATCGGCTTGACTTGCCCGGTTTGGAAAAGACTTTGGCTGACGAGGTCAACATCTGGCACGTTGACCTGATTCCGATTGGTGCAGGCGAACTAGGACATTTGCCGCTGACCATGCTCAACTATGACCTCAAGCGTGCAGGATACGTTTTCTATGGGGAATCACAGATTCTGGACCAAATTTCGCTGACGGCCGATCGAATACCACCGTTAGCAGAGGCGAAAACATTGCTGTTCAACCGCTTGATCAGCTTTGTCGAGGGGCTTGAACCGGTCGCGGAAGTGGAGTATGACCTCAAGAAGAATCTGTTTTTGAAACAGCAACTCGCCAAGGTTGTGCTGGCGATTTGTGATGCACAGTTGTTGGAACAAAACCAGTACTTTTGCCGCTACCAGGAGAAGGTGGACCATTTCGCGGACCTGGCCACAGCGGAGCTGGCCTCACTGGCCCGATCGGCTTTGCAGGAGAAGCTGTCTCCGTCTCGTGAGCCGCTGCAGCAACCTTTCCGGCAGTGGCTGATTTGCCGTGTGCATTACCTCCAGAGCTTGATGAGCGTGACGCAAAAGGTACTGGGCAGGCCGTTCGACTCTCCAACGGAATTGGCGGCGCATCTGGTCAAGCTATCCCCGCGGGAGAAGTTCGTCTACATGCTGCGCCGGTTCAAACATGGTTGTTTGGGCTATCGTCCGCTGCTCTGTGCCTGTTTGTTGTTGTGGGCCGAGGCATGTGAAGGCGTAGAGCAGTTCGATTCATGCCGCCTGGAAAGGCTGCACAAGCTAATCATCAAGTACTTCGGGTCGGTGTCCCGTGATCCCTGGGAGATGAAGAACAGGCTGGTTGAGGTGTGGTACCATTGCCCGCAATGAAGCGTACATTATTTATACTGCTCGACGGTCTTAGAAAGGACTATGTCTGCGCGGCGACGATGCCGTTCTTGTTTGAACTCCAACAGCGATCCACCTGTGCCGAGGTGATTGAGACCTTTGCCTTCCAAACTCGGCCCTCCTACATGGCCGGTTTGCACCCCGAGCAAAGTTTGATCGCCAACATGTTCGAATATTCCCCCCAGCAGAGTCCGTTTCGAATCGCCCGCTTCTTGCCAACGTGGGCCATTCCAAAGGGAAGTAAGGCGGAGCGGGTCGTGCGGCACTTTCTAAGCGTCTGGGCGCGTTGTGTGGAACGGCATAGGTCGCACACGGCCTCCTGTATCTATTGTACGACCGCCCAGATCCCGTTGACTTTATTGCCCTACTTCGGTTTTTCCGAAAAACGTCAAATCCACGAACCCAACAGCCTGCCCCAGCCTAGCTTGTTCGACTTGTTGCGCCGGAAAAATATCGACTGGCTGTGGGCCGGTTATCCACTGGATCACGGCACGACGGAAAACATCCTCGCGAAATATCAGCAGGCAAGTCGTTCGCAATTTTGCTATTTACATTTCTCCGAGCTGGACTGGGTTGGCCATCAGTATGGCCCCGACTCGGCAGAAATCCGAGAGTGTGCTGCCAAGCTCGATGAGGTTTTGAAACGCATCTTTGCAGAGCAGCCAGAGCCGTTCAATTTTATTGTGTTCGGAGACCATGGCATGGTGCAGGTGGAGCAGGAGATCGACTTCTATCAAGTGCAGCAGCAAGTTTCACTGCGCCCCAAGCGGGACTATCTATACTTTTTGGATTCAACTCAGGTCCGGTTCTGGTTTTTTAACGAACGCGCCCGCCAGAGAATTATCGACGTCTGGTCCGACGTTGCGGGGGGACACTTTCTGACCGAGAGCGAGCAAACTGAGCTGCATATCCGCTTTCCGGACAATCGATTTGGCGATGCTTGTTTCATGGCCCACGGGGGGATGATCTTTCTGCCGAACTTCTTCCAAGGCCGACAGCCGATCGTCGGCATGCATGGCTATCTTCCTGATGTGGTTGGTAACAGGACCTGCCTGGTGGGTTATCGAGGCGGCTCCCACGAGCAGCTAGGTCTGATTGACCAGGTGCAGATCTATGACTTCTTGGTGAAATGTCTAGGGCCAGATGGCTGCTGAAAAACTTCTAGGACGCGCTGTTGGAGGACCGCTTATGCCGGATCAACAGCCGGCACTCACCGTGCTCATTCGGGCCAAAAACGAAGCTGCCTACATCGGTCAGACCTTGAGCCAATTGTTTGCACAGGAGTACCCACACACCTTTCGTGTGATTCTGATCGACTCCGGTTCCGAAGATGCCACTTTGGAGATCGCATCACAATATCCGGTTGAGATCATCCGGATTCCCCCCGAGGATTTCTCTTATAGTTCTGCACTCAATTTGGGGGTCGGTCGGGCTGTTGGTAAGTATTTCGTCTGTTTGTCCGGCGATGCGGTTCCGACTGATAAACAATGGCTAAGCGGCTTGGTAGATGCGCTGGAGCAAGACCCTCAAGTGGTGGCCTCATTTTCACGCCAACTGCCCCGTGAAGACAGCAACTATTTTGTGGCCGAACAGATCAACAGGACGTTTCCCGGACAGCCTCGCCAAATAGTGCTGACCGATCGGAACCGCGAGGCGTTTGCTACAGACCCGTACGAATTTTCCTTTTTCTCTAATACCAGTGGATGTATACGTCTGGCGTACCTCAAGCAGAACCCGTTTGAGGAGCTGCCCTTTGCCGAGGATCGGCAATTTGCGATTCGAGCGCTCAAGCAAGGATACAAGCTGCAGTATGTGCCCTCGTCGATGGTTTTTCATGCACACCAGATGACTTTTCGTGGGGCGATCCACCGCACCCGAAATGCAGCGCTCGGCCGCTGGCAGATTCGGCAGCGAAGATCGGATCTGCTTTCGATCCTGGCCCGTCACCTGCTGCTCCCAGCGATTTTTCTCAAGGCGAGCCTGCGCTTGGGGCGAGACCCCGGGCTGCGCGTGACCGCCAAGTTGGGGGCGTTTTGCTATCTGGTCAAAGTTATGCTCGGCGGTGCCATTGGCCAGACATCTGCCTGGTTGCGGTATCGAACATGAAGGGAGTTCGTTTTGTTGGACCTTGTCAGCTTTCAACGCAGCGTTGCGCCCAACTGCTGCTCGCAGGCTGTGATGACATCGGCCTGTGCCCGGTCGACGTCTTCGGCAGTCAGAGTTCGATTCAGCGCGCGGTAGCTGATGCGCACCACGTACGATTTCTTGTCCACCGCAATTTGTTTGCCGCGGTATTGTCCGCCGAACGAAACCGAATCGAGCAGCGGTCCTGCTGCCGAGTGAACCACGTTTTCGAGTTTCTGCCAAGTGACCGCGTCGTCCAGCACGAAGTTCAAATCGCGATCGACGGCCGGGAACTGCGGCAGCAGGGTGAACGTCGGCGTCAAATCGGCGACCGCCTCCAACACCGACAGCTCGACTTCCGCCACCGTGACGGCATCGCGCAGGTCGAGTTGGTCTGAAACGGAGCGCTCGATCTCGCCCAACCAGCCCCACAGCTGATCGTTCAGCAGGATCTCTGCTCTGCGTCCGCATACGAACTGCGGCACGTCGGATTCACGAACCGTCACCGCGGCCGCGCGGTTGAATTGTCCGGCAAGAGTTTCCAGAATTCCTTTCGTCTCGCTGAACGATCGGCCGCTGACCAGTGAGATCATCGTCGGTTCGACCGTGTTTTCCGGCTCGCCTGGAGCGGCTTTCAGGTACACCTTGGCGATCTCGAACAGATCGGCGTTGAAAGTGCCGTGCCGTTCGTTTTCTCGCCGCGAGACCAGCAGGCTCGGGACTAGACTTTGACGCAGCACATTTTCGTGCCTACGGGACGAGTGCTCGACTGCCAGTTTCGGCAAACGACCGCGGGGAGTGAACAGGTCGCACAGGTTGCCGTTCACAAACGACATCGTCACCGCTTCAAAGAAGCCGCTGGCGGTCAACATGTCGCGAACCGCGCCGGTGACGCGGTCGCGATGTGTCTTTGCGCTCGGCCTGAGCGGGACCGGAACGTCGGCGGGAATTTGGTCGTAGCCGTGAATGCGGGCCACCTCTTCAATCAGGTCGACTTCACGGGTTAGGTCGCGGCGCCACGAGGGAGGTACGAACGCCACCGTTCCGTCGGTTGCCTTCCCGGACTGGATCAGCCCGAGTTCAGTCAGGATTTTAATCGTCTCGGTTTTCGGCACGTCGATTCCGAGGATGCGCGAAATTTGAGCGAGCCGCAGCATAATCGCCGGCCGTTCGATGACCGGAACGCTGCCGGTAATGACCGGGTCATCGAGAAGTTCGCCGCCCGCCAGTTCCAAGATCAGTTCGCAGCATCGCCGGCTGGCCCAATCCAGTTGACAGGGGTCGATGCCGCGCTCAAATCGAAACGACGAATCGCTGTGCAGGTTCAGCTTGCGGGCGGTGTTGCGAATCGAGAGCGGCGCGAACTCAGCAGCCTCGACGAGCACGTTGACTGTCCCGTTGCCGATTTCCGTCTCCAGACCGCCCATCACTCCGCCGATGGCGACCGGATGTTCGGCATCGGCGATGATGCACATTTCAGGATCGAGCAGATACTCGCGCTGGTCGATGGCCGTGATCTTTTCTTCCGGCTTCGCCCGGCGGACGACGATCCGTCGGCCGCGCAGCTTATCGAAGTCAAAGGCGTGCAGCGGCTGGCTGCATTCCATGAGCACGTAGTTGGTGATGTCAACGACGTTGTTGATGGAGACGATGCCCAGAGTTTTCAGCCGGCCCTGCATCCAGTTGGGACTCGGGCCGATTTTGATGCCGCGAATCATCCGGGCGAAATACTGCGGACACAAGTCCGCGCACTCGATGTCGACCGACGTCACCGACGCCGTCGTTTCGGCAATTGTGGGTGGCTGCGGATTCGGAACGGTGAACGTCCGATCGTAGAGGACGCCGATTTCGCGGGCCACGCCAATGTGGCCGAGACAGTCGGGCCGGTTGCTGGTAACCTCCAGATCGATACCCAAATCACCCGCAACGTCCTCGATCCCTTCCAGATTCAGCCCGGCCATCGTTAAGCGGTCGGTCAGTTCCTCGACCGGCATGTCCAGATCGACGTACTGCTTGAGCCAATTCCAGCTAACGATCATCTTGCGAACCAGTTGAGGAAGAGCTATGCCGGGGACATTTTGTCTTGTCTGCGCGTGGACCTGGAAACGTCGCGGAAGAACTAGCTTGAACCGGACATTTCAAAGTGGCCGTGCCATATTACTCGTTTATCGCCACCTCTGGCTGTGAACAGCTCGGCCGCTATGCCGATTTCGGAAAGCTCTGCCCCGAACGGTTACGCTCAGCGAACGGGGCTCATCACCGGTTTGTCGGAAATGATTAAATAGCCACCGTTTATGGGCGCGCTCATAAAATCTTGAAGAACTCCAGTTCTTGATATTTACCTACAGTGCCGCTGACCACTGACATTTTATGGACTGCGTCTTAGCTTCTTAACACTGATTTCCACAACACCTACCCAGTCAGGTATTTTCGGGCCGTCAGCGGTGAAGGCGTCAAATAAATAAAGCAGTTTGTTCGGTGCGATCTCGACCATTTCTGTATAACCACTTGACATACCCGGATAGATGTCAGTCTCATTCACCTAGGTGTTTCCATTGTCTGTGCTGAAAATAATTTTGTTCCCCTGGCTGGGACGGGCTATTCGGCCGTACGATAGGGCGACGACGCCGTCACTCAGGGTATGCAAACGTGGAAGCACATCTCTTGGTCCATCCATCGCTTTTTGCTTAGCCCATGTTTTGCCCCCGTCGATAGATCGCATTATATACAAAGGCTGTGCTAACTGGTCACCCATAGTGTAGTAAGCACCATTTTTGAACTGCGTATATCTTAGATCGTCATAGGTGTCTCTGGGCCCATCCGGAAGAGCACGTACACCTGTTCGCATCACAGCCAGAAAATCACCGTTGGCCAATAGCGCCAAAGTTGGTTCACAAAATCCTTGCGGTATTTTCTTAAAAATATTCGGGTCATCGGTGTGCAGCGAAGCCATTGAAGCGATTGTGGAAACGTGCTTCCAGTGATTTCCACGATCAGTGGATTTAATTAAGATCGTGCGCCTTTTCATTCTGTCTATGGAGAATTTGGCATCTGCTGTCCAGTTAACCGTTGCTGTACCAATCAAATCCCCGTTGTCCAAGGTAATGGTGTCTGGCTTAAACAAAGGTCCCGCAATGCGATCCGTGGGTCCACCATCTCCATAGCCGACGACGTCCTCTTGAGGTGTTGTGATATAGACCGGTGTGGGTCCGTTAACATTAAGCCAGTTATCTCTTGAAATCCATGTTTTTCCGACATAGGTCTCTATTTTACCTTTCAAAGGTTCTGTTCTGTGAGCAGTTAAGATCGCGGTGCCGTCTTTTAAGATCGCTTGAAGACCGTTGCTACCCTCAGGCAGTACATGCGGATGCACTCGCCAATGCCTGCCGCTGTCGGTAACTCGACGATTGATGCTGGTGGCATTTCGCGTCTGCGGATAGGTGTTTATGCTATCAACGTACTCAGCAGGAACTCTATTGGGCTTGAATGAACCACCTGTGATTATTGAACCATCTGCAAATTGTAATGCATGCGAATAGTAGACATCTCGCATGAGGATGCGGATCTCACCCACTGTTACCTCGAGGCGAGGATCCTTCGCCGGGCTCAGTGGTTTTCTACCCGCCGTAACAGTTGCTTGCGAGAACGAAGCAATCACCAAAGCCGAAAAGATCACCTGTTTTGTTATACCACTCATCCCATTGCTGAAGCACATTGTCCGAGATTTCCCATTTTGTTCCGCTCCGCAAATCAGCGATGCTCGATGCGGGACAGTATAGCGGCTGATTCTGGGCAAAGCCATTATTCTCTATCCATTTGCATCCCGATTCGTCCTCAGAATCCGCCATGTTTGTTCGTTTATGAGCTTCGTCTGAACGGCGATCCAAATGGATAGCGCTTGGCCGGTCGAAAAGGGCGAACGAGTTGACTCGGGAAAACGCAATCAAAATCAGGGGCCATACCTTATACACGTCCCCCCCGGTTGAAAAGGGCTAGACCGACTCGATCACGATCGCAGGCCTCGATCGGCGACTGGGCTCGTTTGATTCCAACCGATTCGGCGGTCGCCGTAATGCTCAGGCGGCGCGGCGAATCTCGCTCTGGTCGGTCAGCGGTGCTTCGTGCAGATGAACCAGCGAATGGATGTTGCCGGTCACCGGGCTGGCCTCGAACCGCCCATCCAGCGGTGAGAGCAGCATCGGCACGCTGGTGATCGGTCCGAGCATGGAGGAGATGATCTTGCCGCTGATTTCCGCGCCCGGCAACACCGTCAGGCGATATCGTTCGAGGATCATCGGCAGGGCCGTTTTCACGATCATCATGGCCAGCGGACCGCCGATGCACATTCGCGAACCGGCGCCGAACGGCAGGTAGGCATACGCCGATGGGGAAATCTCCAGCCAGCGATCCGGCAGAAACCGTTCGGGATCGGGATACAACGCCGGTAGATGATGCGTCATGAACTGACTGAAGATGACCGGAGTTCCCCGCGAGAGCTTGAGCGGACCGAGTTCGACCGGCTCGGAGGTCAACCGCTGCAAGTATCCCGATGCGGGCAACAGGCGCATGCTTTCCTTGATCACTCGTTCTAGGTAGGGTCGCTGCGTGACCTCCTGAGGCATCGGTGTCGGATTCGTAAGCGCCAGGGCCATTTCGTCCGCCACGCCGCGCATGATCGATGGATGTTCTGCCAGCAGAAACAGCGTCCAGGTGAGCGTATGGGCCGTCGTCAGATGGGCCGCCCCGAATAAGAGCGCGGCATGCCCGATGAGCTTTTCATCGCAAACCTCACCCCCCTGCTGGTCGTGGGCGCGAATAAGCAGCGACAGCACGTCGGTCCTGCGGTTTCGGCTGCGGCGCCGGTTGTCGATCATCTGTTGAATGTCGTCTTCCAGGTTTTCGGCCAGGTCCAGTAGCCGGTCGTAGCCTGCGGTGCTGCGACTGTCGGAGACGACCGCCCCCAGTCCCGTCTGGTGATTCAGATGGACCCAGCGGTCGATCTTTTTGCCGACACGGTACACCAGTTGCGGCTGATCGAGTCCGAACAGCAGGGCGCTGCTCAGCCGCAGCATGAACTGCGTCATTTCGGCATGCATGTCGCGGACTTCACCAATCTGCCAGGTTTGGAGCATTTCTGTGGTCAGCCGGCAGATGGCCTCGTGATATCCGGCGATGGTTTTCTTCTGAAAGGGCTGCATCACCATGCGACGATGCCGTTTGTGCTCCTCCCCGTTCATGCTCAACAGTCCGCTGGTCAGTCGACGCTGGGCTGAATTTCGCGGACCACGAACGGCGAAGAACCACGAGCGAAACGTTTTCTCATCGGCCAGGACGCGCTGGTTCCACTCCGGGCCGAATACGAAGACGAGCCGCTGGCCCTGTTCTTCCAACACGGCCAAATCTCCGTGGGTCGCCTGCAACTGGCGCATGCAGGAGATCGGATCGTCGGGAAAATCCGTCAAGCGGCCGAGCGTGATCGGCAACTCGGAATGCAGACAGGGAACATTTGATTTGGTTCGAAAGGTCGACATCTACGCGGTTCCGCGCTTGACACGGAAGATCAAGCAACACAATGTGGGAAAGGGGAAATCGGCCGGGCACGCGGCACAGAGATCAACCACCAGCGAAAGAGTAGCTTGTGGGCGAATCAATAACGGGAAACGCCGAGCAGGTCAACGTCGATCCGGTTTATACTCCGCACGGCCACAGATTGAGGGAGGACGAGGCCGGTCCGTCTAGATTAACCCCTGGTAAATCACCAGGGGTTAATCGGCTCAGCGAGAGCTTCGCCCTCCCGAAGAACCACAATTCGTGACCGCTGGAAGTGTAACACACGTTTTCAAACGCGAACCTGCCGGCGCGGGAGACTCGGTGCCAAGACCGATTGCTGCAGCGGATTGTGATCGCGGGCGAACTCGCAATAGGGGCAGGCATCGCCGTAAATGATCTTGCCGCAGCCGTCGCATTCGCGGGGACAGAAGTACATCGGCGACGGAGAGCTCACCCGCTGTTGGATCAACAACATAAAGATTGCGATGAAGAACGCCGCCAGAAACGATGCGTGCGTTCCAAAAAACTGCAGAATGACGAACACCAGCGACAGGCAGCAGACGAGGTAGACGGCGAAGTCGAGCCACTTGCGGCGGGTGAATTGCGCATTCTGATACGCCAACCGAGCTTCCCGGCTGAAGTGTCGGCGGAGCAGATCGTGTTTATCGCGGGCAATAGCTTCCGCTTCGCGAGCCGAGACCGCAACCAACAGCCGATGCACACTGTCGAGAATGCGGTATGCGTCGTCGAAATGAAACTCTTCCTGATGCGCCCAGCGATTGCGGAACTCGCGGAGTTCGCTAATCAGGCTGCGTTCGGCCGGACCCAGACAATGACAAAAAACACGGTTCCAGTGGTCCCACATTACTGTCAACAGGGTATGCATGTCCCAGCGTATGGCATTGCCCTGGACATTGACCTGACCGCGACCCTCGCGAAATCTTCCACGTGAAGCCTCGTGCCAACTATCTTTGTAGACGGCCTTCATTTTGCGCTCGACGAACGGAAACAATCCCGTCGTCAACGCGTCGAGGGCCCGGGTGATTCGTTCGCGGTTGTTGGGCACGGCCATTCCTCCCAGCGAGATGCCGGGGTCGCATTTTGCTAAAGGTTCGTATTTGCAAAGTCTACATCACTGGTGTTACGCCGCAGACCGACAAGTTTGATCTCGGACGAATTGCCGCCGATAGTAGTGTCACAGCCGCCCGCACCGGCCGTCGAGTTTCGTTTGCTGACGGTTATTTCGGAAAAATTGTCACTTCTGTGACAATCGATCTGTGGTCAGATGACCACGGCCGGCCGAGACGGCAGCCGTTGACCTGCAAACGACGATTGACTCACACCTGGTCGAGGGTCAGTACAGAGATGGGAAACGGCAAAGTTTCTGCAAGTCCCGTCCTGTCCGTCCCCGCTGGAAGTTCCAGAACAACACGCGAACGGAATCCGGCGACGTGGGCGGCTGATTACGGAAGTAGGACGTCTACACCCACCACATAAGACAGAGCAAACCGGCCGCGATCATCGCGATTGCCGATTTGTGCCATCGCTTGCTGAGCAACAGTCCTCCCGAAAGGAATGCCGGAAGCGCCAGCATACTTGGGGGAAGGGCGTAATAGACGACAGTCAGAATTGGAATGCCATCGCGGACCGTGATTCGCAAGACGAAGCCCACGGAGAAAATGCTCAAGCAGAACACGACGAGCGGATCCACTGCCGAGCGGAACCGCCGGCAATTCAGGCCGTCATCGGCCGGTCGAATCGACGGATTCGGGTCGATCGGCACATTCGGGACAGCGTCAGACAATGAGTTCCTCGATTGCTCAACCCGAGCCCGGATGATTCGGACGAGCGCTGGGCATCAGTCCGCCGGGTTGTTGAATCAGCCGGCGTGAGCCGGTCGCTCGTACTGCTTCAATTCAGCTCTCGGATGGAAATGTTCCGGAACTGCACCAAGCTCGATGCCGGGCTATAGCTGCCGTCTTTGCGCAGTCCGCCGTGATGCTGCAGCGCAATGCGCCCCCGTTGGGGTACATCGGGAAGCTGCGCATTTTCGAGCACGACTTTATTGTTCTGCAGCACCGTCAGCCTGTCACCCGACATGATGATTATGAACGTGTTCCACTCTCCCACTGGGTTGTCGGCATTGACCCGCGGCGTCACGCCGGCCCGTACCTGCGACGGCATGTTTCTGTCCATGCGGTAGCCGTACACCTCCCCCGAGCCAATCGGCCAGCACCAGATGTTAATCTGCGACCGGCCGCTGCCCCGCAGATAAATTCCCGAATCGGCGTTCGGCAGGGCAACCTTGATCTCCTTGCCGTTGGAGTCCTTCAAGTGAGACCCGTCCTGAAGGACGATCGGCATCTGGTACAGCCCAGTCGTCCGCTTGATTCGCCAGTCGATTTTCAGAATAAAGTTGCCGTACTCCTTCTGCGTCCAAAGATTTTTATCTCCCTTGGCTTCACTCTGTGCGTCGTAGTCGATCACGTCGTCGAGGACTTTCCAGTGTCCGTTGTCGCCTTCCGGCACAATCCAGCCGGAAAGATCTTCGCCGTTTAGCAGCGACACAAATCCGTCGGCCTGCGGATCGGCAGCGGCGGTCAGCCCGCCGAAAACCGCCAAAACGAGTCCCGTCGCCAAAGCTATCGTTGAAATCTGTTTCATCGGATTCTCTCCCCCCTGTGTTCGATTCGCGAAATGTATGCTCTAGTTGTACAGTAATTGGGCGATGCACGGTTGGCAACCGGATGACCTCTAGCAGGCCGTTGAAAAAGGCTTGGCTTGACATGTGTGATATTTTGGTGGTCAGAAGGTTTTGGTCGCGACGGGAGGGAGCGGTTTTGGGGATGGGACGCCGGGAGCAGGATCGGCAGCAGGAACTGTAGATTGTGTCCGGTTCACTGGCTTCCGAAGAAGAATCGCCCGACCATTCCAGCTTGACGAAGATTCGCCAGCATCTGTCGCTGTTCGTTCACAAGCAGGTGTTCGCGTTCGTGCTACAAATTGCCGAAACCCTCGATGGCTCGTTGGACCAACTGTGGAAATTCCACGATCCCTGGTATTGTCTGACCCTCCATGGTCGTTGTGCGCCATCCAAAACCAGGGGATTAACCACAAAAACATCCATAACGGCAAGGCCGTCTGAGATTTTGCAAAACTTTAGTGTCTAACTTTGTTTGGTCGGGAAGTCCGGCTTCATTGGCTGCCTGTCGATGCCCGCAACCGGCCCGTGTGCAACTTTGTTCAGAAAAGGTTGGATTTCGCGGCTGACTGTGACAGAATGTTCAGCGGCACCCTCTCTTTGCGACAGCCGTGTCGCACAAACAACCGTTGGGCGTTCCAAAGTCGATTCCATGACCGTAAAAGCCAAGGACAAAATAGAACTAAAGAAACGCAGCCTTTTCTGGAGACGTTTTTGGAAGTGATCACGTTGGGTCTGGATTGCGCTTGTCTGCACGCTGTTTCTGATGGCGAGCGTGGTCGATGTACGCAAATCTTTTAGGAATTACAACACGGCGCCTCAGATATCATCACGCACGGAGGGGCCAGCCAATTGGCACAACAAATGGTCCCGAAATTTCTGAATTTCCTTGCCGAGGATAGTGGACTGCAGCGCGACGAATTCGATCAGCTCTTCATCGACCGCTTAATCGTTCAGTTACAAGATCCAACGGTTGAACCCGGCGATCAAGCTGGTTCAGCGTACTTGATCTCCACCTTTGAAGCGGCTGCCAAATCTGCCGTACCGGCCCTGACCGAAGTGTTGATGAGCGATGCCGTCTCTGTCCGCGTAGCAGCAGCGTACTCACTCGGTTGCATTGGAACTTCGGCCGAAGACGCTATCGCGGCGCTGAAGAAAGAGATTGAGAATGAGAAGCATTCGCTCGGCATTCGTGTCATCTTCGCTGGAGTGTTGGGAAAAATCGGACCTAAGGCAGTGTTTGCAGTTGCATCTCTCGAACGGCTGATGAAAACGGCAAGGCAAACGGGCACCGATCTGTTGACCGACCGGGAATTCGACACGGTCGCAATCGCGTTGGAGAGGATTCAAGTCCAACATTGATTGAAAGGGCAGTAAAGACGCGTCCTCAACTGCCGCCCAACTGGAGCACAAACGCTGAGGCCCTACGGGCACGCCGTCGCTGTTCTCCAACGATCGTTCTTGTATTACAATCAATCGTAGTTCGGACGCTGTCCCCTTCATTCTTGGCGTCGTCGTTTGTGCCAACCCGTTGGGCGAGTCATTGCCACAGACGCCACAACGCGCGTCATCTTCTAGATCAGCTTGTCCCATACGACCGCTGGCAGAAAATGATTTGTCACTTTCTGGAACGCACCGAGTTCTGACAACCATGTTCAAAAGGATTTCGGTAACCGTTTGCGTTACGGCTTTGGCCGGTGTGCTTGTCCTTCTCGAGTTCTTTCTTACCTTGCAGGGAATGGCGGTGCTGCCGGGTGTATTTTTAGTCGGGCCACACGTTGTCAAAGTCGCCGCGATCGCGATTCTGCTTGGTTTTGTCAGCCTCACTGCTGCTGGATTGTTGTGCTTCGGACTTTTTCAGTACTGGTTTATCTTTCCCCCTGATTCCCGGAACCAGTTGAAGGCGAATCGTACCCACCATGCGGAGGCTCGCTTGAGTGTCCTTGATCGGTGTGACGACAGTGGCCCATTGTATTCTGTCTTTTGCCCAACATTTCGATATCACAATATTGTTGATGATGTTTCGACCACTATTGTCGGTGTCAGCCAGTTGATGAGGGGCGAGGATGGGACCGTTCTATTGTCTTTCGCCAATCCTGCAAGGCATTATGCCTCTCTGCGCGAGGGATGTGAGTTCGACATTCTTGACCACAACAAGCACCGCATCTGTAGTGGCACGATCGAGAAACTCCTCGACCTTAAATAAACTTCATCCGTTGCTTCACCGCGAACCTGATCCACTCCGTTCTGAATCAACCGCATTTCCGGCGCGGATCTGTTGTTCCGATTTCGGCCGCTGCCCAAGTGAACCCAATTCTATTCCAGATAGGTTCAAAGTGACGATAGGACCTTGTGTCCGGTCCAAGCAGTGTCCCGGCCGATTGTCGGCGCGATGACGTCGTCTCATTCAAAAGCGATGGCGGGATGACGACATTTTTCTCGATCGATGTTCAGTCTCCGGTCGGTCTGACGTCGAGCATGATCCGAGGCGTCTGCAACGGATCAGGCGTCTGTTCGTTTCGTCATTCGGGCATTCGAGATTGATTCGTCGTTTGGATTTCGGCGTTCGTCATCGGCCGGTGCCGCTTGAGCGTGGCAATTCTTGAAGAGGGAATCGTTTTCGGCCGCCAGAAAATTTTGCCACACCCGGTTTCATTCGGTCTTGTGTTTACGGTTGTGTTTGACTCAACTCCTCAACTATAAAAGATAAAGAATCGACGCCTGTGGACCGCTCAACCAACACCGCCTTGACGATCGACTCGCGGCAGCCGTGACCGAAGTGGGTTGAATTTCTGCGGCCTATGGCGTCTCGGTGCCCGAATCTCTGTGGAGACTTGAATACCTCTTCCGTCAAACAGTCAGATTATTTAATGGACTTTCAGGAATTCGATCAGGAACGCCACTTTCGCGAAATGTGGGAATCGATCTGCATCGAGCGGCGGGTGCATTATTCGTTGTTCACGTTCGGCGAATCGTTGTTGCCGTATTTTCTAGTGTGCGGTGCCTCAAAGGCCGGCGGAATCGTTTCGGTGACCCGCGGCGAGGTGAGGATTACGCGGCCCTCGATCATCACGCCGGGCAACGCACGCCCGGAATTTCGCAACTTCTTCGAAAACCAAGAAGATGAGGGCATCGTCGAGTTCCTGCTGACCCGCACTGCCGCCTTCTCGCATCTGACGTTAGACAACCGCACTGGTCCGACTCGCATTGTCAGCGACAGCGTTGAAGAGGCCGTCTCCAAGCTGAATCGCCAGTTGGACGATCAAGAAGAAGACCAGGTTGCCGTTTTATGCTCCCCGCCGGATCTCGCCGGGATCGCCGTGTTGCGCTATGTCTCAGAGCGTGTTTGGGAAAGTGCCCCCGGCAACGTTCAGGAGCTGCGCGAACGCGGATTATTGCCGTGACGGGGTCGTTACGCTGGCAGGTTCGCGGATCTTCGGTTCGCAATTGCGGCTCAACTTAGCAGCTGATCCGCTAGCCCGGATTATTTATGAGGTGTTCGCCCGACTAATACAAGCACGAAGCGCAAGCGAGTGTGCACGGTATGGACTCACTCGCTTGCGCTTCGTGCTTGTATGCGCGGCGTTTTGGGCAAGATAGTCGCAACGACTTTTCATCAGTTGCTTGCGCGAGTTGAGGCTTGCCTCATGAATAATCCGGGCAAGCGGCCAGTTGGGGCAGATCCATTGGCCGAGTATCAGCGGTTCAACGATTGTAAGACATCGGCGATCTTGTCCAGATCGTTCTCGACGACGATCGGCCGGTTGGCCAGCGGTGACCCAGTCACACCGTGATCGCTGAGCGCCTGATCGCTTCTTTCGTCGTCTGCAGTGTGATACGCGATCGTGGCTGCCGGGTCCTTCAGTTGATGGCCGGTCAGAATGCAGACCACGCGGTCGCTGGATGAGATGACGCCCTCACGCCGTAACAACCGGGCGCCGGCAATGCTGGCGCCGCTGGCCGGCTCGCATCCGAAACCTCCCGCACCGACTTGAGCCTTGCCGTCAAGGATCTCCTGATCGGTCACTTCCCGCACCACGCCGTCACAGACGTCCAGAGCCCGCAGGCACTTCTTCAGATTCACCGGCCTATTGATCTGAATGGCGCTGGCCAGCGTCGAGGCCCGCCGTCCTTCGGCGTCCATGTCGGCGTAGAAATGATCGATCTGCGCCTCGTCCACTCGTCCGCCGTTCCAGCGTAGCTGCTCCTGCTCGTAAAGCCGGTAAAGTGTGTTCGCTCCGCTAGCGTTGATGACCGCCAGCCGGGGAACACGTCGAATCAACCCCAGGCTTTTCAGTTCCGAGAACGCTTTGCCGAATGCGCTGGAGTTTCCCAGATTGCCTCCCGGGACGACAATCCAATCGGGCGATTCCCAGCCGAGCCCCTCCAGCACGCGATAGATGATCGCTTTCTGGCCTTCGATCCGAAACGGATTGAGGCTGTTGCACAGGTAAATGCCTCTCGAATCGGTGATTTCGCGGACACGATCCAGGGCATCGTCAAAGTCACCCTCGATCTGAAGCGTTTTAGCCCCGTAATCGAGCGCCTGCGAGAGTTTGCCGTAGGCGATCTTACCACTGCCCACGAACACCACCACTTGGAACTGCTTCGTCGTAGCGGCGAAAATGGCCAGCGAGGCGCTGGTGTTGCCGGTTGAGGCGCAGGCGGCGGTCTTGGCGCCGACCAGCTTGGCATGTGTGGCGGCGGCCGTCATGCCGTTGTCCTTGAAACTGCCCGAAGGATTGAGCCCTTCGTACTGCAGAAACAGTTTGTCCTCGTCTACGCCGACATAACGGCCCAGCGGCTGAGACTGATGCAAGATTGTCTGCCCTTCGCCGATGCTGACGATTTGCTCTTCCGTTGCGAATGGCAGCAGTTCGCGAAACCGCCACACACCGCTGAAATCGGCTGGCCGGTTCCGGTTGCCCCATCGACGCTCGAACTCCCGCAGCGAGGCCGGCACTGGCACCCGGTCCCAGTCGTATTCGACGTCGAGCAGTTCGCCGCACTGCGGACACGTGACCGCAATCTCATCAACCGACAGCCTCACGTCGCAGTCGGGTGAAAGACAGGTCTGGCAGACGGCATCGGTGGCGGTGAGACGGGAAATCGTGGGGACTCCGAAAATGTGTGATGACCACCACTAGTCGACTCGGCGGCGCAGATGTAGGTTTTGCCTGCGTATTCTTTCCGCGACGCAAAACCTTGGCAACCGCAATCGATTGCGATCCGAAAAAGACGCTATCTGACCGGTATCAAAACTCTGGCCATGTGGCTGTCACCCGCGCTGCGCCAGCGGGACGAAATCGCGGCGTTCGGGGCCGATGTAGCGGGATCGCGGGCGGATCAGCCGGTTGTTCTCTGATTGCTCGATCACGTGGGCTGCCCAGCCGAGCACCCGACTGACCACAAACAATGGCGTGTACAATTCCACTTCCAGGCCCATGTAGTGGTACAAGCGGGCGCTGGGCCAGTCGAGATTAGGGGGCAGGCCCTTTTCCTCCCGCACGATTCGTTCGATGGTGTCGGCGATTTGTTCCAGCTCCGTCTGCCCCGCTTCGGCTGCCAGTTCGGCACAAGACTCGTGAAGAATCGTCGCCCGCGGGTCGCCGGTTTTGTAGACGCGGTGGCCGAACCCCATAATTCGCTGCTTTTGGGCCAGCGCCTCGCGGACCCACGGTTCGGCGTTGTCGGCGGTGCCGACCTCTTCCAGAACTGCCATCACCCGTTCGTTCGCGCCGCCATGCAGCGGACCCTTCAGCGTGCCGACGGCCGCGGTTATCGCCGAATACAAATCCGACTGCGTCGACGTCACCACCCGCGCGGTAAAGGTCGAGGCGTTGAACTCGTGTTCGGCGTAGAGAATCAGCGAGACGTCCATGGCCCGTTCGTGCGAGGCCGTCGGCTCGGTGCCCCTGATTAAATAGAGCAGGTTGGCGGCGAAACTGAGTTCCGGATTTGGTTTGATTAACGGCAGGCCCTGCGAGTGCCGGTAGCGGGCAGCAATCAGGACGGGAATCTGGGCTAACAATCGCAGCGTCTTGGCGACATTTGCTGCGCGGCTGTCGTCGTCTTGTTGCGGGTCGAAGTGGGCCAGCGCACTGATCCCGGTCCGCAGCACATCCATGGCGCCGGCGTGCAGCGGGATTTGCTGGATCAGGTCGATCACCGGCTCGGGCACGTCGCCCGACTCGACCAGAATCGATTGAAAATCGGCCAGTTGTTCCTGGTTGGGGAGTTGCCCTTCGAGTAGCAGATAAGCCACCTCCAGGAACCGGGCCTTCCGGGCAAGCTGTTCGATTGGGTAACCCCGGTACTGCAGCCCCCCGGCGATGGTGCAGATAGCGGTCTCGCCGGCGATGACCCCTTCCAGTCCGGGATAATATGGCTCGCTGCTCATGTCAATCCGCTCGACTAGGCGTTTCAGACCCTCCACTACAAACGGAAACGATGCGCTGTGCCCGTTCATGCGCCGCATTCGCCGCCGCAGCCCGACCCGTTCACTCAACGCACTCTGGTGTCGGTTTTCGGCAGACGCTCCTCAATCCGTTGAGAACGGTCGATCCTTCACGTTACGAATCGACGTTTTGCCGCACTGGATTGTAATTGATGGTCGTCCAGCTGCAAATCGGCCCTACAAGATTTTTGGGACAGGGCCCAAAAGCAAGCTTAGCAACGAGACCAACGTTCTTACGCCTTCGGTCATTAAACGTCTCAGTGCGGCGATTCACCTCTCGTCCTTGCTCTGATCGCGGTACTTTTCTAGCGTCACCCGATTTCCGACGTCATTGTATTCTATGACGCTCATGAAAGAGCGCATTAGCATCAGGCCACGGCCGCATGGTTTTTCCAGGTTCTCAGGAGCGGTCGGGTCGGGGACGGCGTCCGGTTCGAAGCCGTCTCCCTCGTCTTCAATTTCAATGCGGAGCTTATGTCGGCCGATCTGACAAACAATCCGAACGCTTTTGTCCGGATCCATACCATTGCCATGCTTGATGGCATTGACCAGCGCTTCTTCGAGAGCCAGGCGCACGCCAAACACGTCTCGTGGGAACCAATCCAGGTCTTCGAGGATTTTGACAACCCGTTCCTGAATTTGCTGTCCCGCGACGGTATCGTTCTTAATTATGAGGTTAAACTGCTCGATAAAGGACATAAAATTCGTCGACACGAGGGCAGCC
>CAUZTK010000026.1:0-22569 GCA_963582395.1 Planctomycetota bacterium | reverse complement strand
CAAATCGTTGGGCAAACCGGCGTTCGGATAACAACTGACGTAACGGGTGCAAATGTTCGAGAGCGCTTCCACGTAGGGTCGCATCTGCTTGCCGCCCAGGGCACAGTTAATCCCGACGCACAGCGAGTCAAAGTGCTCAATCGACGTCCAGACCGCTTCGATTGTCTGACCGGAGAGCGTTCGTCCGCTGTTGTCAGCGATGGTGGTGGAGATCATGACGGGAACGCGACGGCCGGATTCCTCAAA
This sequence comes from Planctomycetota bacterium, assembly GCA_963582395.1. GTDB lineage: Bacteria > Planctomycetota > Planctomycetia > Planctomycetales > Planctomycetaceae > CAUZTK01. Next base: position 22,323 of record CAUZTK010000026.1, on the reverse strand, counting down.
GTAGCGGCTGATTGCAAACAGACACGCCTTGAGCACCAGTGTATCGAACGCGGTTTCGGCCAGCAGAATGTCGACGCCCGCCTCCACCAGAACGGCGACCTGCTCATAATAGGTGGTTACGAAATCGTCGAAGCTCAATTCCCGCCAGGCAGGACGATCAACATTACCCACGATCGACAACTGCTTGTTCGTCGGGCCGATGGCCCCGGCGACGAACCGAGGCTTTTCTTCGTCGAGGATCGAGACTCGCGATACGGAACGGCGGGCAGCCTCGACGGCCGCTTGGTTGATTTGCGCAACCTCGCCCTGCAATCCGTAATCGGCCAACGCGATCGCGTTGGCGTTGAAGGTGTTGGTCTGGATAATGTCGGAGCCGGCTTCGAGGTAGGCTATGTGGATCTGCTCGATCACCTCCGGCTGGGTGACGCTTAACAGATCGTTGCAGCCCTTCAAGTCGTGCGGATGATCGGTGTATTGAGTACCGCGAAAGTCCGCTTCGCTGAGACGTTGCTGCTGGATCATCGTCCCCATCGCACCGTCGAGAATGAGAATCCTCTCGTCGAGCAGACGTTCAAGAAGTTCGCGGATCTTCGGTTCGGCAACGATGGTCATCGTTTTCCAGCATATCTCTGGTTTGTTGAAAGCTCGCCACGCATGTTCAAGCGCATTCTGCGCTGGGATGATCGAAGCCTAGCGTCTCCAGAATCCTTTCACAGGCCTGCGAGCGGTTCAAGACGTAAAAGTGAACACCCGGAACGCCGGCATCGATCAGCTCCCGACACTGGCGGATTGCGTACTCGACGCCGATGTCGAATTGAGCCTGTTTGTCCTCCTGAACCGCTTCGAGTCGCGAGGCCAATTCGGTCGGAATGACCGCACCGCACATCGAGGTGATCCGTTTGATGCGGGCGAATTCGGTGATCGGCATAATGCCCGGAATCAGCGGTACCCCGATGCCGGCTTCTTTGTACCGCTCTCGAAAATCGAAGAAGTTCTCGTTGGCGTAAAACAACTGGGTGAAAACGGCGTCAGCTCCTGCTTCGACCTTTTTCTTCAGGTTGGAAAGATCGGTCGCTGCGTCGGGGGCTGCGGGATGTTTTTCAGGATAGCCCGCCACACCGATGCCCATCTCCGGGAATTCCTGCCGGATCAGAGTCACCAACTCGTTGGCGTGCCTGAACCCGCCTTCGACAGCCTGGAAAACCTCTTCCCCCTCAGTTGGATCGCCCCTGAGTGCCATGATGTTGCGGATGCCGCTCTTCTGAGCGAACGTCAACCATCGACGAAGCTCCTCGACCGTCGCTCCCACACAGGTGAAATGGGCCGTGGCCGTCAGATTCAAGCGATTTTGGATGTCGACACACCACTCGACGGTTTGTTCGCGCGTGCTGCCGCCGGCACCGTAGGTGCATGAGACAAACGCCGGCCGGTAAACCGCAAGCCGCTGCAGCGTTTGCCGCAACACCTCGTTCCCCTTGGGCGTTTTGGGAGGAAATGTCTCGATCGACAGGCCAAACCGGTCTGGTCCGTAGATATCTCGGATTCGCATAGCGGTTTTCCGTTACGTCGAAGGGCTTCGATCAATGAGCATTGATCGTTCAATTTCTAATTGGGGATAACATAACAAGATAACCAAAATCGGTAGAAATTCACTAGTTCTGGCGTCGGAAAAGCGTTGAGTCGAGTTTGTGGAACCTGCTGCATGACCCTGGAATCCGTTCAAGCCGCTTTGCGGACCGTGCCAAAGTCGGTCTCATCTTTGGTGTGCTGCGTACCCAGACCGGCCGCCTTATCTGTCGATTCCCAAGTAAAATATTCTTCGTCGCGGCCGAAGTGTCCGCCCCAGGCTGTCTGGCGGAAAATGGGACGCTGCAAATCGAAATATTCAATGATCCCCTGCGGCGTGAGCGGAAAATGCTCGCGGATGAGTTTTCCGATCGATTCATCCGGAATGGCCGCCGTCGCGTTGGTCTCGACGTGTACGCTGATCGGGTTGGCCACACCGATGGTATAGGCTAGTTGGATTTCGCATTCGTCGGCCAGACCGGCGGCCACAACGTGCTTCGCCATGTGCCGGGCCATGTAAGCGGCCGAGCGGTCGACCTTGGTGGGATCTTTCCCACTGAACGCGCCGCCGCCGTGGCGGCCCCACCCACCGTAAGTGTCGGCGATAATCTTTCGGCCCGTCAGTCCGGTATCGCCGTGCGGTCCGCCGACGACAAATCGGCCGGTCGGATTGACGTGATAATTCGTCTGCTTGTCGAGCAGGTGTTCGGGAATCATCTGACGGATGACTTCCGAAACAATGAACTCGGCAATCTGCTGCTGAGTCACCCGCTCGGAATGTTGCGTCGAGACGACAACCGCTGAAACACCCACCGGAGTTGTGCCGTCGTATTCGACGCTCACCTGACTTTTACAGTCTGGCCTAAGCCAGTCGACCACGTTTTTCTGCCGCAGATCGGTCAGCCGATTCAAAATCCGGTGCGAAAGAGCAATCGGCAGGGGCATGAGTTCCGGTGTCTGATTGCAGGCGTAACCAAACATCAACCCCTGATCGCCGGCTCCGTCGCGATCGACCCCCTGAGCGATGTCGCCGCTCTGGCTGTGCAGCGAGAGAAACACCCGGCAACTGTCGGCGTTAAAGCCGATATTGTCGCTGGTGTAACCAATCTCGCGGAGAATTCCGCGGACCAGGCCGACATGGTCGATGCTCGCTCGGGTGGTGACTTCGCCGGACAGCACAACTAGATCGGTCGTGCAGAGGGTCTCGCAGGCCACGCGGGAATAAGGATCCTGCTGCAGCAGCGCATCGAGAATTCCGTCCGAAATCTGGTCGCAGACTTTGTCGGGATGTCCCATGCCGACCGATTCACTGGTAAAGAAAAATGTTCCCATCGGTGTCTCTCTATCGATTTCGGGCTGAGTTGCGAAAAACTCGGGCGGACGATGTTCGTCCGGCCGTATCTGCAATTCGGGGTTAAAATGTCGTTTGATGGTCGTTCGCTGTCCCGAACCGTGTGGTCGAAGAGCGATTTTTCCGGTCGCTCGAAAACAAAAGCGGGGAATTCTATTCCTCGGCGAATTTTGTTCCAAGAGCGAATTACAGCCGGAACGATTCAACTCAGCGTCCGCCGATTCGAGGTTGCCGAATCTGTTGCTACCACCTATGTTACGCTTTGACGTCTGTGGATCCTTGTTGTCCGGGGTCCGGTCAAGCGATTGGCAAGATGTATCCAAGAACGATCGCGACGGGGTGGCCGACTGGGAAATGGGCCAGCGCGACAATGCTCGAACCTGTTCCCCGCCACCGTCGAAGCAAAACTTAATCAGCTCTCTACCGTAAGGAAGATACGATGCTCGTGACCACTACGTTGCCGCACAAAGTCGCCGACCTGGCTCTGGCCGAGTGGGGTCGAAAGGAAATCGAACTGGCCGAGAAGGAGATGCCCGGCCTGATGGCCTGCCGTGCGGAATATGGTCTCGAAAAACCGTTGTCCAGTCAAAGAATTATGGGTTCGCTGCACATGACGGTGCAGACGGCCGTGCTAATCGAAACGCTGGCCGATCTGGGGGCCGACATCCGCTGGGCCTCGTGCAACATCTTCAGCACGCAAGATCACGCGGCAGCGGCGGTGGTCGTCGGCCGAAACGGGACCCCGCAGGAACCTCGCGGCGTGCCGGTCTTTGCCTGGAAAGGAGAAACGCTGACCGAGTACTGGTGGTGCGCCGAACGGGCCGTCGACTTCGGCGATGGACAAGGACCCACCCAAATCGTCGACGACGGGGGCGACGCCACGCTGCTCATTCACCGAGGCTATGAGTACGAGGACGCAGGTCAGGTCCCCCCACCCGAGACGGCCGACAGTGAGGAGTTTCGCGAAGTGCTGATCATGCTCGGCCGATGTTTTTCTGAAAATCCGCAGCGGTGGCACGAGGTGGTGGCGAGCTGTTACGGCGTCAGCGAGGAGACCACCACCGGCGTACACAGGCTATACGAGATGCAACGCGGCGGCACATTGCTGTTCCCCGCCATCAACGTCAACGACTCGGTGACAAAAAGTAAATTCGACAACCTGTACGGCTGCCGGCACTCACTCATCGACGGCCTGTTTCGCGCGACCGACGTGATGGTTTCTGGGAAAGTGGTGGTCGTTTGCGGTTATGGAGACGTCGGCAAAGGCTGTACCCAGTCACTGCGGGGTCAGGGCGCCCGTGTGATCATCACCGAAATCGACCCCATCTGCGCCTTGCAGGCCTCGATGGAAGGTTTCGAAGTGCTGACCATCGAAGAGACCCTGCCCTACGCCGACATCTTCATCACGGCGACCGGCAACCGAGACATCATCACCGCTGACCACATGTCGAGGATGAAGGACGGGGCAATTATCGGCAACATTGGCCATTTCGATAACGAGATCGACATAGTCGGTCTGGGAGATTTGCCCGGTATTCAGCAGACCAACATCAAACCGCAGTACGACCGCTGGACCTTTTCCGACGGACACAGCGTGCTGATTTTGGCAGAAGGCCGCCTGCTCAACCTAGGCTGCGCCACCGGGCATCCCAGTTTCGTGATGTCCAACAGTTTCACGAATCAGACGATTGCCCAGATCGAACTCGCCCAGAACCGTGACAAGTACGAAAACAACGTCTACGTGCTGCCCAAACTCCTCGATGAAAAAGTCGCCCGGCTGCATCTGGACAAACTTGGCGTGAAGCTGACCCAACTCTCACAGCAGCAGGCTGACTACATCGGCGTGCCGGTCAGAGGGCCTTTCAAACACGCATCTTACCGTTATTGATTCATCGAGAGCTGTCGATGAGGATCTCGCAAGGACCTATGGCGAAAGTGACTTCTGCAGCCGGGCGAGCATCGCCTGCTCGATACGGATGTCGCGGCCCTGCGGAATCCAGCCGGAGGGCCGCGATTGCCCGACGACCAGGTTCAGGTCGCGTTCAAGCAGCGAGTTTTCCTGAAAAGTCGCCGCCCCGGCGGAATTCGTCGCGATCCCGACCACGTCTTCCAATTCTTGAAAGACCTCGACCGACACCAGGTATCCCTCTTCCGCAGGGGTGATACTCACAAACGCACGGCGGCGAATCGACTGTAGCGAGCTTTCCAGACGGCTCTCGAATCCGACGGAATCGCGGTGCCACGGCTCCAACAGGCTCGCGCCGACCTTGTATTCGGTTTCGATGACGCCGTCGAGTTTGTTCTCCCGTTTGATCGGGAAGCGGTAATCGTGAATGACGTCGACGGTCCGTTCCCAAACCGCCTCGAAATTGTTGGCTGGAACAAAAATCGTGTTGTTGATCGTTGCCGCCGTCTCTTCTCCGACGACCCAGTCGTAACGGGGCAGAGTACAACCATGTTCCACGAGGAACGAGGCGACGATCGGCAACAGATACAGTCTGCGAAACATGGTCAGAAATGATCGGGAAACCAGGATCCGAAGAGACACCTGCCGAGGAAATCGGCCGAAACGGGACCGTAGTGTCGCAGCAGATTCCCTTTTCCTCAAGAGCAATTGTTAGCAATTATTTCGCTCCGGCGACCGGAACCCGGCTCGTACTCGATTGTCTTCCGAGGCCGTGTTAAAATTCTGTGTTCTCCCTCGGCATTCGCAATCGGAAGCCAAATTTCATCAAGCAGGAAGAGAGTGATGCACGCAATTGTTTGCCACAGGTACGGCGGTCCTGAAGTGATGCAGTACGAAGAAATTTCTCGCCCGGAACCGGCTCACGGCGAAATTCTTATCCAGGCGGAGGCTATCGGCGTCAACTATGTCGACACGATGCGCCTCAGCGGCAAACATCCGCTGGCACCCCAACCACCGTTCACACCGGGCATCGAAGTCTGCGGCCGGATCGCGGCGGTTGGAGACCAGGTTCAGAGCTTCCACGAAGGTGATCGTGTCATTGGCCGGTGTGTGACACACGGAGCTTACGCGGAATACGTTCGTGTCGAACAACGGTTTGCCGCATCTTGCCCGCATGAGGTCTCTGCTGAGGAAGGGGCGGCGTTGTTCGTCAACGGTCAGACGGCCTATCACGCGCTGGTGACCATCGGACAGCTTGCCGGCGGAGACACAGTCCTGATTACGGCAGCCGCCGGCGGTGTGGGGACCTGTGCCGTTCAGATTGCAAAGATCATCGGTGCCCATGTGTTGGCAGCCGCCGGAACAGACGAAAAACGCGCACTGGCGAGACGGCTGGGGGCCGATGTGCTGATCGACTACACTCAGCCAGCGTGGGCGGAGAAAGTTTTGGAATCTACAGAGGAGCGAGGGGCGAACCTGATCATCGAATCCGTGGGTGGAGATGTTGCCCGCGAGTGCCTGAAAGCTTGGGCGGCGGGCGGTCGAATGGTCATCTACGGCAAGGCGAACGGGACACCGGCGGTCTTCTCCGGAGACGATGTGCTGTTCGGCAACCGAACCGTGTGCGGTTTGGCTGTTGGCCTTGTCATCGAAGACGAAGCGCTCATGCGCACGGCGATGGACCAACTCTTCACATGGATGGGGAAACAGCGGCTGCGTCTACAGATTGGCGGGACCTATCCGCTCCGAGACGCCGCTGCCGCGCATTGCGACCTTGTCGGGCGAAAAACGCACGGCAAACTTGTGCTCATTCCGTGACTCTTATTCTCGCAGCCGGCTCGTTGTCACGGTTGGCCGGTGTGTGTCCGCGTCGGGACATTGGCGGCCAAGGCGTCGTGTTTCAGTACGCCCAGGGAGTATCATCGGCACGGCGGATCATGGGTCGCATGCGGCGTAGATACGGATAGCGGGCGGCTGCTTCGACATTGATTTCGATTCCCAAACCCGGAGTGTCATCGATGGTGATGTGTCCGTCGTCGTAGATCGGCGCGGCTGAAAAGACCTCGCTGATAGGCACACCCCAACGAACATCGAACTCCTGGATGCCGAAGTTCGGGACTGTGAGGCTCAAGTGGGCGTTTGCCATGTGAGTGATCGGAGAAATGTTGCCCGGACCGTGCCAGGCCGTTTCGATGCCAAACGGCTCGCAGAACGTGGCGATCTTTCTGCCGGCGGTCACTCCACCGACGTGTGCCAAATCATGCCTGACGTAGTCGATCAAATGTTCGCTCAACAGTTCCCGGCCGTCCCAAATTCCGCAGAAGATTTCACCCATGGCAATCGGAATTCTTGACTGCCGGCGGATAAGACGAAACGTGTCGCGATGCTCCGGTCGAAGCGGGTCCTCGAAGTAGAACAGCTCATACGGCTGAAGATCGCAGGCCAGCCGCAGCGCCTGGCTGGGGGTGACCCGCTCATGGACGTCGTGAATCAGCCCGATTTCGTCACCCAGCTTGTTGCGCAGGTGCTCCAGCAACCGGCGGATCGTGCGGAGGTACGGCTCCGGTTCCCAGATTTGTGTGGGCGGCACGCCGGCCTGGTGCGCCTCTTCGGCTTGCTGCTGCGATTTCTTCGACGACGGGACGGCATAACCGGCTTCCAGACCGGGGACCGCCACCTGGACCTTGATCACACGGTAACCGTCGTCCATCAGCCGGCGCACGTTTTTTTCAACTTCTTGATTGTCATGGCCGCCGGTCGATTTGTAGGTCAGCAGCCGCGTGCGCGTTTTGCCGCCCAGCAGTTGGTAGACTGGCAGTGAAGCCACTTTTCCCATGATGTCCCACAAAGCCATATCGATGCCACTGACGGCTGACATGTGTACCGAACCAGACCGGTAGTATGGCAACTGGTAAATCGTCTGCCAGATATTTTCGATCTGCATCGGATCACGGCCGATAAGTGCCGGCCGGACGTGCTCTTCCAGATACCGCGCGACTCCCAGTTCGCTGCCCGAACAGGTCGCGTCGCCCCAGCCCCAGATTTTCGGATCACAGGTGCTGACCTTCACCAGCACGAAATTTCCCAAGGGGACCTGCATGGGATTGGTGACGATGACGTCGACGTCGGTGATTTGAATTTCGCCGGTGGCGTGTGGCATGTTGATGCCGCCTTCGGTATCGGGAAGCGTTGCCGTGCGACCGGCCAGGGCCATCTCGTAGCTCTCTGGTGCGCCTATCGCACTCGGAATTCTTTCAAGGGGTCATGGTAGCGAGCAGCCGTCACCGGGAAAACCGCGTCACGGAATTTCGTAATCGCTCACGAAATGTTTGACACTCGAGCTACGATCGAACTGTGAAGGAGTGAGGGATTTGCACGCCTCGATTTGCGAACTAGAGTTGAGGTGGCCTGTCTGGTATCGGCGACGTGACGGCTTTGACAAGAGTGCCGGTACTGCCGACCAGTTCAAAAGTGACCCGAGTGAACGAGACGGGAAATGTCCGCAATCCTGGTGATGCCTTTCAGCGGATAACTTATTTTTCTACAAACGTTTTCTGATCAACCACTGGCGGCACATGACGCCGTTGCAGTACGGCAGTATGTTGATAGTGATTGCCGTTGTCGGCTGGCTGATGATGAAAAGCAGCAGCACGAGGTAACCGCTACAGACCGTCCTTGCCGGCACACGCTGGAATTTCGCGGGCCTGTGCGGTCTGCTATGCCGCAAGCGACAACTCGACGATCTTTTTTGTATTCTTTGGGTCGCGAGCTAAAGTTTTGTTGAAGTTTTACTGAAATCTGGCCGAGACCGGCCGGAGGGCCGCCGGTGCTGACTCGGAACGCTTCGATCGGATTTCAGAAATTTCGGAAATACAACGACGTTGTCTCGGAGTTCGTGCCGATCATAAACCTGCTCGACAACGTTCACACGGAAACATGACCTTGTGAGCCGGACTGGACAGACACCGAGACGAACGGCCCCACAAATGGGTAACCTGGTTTTGCCACGAGCACAATTTCCCACAAACCTCTTACTCCCGATTCTGGCGGAGGTACCAAACCCTTAGCGCGGGCCGGGATCGATGACGGTGAGTGCCACGCACGACCGGATCCCCGCCCTTCTCGCAGCGACTCCACCGTCGCAGTCGGAGTGAGGTTTGAACAACGGGCCGCAGGTTCCTACGTCAGGGAGCCCGCGGCCTTTTTTTGCTCTACGCGACGGTTGTAGAGAAAGATGGCAGAGCCGGAATTGATTCACCACACCGATCACGGCCTAATGCGTCCCGCCAACTTGCAGCCAAGCATAAACCACGCGGGCCACTGCGACGACAACGCATTGTTCGTTCAGACCTGCGAGCGGCTCACCGAGCTGTCAGCGGTTTTAAGGTCGAGATACGAGAAGAAATCGACCAACTTCGAGTCATATGCGTCCGGATCGACCTGCCGAGCCAGGTTGTGTTTGGCCCCTTCGACGACCCACACCTGACTTCGCTCAGCACCAATCCGGCGGGAAAGGTTGTTCGGGATCTCGAGATGCACATAAGTGTCGCGTGTTCCGGCAATGAACAGAGTTGGGATGTTTTCCAGCCGCGGCAGCAGGCGTTCGAGGTTGACGTAACGGCAGCGGCGACGGACCTGACTGATCCATCGAATCAGCGCGACTGTCAGTTTGATGTGCCACAACGGAAGCAGTTTCAGCAGCCATTCGGGACAATACAGGACCGCCCAACGCAGCGTGTAATGGACGAACAAACTATTGTTTGAGAAAACACCTTCGCCGGCAACACAGCGGACGTCGCGGCAGCGGGCGGCGGTCGCCAGTGCCACACTGCCGCCTCGGCTGATCCCGAACAATCCGACGGGCAGTTCGCTCAAATCGTGACGCTGGCGGCTGTATGCGATTACAGCCATGGCATCGTCGATTTCGTACTCCGTCGACCAGTGCAGCGGGTCGTAACCGCCCATCGCGTCGCTTTCGCCCTGATTGCGAAAATCAAAAGCGAGAATATTGAATCCGGCATCCCACAGCCCTTGGCAATAGTTCAGGGCACACCAGTGGTTCCCACCGAGTTCGGGACAGAAAATGATCAAACCTCGTGGAGGCCGAACTTCGTGGCGATACAGACTGCCCCGCAAAGTCAACCCGCCTGCTGTCGGGAAGCTGACCCGTTCGGCGTTCGAACCGGGAGCTGCCGGTTCCACGCTGAACGGTAGTTTCCGCTCAAAAGCGCGCAGCATGACCCTCCCGTACAACGCGAGCATCAGAACCTCGCATGCAACCAAGCCAGCAATAACGACGCCGACGACGATCCAGCCCACGATTCTCCCCTGGGATGCAAATTTATGGTGCGCGGATGCGGGACTTTTCTTTCGAGACGGTCACGAATGGTCAATTCGAGCCTCAACAACCTGCTTGCCCAAAGGAAGTATGTTGCCCCACATACAGCTACCATATCACGCCAACGCAGGTGATGAGTACGGATCAATCGTCAAAATCGGCAAGAATGAGCGAAATGTTCTGGCCGCCGAAGCCAAAGCTGTTGGAGAGGGCATATTTGACAGGAACCTCGCGGGCCTCATTGGGAATGTAATCGAGGTCGCAATCGGGATCGGGCGTTTCATAGTTGGTGGTCGGAGGCATCGTATTGCAGTTGATGGCTTTCAAGCACGCGATGATTTCGACGCTGCCCGCCGCCGCGATCAGATGTCCCATCATGCTTTTGATGCTGGAAATCGGAACGTCGTAGGCAACTTCATCGAACACCTGTTTGACGGCCATGGTCTCGACCCGATCGTTGACCGCCGTGCTCGTCCCGTGCGCATTGATGTAGTCAATCTGTTCGGGAGCCAGTTTGGCATCCTGCAATGCCATCTTGATGCAGGCGACTGCACCACGGCCTTCCGGATGGATATCGGTGATGCGGTAAGCGTCGGCACTGGAACCATACCCGAGCACTTCTCCGTAAATCTTCGCGCCTCGCGCTTTGGCCCGTTCGAGTTCTTCCAGAATGACCATGCCGGCCCCTTCTCCCAGGACAAAGCCATCGCGGTTTTTGTCGAAAGGGCGGGAGGCTCGTTGCGGATGCTCGTTGTAGGTCGACAGCGCGGTCAGCAGATTAAAACCGGTCACGCCGAACGGATGAATCATGCTGTGGGCACCCCCGGAGAGCATCGCCTCGGCATCGCCGCGACGGATGATCTCGGTGGCCTCACCGATGGCCTGGCTCGAAGCCGCACAGGCAGTCAGACAGTTGAGGTTTGGCCCCTGAGCGTTGAACAGACTCGCCAAATGGCCCGAGGCCATGTTCGGCTCCTGTTCCAACTCGGTTTGCGGGTCGAGTTGCTCTAGACCGCTTTCCGTGAATTTCTTCAGATCGAGCTTCCCGTCCTGCTGTGCCTGTGCCACCATGTTCATGAACAGCATAAAATCCTGCTGTCCTTCGCCGGCCCCTAGGTAAATGCCCAGTTGTGGCGGTTCGATTCCGCTCTCTAAAAGACCTGAATCGTTGACGGCTTGGTATGCCGCACCGACCGCGAATTGAATGTTTCGGCCGGCATGTGCAAATCGCCCTGGGTCGTCAACGTACTCGTCGAGACTGTAATTTTTCACTTCCGCGGCAAAACGGGTCGGAAAGTTGGACGCGTCGAAATGCGTGATCGTGTCGATGCCGCTTCGGCCTTCGCACAGCGATTCCCACATGGCATCTACGCTGTTTCCGAGCGGAGTGACGCATCCCAGACCGGTGACCACGACTCGGCGTCTCATCGCTTTCTTCTTTCCAACTGATTGGGTGCCCAAGGGATCAAATCATCGTAGGTCAGGCACCCCGTGCCTGACTTCAACGTCCGGTTCGCCTGCCGATGGCTCTCTCTCCGCGATCAAGGCGGGGACCGGTCCGTCGCCCCAATTGGTGGGTGGGTCCACCTCCACATGCACCTGGTCCCGAATGTCAGGCACAGGGTGCCTGGCCTACAACCACGGATACTTTCGTTGAGCTAGTTCCGCTGAATTTGACAACTTGGGTAATTTATCACCACAACAGGTTCAAAGAGAAGCCCAACGGTCATCGTCACGTGGTGACATCAACCGATTTCGATACGTCACCGGCCCGGCCGACATCGAGCACGCTTAGCAGGTTCATGGAAAAGACGAAATTTTTCTGATCGATGGCCCCCAGCTCGGGGTGGCTTTGATCGACATGAGCGAACAAGATCTCGGCTTCAGCCACCAACCGGTCGCCGACATGGGCAGTGCATTCGACGCTGCCCCCTTCCTGGCGGACGTCGATGAGATGAGCCGTGTAGATCAGCGTCTCGCCGGGACAGACCCAACCCTGGAAAGTCAATTTCGGCACCTTGGCCAAGATGACGATGTGCTCGAAATTGTTGGCTTCTCCGAGCAGGATTCCGCCGGTCTGAGCCATTCCTTCGAGCATCAGGGACCCGGGCATCACGGCAAAACCGGGGAAATGATCGTGCAGATACTCTTCAGCCAAGGTGACGTTTTTCACGGCCTTGGCGTGTGATCCACTTTCGAACTCGATGAAGCAGTCGATCCAGATCCAGCGCATGCCTCGTCTCGCGATGTGGAGAATTCTGCTTGCGTCAGCCCGATTCAAGGCATGTCTGTCCGAGGGAATGCGCGCCGGGCCGGATGCTCAATCACAGCTTACAGGGACCTCATCGGACCGGATTCTCGCATCAACGGACGTTCAATCCTCGTCGGCCAGTTTTGATTTCAGAAACTTGACGATCATCTGCACGGTGAATAGGTCGGGAATGTTTTCCACTTTGGGATCATCCACCAGGCGGTCGATGTCGGCGTGCGGCATCTTGTCGCGAAGTTGGGAGATTCCAGACTCGGTCACGATTCCGTCCTGAACGAAAGACGAATCGGATGATGCCAGATTCTCCGGAAACAGTTCTCCACGCGGGATCTTGATGTCGAAGTTCTTCTCCAGTCGAAACACAATGTCGAGGAAGTCGATCGATTCGGCTCCCAGATCGCCGACCAGAGTCGCCTCGGGGATTACTTCGTCATCATCCACACCGAGTGCATCGACCAGTGTATCTTGCACCTTGGCGTAAATTTCTTCTGTTGTCGGCATCAACACATCTCCTCATCTTCCATCACGAACTCACTGCCGTACCGGCCGCCCGCCATTGGAAACCGCGACTGCTGCTTCGTGACCTGAGTGTTCCTACAATCCGCCCAGTGTCAAACCGCCGTCGACCCGCAACACGTGACCTGTAATGTACGACGCCTGATCGCTGACAAGAAACAGCACGGCGTTTGCGACGTCTTCCGGTTGACCCAGACGACGAACCGGTATTTTCTTCTGGATTTGGCTTCCGGCGACATCTCGCACTGAGCTGGTCATGTCCGTTTCAATGAACCCAGGTGCAACAGCGTTGACTGTGATGCCCCGGCGGGCCAACTCGGCAGCAATGCAGCGCGTGAATCCCTCAATGCCGCCTTTACTGGCGGCATAGTTGGCCTGTCCGGGGTTAGCGACGTCGGCGGCGACGCTGGACATATTGACGATGCGACCGTAGCGAGCCGACATCATCGTCCGGGTCACCGCCTGGCAAAAGTTAAAGACCCCTGTGAGGTTGATGTCGAGCACTTGCTGCCATTGTTCAGACTTCATCGTTGCCAGCAGCCCATCGTGGATCACGCCGGCATTGTTGACCAAGATATCGATCTTATTCCACTGCTTCAGCACATCTTGAACGATGCGGTCAGCATCTTCCTTGCGTTGGACGTCGGCCTGAAAAGAAACCGCCTCGTGCTGGTCGAGGGCCAAATCGGAAACCAGCCGATCGGCGGCTTCACGGTTGGAGCGGTAAACGAAGGCGACCTTGGCGCCCTCGCGGGCCAACGCCCAGACGATCGCCTTGCCAATGCCCCGGCTGCCCCCCGTCACCAGTGCGGTCCTACCGGCCAGTTTCATCAATTTCAATCTCGCCTGTGCCGTTCATCATCCATTGTGTGAGGAGTTGCGCGCAACTCCGAATCAATCTCACTCCAGTCGCCATGGTTTCCACCTTCGGTGATGCCGGCGGCAAAAAACCAACGATCTCTCTCGTCGCAACAGCGTCACGACTTCGAGCCCTCGCTCGAGGTCGGAGTCCAAATTTGCGAGAACAGTTCTCGCATTTTCTCGATGCGAAGCCGATCGGACTCCGCCAGACCGGGATCTTTTTCGCTCAAGTTGAATTGCTCCAGCGTCAAACGGGCACTGACCGTCGAAGTCTCCTCTACCGTGCCCGCCGCCTTGAGCACCCACTGACGATCGTCGGAACGGTGAACTGTCGACGTCACGGTCAACGTCTGACCAGGTGCAACAAAGTTATTGAACCGTACCCCCCGCGCCTGCGTCAGCAAGATCGTACTGTACTTGAAGTCTTCTGTAAAACGCATCAGCCAGGCGCTTGCCTGAACCATCGATTCGAGCATCAAAACGCCGGGCATCACCGGAAAACCTGGAAAATGATCGGCTAGGTACTCCTCCGCCATCGAAAGGTTCTTGATGACCGTGATCGACTTCCCCGTCTCGAGTTCCGTAATTCTATCGACCAATGTGAAACGCATCGATTCTCAGCAACCCCAAGCCTGATTCTCCATGGACGGCAGACGCGAAGTATAGTGAGACAGCCAAAGCGACTCAAGCCAGAAACTGTTTACCTTGCATAGGATAGGTGTTTAGTGCAATGACCGCGACCCATTGGGATGAAATGTTTCCCGAAGGAACCATCTGGATCAAAGTGAAAGCGATGGCCCAGATTCGAGCAGTCCGGGCCTTCCCGATGGTCAGACCTAGCCATCCCAGCCGCCTGCGCGGAACCAATCAGGTGCCAGCGTAGCCACCCTTGCCGGCAATCGCATCTGTGCTGCGCTTTTCGCACGGGGATCGATGACGGGGCCTCGGCCGGTTGACCGCCTATAGCGTTCGATATTTCCTCTCTCTGTCCGTCTGGACTACAATATGCGTCGGTATCGCAAGGCCGGCCGGCGTCATCGGCGCCGTCGGACGGTTTCTCCGGTCAACTTCTCGTGATCGTCATGTCTGAACCGCCCGGTCCAATCGTTTCAACGCCGGACGAATCGTTATCTGTGTCCGCAATCGTCAGTGGTGTGCGGCAGATGTTCGATACCTTGGTTTGTCTGGCCGTGGCGGTCATCCTGTCTCGGTCGTTTCAAGTCGAAGGGTACATGATCTCGACCGGCTCAATGGCGCCTAGCCTGCTCGGCTATCACAAGCGGGTGGAATGTCCAACTTGCCAATTTCCGTTTGCAGTCGGAGTCGCCGACAAATTGCCAGCTCGGGCGGCATCCCGAAGAACGCAGGATCTTCATCGACCCTCAGGAGGGCGAACAAAGATGGCCGTCTGTCCCAACTGCGGACAGAGATCGATCGACATTGACCGCGTGCCCCGCAACCAAGGCGACCAATTGCTGGTCCACAAGCATGCCTATCTTTTTCACTCGCCGCGTCGCTGGGAAGTGGTGGTTTTTCGCAATCCGTACGAACCGAGGCAGGCCTACGTCAAGCGGATCGTTGGATTGCCGCGAGAACGGATTCAATTGATCGACGGTGACTTGTTTGTGAACGGCAAGCGGCAGCGGAAAAACCTGACTTACCAGCGGGCCATGCGAATTCTCGTTGACGACCACGATTATCAACCCAGCGACGATCCGACGTGGCGGTCTCGCTGGAAACCTGACCCGGCTCAGATTTGCTGGCAAGATGTGGGCGATGGGTTTGATTTCGACGGCATCTCAACCGGGACACCTCGTCCCGCAGAGACCGAGGTAGCGTGGGTTCGATACCGGCACTGGATTCGTTCCCGCAACGGACGCGAGCCGCCACAACTCGCGCCAATTGCCGACACATACGGTTACAATCTTCCGGGTGAAGCGGCTGCGAATCACACCATCGCAGATTTGATGTTGGCCGTCGAGTTGACGATTCTCCGCGGACGCGGTCAGTTCATGCTGCAGATGAGTGACGCAGCGCACCAATGCAACTTTGTGATCGACACCGAACATCACGAATGGAGCTTAGCTGTCGACGGCAAAGCGACGGTGGTTCGCGCGGCGCATTTCGAGGCGGCTATGACCCAAAAACCGATGCTGATTGAGATGTCGCTGTTCGATCGTCAGTTGCTGGTGGCCGTCAACGGACGCACGATCTTCGAGCCGTGGATTGTTCCGGACGACAGGCAAACCGCTGAATCACCGGCCTCAACGGCTGGATTTGCGGCACGACGACTTGAGGTCCGTGTTCGCTCGTTGAAGCTCTACCGCGACGTGTATTATACACGCGGCTGGGGGCGTAACGGCGTGGACTCACCGTATACGCTGGGAGACGACGAGTATTTTGTTCTGGGCGACAACAGTCCGGTCTCGCTCGACAGTCGCAGTTGGGCGGACGGGGCGGTGAGCGGGCGATTGTTGATCGGCAAACCCTTTCTGGTCCATCTTCCCTCGCGACCGGGGAAAATTAGGTTCGGCAGCCGTTACGCACACTTCCGCATTCCAGATTTTTCGCGAATTCGCTATATTCACTAACCCCTTTGCACCAACCTTCGTCGTCAAATTTTCGGCGATGTCAGGTTTGATCTCCCGGCCGACAGTTTTCGGGGAACAGCGTCAGCCAGATGACTACTCACGAGACTTCGATGGCAAAGACGAGCAAACGCGAAACCGAAAAATCAAAATCGGCAACGCCCGGCGGGACAAGGTCGGACGAAAAAGAACGGGGCGACGCCCCTCCCAGACGGCAGGACGGAACGCGGGAGACGATTGAGTCAATCGTCGTGGCATTCATTCTGGCGTTTCTGTTCCGGACCTTCGAGGCGGAAGCGTTCGTGATCCCCACCGGTTCGATGGCCCCGACCTTGTACGGCCGACACATCGAGTTTGTTTGCGTTAAGTGCGGCACGCTTTCGGGCATCGGAGCCAGCGGTGAACTCGACAAGGCCAGCAAATACTACGATCCGAATCATCGCAATCGAACTGGTTTCTGCCCGAACTGCCGGTACGAAAACGTTGTTTTCGACGAAAGGGCCCCCCATGATCTCGGCCTGCTGGCCTTTAAGGGCGATCGTATTCTGGTCAATAAGTTTCCTTACGAGTTTTGGGAGCCCAATCGGTGGGACGTTGTCGTGTTCAAGTATCCGGAAGATCCGAAGACGAATTACATCAAACGTCTCGTTGGATTGCCGGGTGAAGAGATCAAGATCGAGCGGGGTGACGTTTTCGTTCGCAAGCCTCCCCACCGGCAGTGGCAGATCCTTCGCAAGCAGAATCCCAACAAGCAGCGTCAACTGCAGTTGTTGGTGTACGATAACGATCTTCCCGCCCGCGAATTGCACGAATGGGGATGGCCCCAACGCTGGGCGCCCGTCGAAAGGCAACCGGGTGAAAACGGCAGTTGGATCGAAACGGACCAGGGCTGGATGCCGGATGCCCGCTCGTTCGAGATCGATTCGACCCACGATGAGGGCAGCGGTTACGACTGGATTCGGTACCGGCACATCGTACCGATGCGAGATGACTGGGACGATTTCGAAAACAACGTCGTCCTCGGTCACCGTCCGGGTGCGACGTTGATCACCGACTTTTGTCCCTACAACGCGTACACCGGAGGCGGAGACTTCGCGCAGGTTCCCGACGACATTTACTGGGTGGGCGATCTCACGCTGAATTGCGAGGTCGAAGTTCGCCGTCCCGCTGGCGAACTGCTCTTGGAACTGATCAAAGGGGCCGACCGATACCGTTGCCGAATCGATCTGAGCACCGGCCAGGCGACCTTGTTTTTCATCAATGAGCTGCTTCAGAAGCAGCTTCAACAGGAAGAGCGAATCTTGGCCACCGCGGCAACCACGCTCAACGGTCCGGGTCGTTATCAGATTGCGTTTGCCAACGTCGATCACCGCTTGACTTTGTGGATCGACGGCACGTTGGTCGACCTCGGTTCGAATACAGAATACGACCCGCCCGCATTGCCTGGTCCGCGACCGCAGGACTTGGCACCGGTCGGAATTGCCGCGCGGGACGCGAGCCTGCGGGTTTCACATCTGTTGATTCAGCGCGACGTTTATTACCGGGCCGACAGGCATCCCAAACAGAGCGAGTTTCGCGGCAACGAACAGATTCTCCGCAACGAGCTGGGCGACCCGGACGCTTGGTCCGAGGAGTACAATGAAAACTACAATGTCGCCCGATTCGAGCCGCTCGCAGACGATGAGTTCTTTATGCTCGGCGACAACAGCCCGCGCAGTCAGGATAGCCGGCTTTGGTCGAACGATCGCGGCGCCGAGCGCCGGCACGCGGTTCCCCGTTCGGCGCTGGTCGGTAAAGCGTTTTACGTTTACTGGCCTCGCGCTGTCCCGTTTATGAATGACGGTCGCGGTTATAGTATCGACGTTCCGCCGGTGAAACGGTTCTTCTATCACCAAGTCCGCGATGGTGTGTTCCCCGAGGACCTCGAACCGCAACACAAACCGTATCCGAAGTTCTCCATCCCTTTTTATCCAAACATTGGGCGAATGCACCGGATTCGCTGAGAAGCCCGCGGGAGGATCCGCTGATGAACAGTCAAGGCTGACAATCAACTCGCGAAGACGGCCTTTAAAAAAAGTGGCTTCGAACCGACGAAAACCGCACAAACGAATCGAGGTCTGCGGGAGCAGCCGGACGCTGACAACCGACCGTGGACTACGTCGGCATGTCATGGAGGACAGCGACTATGCCTTTGCTAGAGTGTACCGGCCTGGTTAAAGATTATCCGGGCAAACGGGCTGTCGACGGTATCGACTTCTACGTCGAACGAGGCGAAATTGTCGGACTGCTGGGACCGAACGGTGCCGGCAAGACGACATCCTTCGGCATGGCTTGCGGGCTGATTGCCCCCACCGAAGGACGGGTGTTTCTGAACGGAACAGAGGTGACCACTTGGCCTATGTACAAGCGTGCTCGACACGGCATGGGCTTTCTGCCGCAAGAGGACAGCGTCTTTAGAAAATTGAACGTCGAGCAGAACATCTTCGCCATTTTGGAGTACCTGCACATCGGGCGAGCAGAGCGCAAACAACGCGTGGCCGAATTGTTGCAGCAGTTCGGACTTGACGACAAACGCAGGCAAATGGCTTCGACACTCTCGGGCGGCGAGCGGCGCAGACTTGAAATCGCCCGTTGTCTGGCCAGCCGCCCTTCGTTGATTCTGCTCGACGAGCCGTTCACTGGGATCGATCCGGTTACCATCCACAGCATTCAAGACATCATTTCCGACCTGCGGGATCACGGCATCTCCATTTTGCTGACTGACCACCGCGAGCGCGAGACGCTGACCGTCACCGATCGGAGTTACATCATTTGTGCCGGGAAAGTGCTCGTTTGCGGCAGTGCCGAAACCGTTCTCAGCGACCCGACTGCCCAGGAACTTTATTTCGGCAAACGCTTCGACGCGGCCTCCATCATCGAGGGGAAAGAAGCGTTCAGCGACGATACCCGCACGGAGACCGAAGTGACCTCACACGAGCAGGCCCCCGAGACGCAATCCGAACAGACGCTACAAAGCAGCCAGCCCGACGTCATCGAATCGTCCGAGGCCGTCACACAGCCGGACCAACAGGCGACGTCACAACACGACGAGACGCCGGCAGCGACCGAGAGGGCCGCCGATGAACAACCAGCAGCGGATGACGCATCAAAGCAGGGCGCGAAATTACAAAAGTTCATCGATTCCCGGCACCAAGAGCCGGAGAAACCGGGCCGGGCGGCGTAACTCGGACCACAAAATCCCTTCCGAGAGTTGTGTGCTGTGAGACCCCGATCAACCTGGGCAGACATCGGAACACGGCTGCAAAATCTTATTGACCGCGCTGCGGAATTCCCTTATATTCCGCCGCCGATGACGCCGGTCACCTTTGATATACTTCCAGCGGTCACGAATTGCGGTTCTTCGAGAGGGCGAAGCTCCCGCTGAGCCGTGGAGATCACCGATCCGGCGGCTCGGCATGAGCCTTGCCCTCCCTCAATCTGTGGCCGTGCCGAGTATAAGTGGCCCCGATCCTGTCGCAAAGGACAGCGGATGCTTTCGAAGCGACTACGACTGATTCTCGTCGGCCTGCTGTGTGCAAGCGCGCTGACAGCGGGCATCGCGTATCACCGACACCAGCGGTACAAGCACGTCGCCGTCCACGATCCCGGCATGGTCATTCGCAGCGCGTGGGTCGATCCGGACGTGATGGACGAACTGATCGAAGCGCACCAGGTTCGCACGGTGCTCAACCTGTGCAACCCCGGAGAGATGGGGCAACAACGGTGGATTGAAGAACGTGCAGCCGTCGAAAACGCCGGCGCTCGGTTGATTGAATTACCTATGCCGACCTCCCTCGAAACCGACAACCCGCTGATCGCCAAACACCTGAAAGTCCTCGTCGATCCGAACAACTACCCGCTACTGGTTCACTGCCAACACGGCGTGACCCGCACGGCAAAGCTATTGACGATTTACGATATCGTTTTTCGGCGAATGTCCGCCGCACAATCGCTGGCGGCCCAACCGCTGTTCGGCCGCGACGATCATAACGTGAACGTGAAAGCTTTCGCGCGAAACTTCGAAGCCCAGCACACGATGCTTTTTCCGACAGTGTCTGCCAATCGACTCAAAGTGCTCAGGCAGTAGCAGGCCTCACAGACCGGCCCTATGTCGCAGCGTCCGCCGAAAATCACTATTTGCATCCCGCACTGGCAAGTCAAGGTCTACATGACCGTTTGCCTGCGGTCGATTCGCAAACATTCCGGCAAGTACGACTTGGATGTGATCGTCGTCGATAACGGCTCTCGCGACGATAGTCTCGATTATTTGCGTTCGCTGGATTGGATCCGGCTGATCGAACGACCCGACGAAACGCACACAAACTGGCCGGAGAACGTTTTCACGGCATGGGACCTGGGCATTCGCCAGGCTACGGGCGAATATTTCATCACAATGCACTCCGACGTTTTCGTCAAGAGCGACGAATGGCTTGACCCCTTTCTGCGGGAAATCGACGCGGACCGCTCTACGGCTGCCATTGGTGCCTGGAAGCTGGACCTTCAAAATCCACTCTATGCATTCCAGAAGCATCTTTTCGGCTACCTGACCGCAAGGGTCAAAACGCTGCTCGGCCGCAAAAAGGACGTCAAATGGAAGCAGGGACACTACCCGCGAGACTACTGCGCCATGTACCGCCGCGATGTGATCCTGAACCACGGCTACACGTTTCGCCGTATTCACGGACAGGGAGGCGGATACTCAATCGCCCGGCAGCTATGGGAGGCAGACCATGCGATCCGCATGATTTCGGCTCGTGAAATGGCCCGTCACATTTTTCACGTGGCCCACGGAACGGCCGCCGTTCGTTCCGAGAAACCTCTCCATCATGGGCGGGCACAGAAGAAGGTCGAACACAAAGTCAGCGATCTGTTCGAGCAGGACTGGATCAAATTGCTGCAGCAGGACGATTCGCTTGATGCCCCCCATCGGGACGCGGCGTGAACTGCGAAGTCGGGTCCGCAGGTCTTGTCGACTGCTGACGAGAGAGATGCACAGAAGCAGCGCTTTTCACACCCTCTTTCTCTCTGAGTTGATCAATTCTTGACGTCCGTGACAAATTTTGTGAAAATTTTATACAAGGTTTGATCGGTGACCGTCTCAGGACCTGCTTCGAATGGACGACTCGACCTCGGACAGTGAGCTCGTCGAGAATTGGCGCAATGGTGATGAAGATGCCGCCACCGCGCTTTACGAGCGATATCTGCAAAGGCTGCTGCGGATTGTCGGCCATCATTTGGCGCGCAGGTTCAACCCTCGTCTTGATCCTGAAGACGTGGTGCAGTCGGTGTTCAAATCGTTGTTCCGCCGGGCGCGCGACGGCGATTTTGAGTTTCAGGACGACGAGGACTTCTGGAAGCTGCTGCTGACCATCACACTGAACAAGGTTCGGAACAAGGTGCGCTTTCACAGCGCGGCCAAGCGCGATCCGTCGCGGGAAGCCTCCGCCGGTCGTGAGCAGGACGCCGATTCCTTGATTCGCGATCAACTCAGCCGAGGACCCACCGCGGCCGAAAGTGTCGCTTTTTCCGACCTGCTCGAAGCGGTTCTCAACAGCTTGGGCGAGCCTCAACAGCAGCTCATTCAGTACCGGCTTGAAGGATGCACACAAACCGAGATCGCCGAACATTTGCGAGTCGATCCCAGGACGCTCCGACGAATGTACGGGCAAATCCGTAACCGGGTTGTCGAGTTGTATGCAGAGGAGTTCCCGGAAGCCACGGACAAACCTCACACCTAAACCGCTCGTGGCTTAGCGTACCACAATACTCACCTACCAGCACAGGGTGGCCGGGTGCCCTCAGGGATTTCGGTATTCAGGTTGCGAGGTTGTCCCAGTAATGATTCCAGTTGTCGTTATACATCAGGGAGTACAGGCCAGCCATGCGGTT
>CAUZTK010000025.1:0-22955 GCA_963582395.1 Planctomycetota bacterium | reverse complement strand
CAATGTCTTTGCGATGTAATCCCGGCGGATCTGATCGACAGACTGGTTCAGCTCGACGGCCCGGCGTTCGAACACGTCTTGAATCCGCTCGCCCTCCACAGGGCCGGGACAAATGACGTTCACCTGAATATTGTGTTCTCCCATTTCGGCGGCCATGGTCAACGTGAGCCCGATCAGCCCCCATTTCGAGCAGGCATAAGGGCTGCGCAGCGGATAGCCGACCTTTCCGGCAATGGATGAAATGTTGACAATCTTACCGCAGCGGCGTGAGATCATGTTCGGAAGCATCGCTTTGGCACAAAGAAACGCGCCGGTCAAGTTGACCGCCAGCACCTGGTCCCAGTCGGCGCGAGTCACGTTGGTGATCGACGCCGTCGGACCAATCATACCGGCGTTGTTGATGAGAATGTCCACGTGGTCGAACTTGGCAAGGGTTTCTTGCGCCATCCGCACGACGTCCTCTTCAACGGTGACGTCGGTGCGCACGACCAGCGTTTGCCTCCCGGATGCTTCAATCTGGTCGGCCGTTTCGTTCAATTCGTCCGCTTCGGGGCCGGTAAGAACCAGGTGGGCCCCTTCCTGTGCCAATCTCAAGGCGATTGCCTTGCCGATTCCCCGCCCTCCGCCTGTGACCACCGCCACTTGGTCGTTCAGTCTCATCCGTCCCTCTCCACATGTTGTTGAACCAGCAGGTTTTGCGGGCCTGTGCGGTTCGCTATGCCGCCAGCGGCGACTTGGCGTCCAAAACTCTTAACAGGGAAAACTCACTGAGTAGTCGGCTATCGGTCTGCCGGCGGTAGTAATACGCAGATGATCTCGGTATCGCTGCGGACATAAACGCAGTTGCCGGCATAACCGGGGTGTGCCCAGGTGCGGCCGATGATGTTGGTGCGAGTTTCTTCCTGGTAACCAGTGGGTTTCAGGCGAACCAGGATCAAGTCGCCGTCCGAGTTTAACACAATCGCGCGGTCTCGGTCGTTGAGCCAGACCATGCTGGCCTGCGGATTCCGTCCTTTGGGGGTCATGCGATTGTCGTCATCCCACAACTTTTTCCCCGTGGCCAGCTCAAAACAGGTCAGTCCGTGTCGTTTGTCGAGCAGAAAGGCATGTCCGTCGCAATAAAGTGGCTGCGACATCAGGCCCCGCAGGTTTCGGCGATCTTCCCACTCCACGATTGCGTAGTCCAGTTCGGAGCCCAAGCGAATCGCTTTGCTACCTTCGTAGTAACTGCACACCAGCACTAGACCTTCCTGAAAGATCGGCTGGGCGATCGACGTGCCGTAATTCACTTCAAACGGAATTGTCCACAGCAGCTTGCCGGTGCGGGGATCGAGTCCGCGGACGTTGGTTGGGGTCCAGCCGACCATTAGCGGGATTCCGCCCCGATCGATGAGGATTGGCGTGGCATATCCGGCCGGATCGGGCAGACTACGCCAGCGCTGCTCTCCCGTGTTCAGATCAAAGGCGATGTAACAACCGTCCGGCTCGGCGCCGGGGTGGACGATTAACAGGTCTTCAAACACAACGGCGGAGGCGCTCAGCCCCCAAATCGGCACGCGGGCGCCAAAGTCGGCGACGAGGTCTTTGGACCAAACAACCTTGCCGTCGACCGAATCTAAGCAGTGCAAATGCCCGACGGCACCCAACGTGTAGACGTGGCCGCCAAAGACCGTCGGGGTGGCGCGGGGGCCGTTATCGTAGGCGACATCTTTGTAATCGACCGAATAGAAATGCGACCACAACGGCTTGCCGTCGACCGCGTTGAAGCAAAGGACCCGCTCGACGTCGTCGGGTTCTTTCCGCAGATCCATGATGTAGACTCGGCCATCCGAAACGGCGACGCCTCCGTAGCCTCCGCCGATTTCCTGCCGCCAGACGCGCTGTAAACCGCCTTGGGGCCAGGATGCAGGCAGCTTCGGTGCACGCCAGGTTCCGTCTCCGCGCGGACCGCGCCAGCGCGGCCAGTCTTCGCCGGTCGTTGGCGAGGGCTGCTCATCCAACGTCGCTGCAACGGTTGGGGTTGTCGCCGACGTGTCATGCGGTTCGGTTGTGTCGGCCAAGGGCGCGGCAGCGGTAGTGCCGTCCGTTGCCAGCTCGCACACGACTCGGAAACCGAGCGCATAAAACTTTCCCTCGGGAACGTCGGCGTAGCGAAAAGCGCTACGACAATCGCGACCGTCACTGTACCAGTCGCCGCCGCGAATGACCCGATAGGACCCCCGCTTCGGCCCTTGCGTATCTTCGGCCGGCGAGACGCGGTAATAATCCCGATCGAATCTGTCGGCGCACCACTCGTGGAGATTGCCGTGCATGTCGTACAGACCGAACGCATTAGCCGCATACGAGCCCACCGTAGTCGTGCGGTTCAGAAACGGCCCCGTCGGAGCATCACCGAACGGAAAGGTCCCCTTGAAGTTCGCCTGAGAAGAAGAGAGCGTGTCGCCGAAATGGAAGAGAGTGGTTGTTCCCGCCCGGCAGGCGTATTCCCACTCGGCTTCGGTCGGCAGCCGGTAAACGCGGCGGGCCTGCTTTTCTTTTGAAGATTCCGACAACCGCCGACAGAACTCCACGGATTCGAACCAGGTGATGCCGTCGACAGGAAATCGCGAGCCATCCAGGTCTGCCGGCGCGTCTTTCAGCAGGCCGGATCTCGAGAAGGAACTGGGGTTGATTCCCATCACCGCTTCGAACTCACCTTGCGTGACTTCGTAGACGCCCATGTAGAACGGCCGGCTGATTTGCACCGAGTGCTGCGGCTGTTCGTCGTCGCGTGCGCCGGGGTCCGTGTCGGCCGATCCCATCAGAAACTCGCCGGCGGGAATCCTGGCCAGTTTCATGCCAATTGAGTTGGTGATTATTTTGTCTGGAGAACCGGATTGATTGGCCGGCCGGTCCACCTGAATCGCGTCCGCTGAGTCCTTCGCATCGACCTGCCGGGCCGACGGTGGCGTGTCGTCTCCGCTGCAGCCCGTGATCGTCAGCGCCACGAAACCGCCCATCGAAAGGAGGCACGAACAAAATCGTTTCAGCATCGTGCGGTTCCAGTGCAGAGACCCGCGATTGAAAAGAAAACGCATCGTCGTCATCTTGCAGTCATGACATGAAATTAACCTGGTTCCCAAGCTCCGGCTTGGGAACCACAGCAGACCGCTCGGCTTCGGAGAAGCGGAGCTTCGTGGAAGTGCGTTCCCAAGCCGGAGCTTGGGAACCAGGTGTTGGCGAGTCCAAAGACATTTTAGCGCTGTCGTGGCTGTCGTATGAGAACACATTGCCGTTCGAGGGGTCACTCGGTCAGAATCCCTGATGCTCAAAGAAAGCAGTCATGGCCTCGTTGTACTCGGCGCCGCCTTCTTGAAAATTGCCCATGTAGAAATAGGGGACCGATCCGCGCCGCACCATTTCATCCACCCACTGGGCGCAGATCATTTGCTGAATGACGTTGCCCACCACTCCTGAGGTCGGACAAATGCCGCCGTCGTGTCCCGCTCTGGCGATCATGCCCCCCGACTCGGGCGAGTGATTGTCAAACCCCACGTCGGCAATGTCGATCAATCGTCCGGCGGGCCGCACACCGTCGAGTGTCTGGGGACCGATGCCGATCACATAGGCGCCCTCCAACTGCTTTTCGAGGGCCAGACGAACCTCGGGCCGGTGTGCCGGGGAAATGGCGTTGACCAGTAACACGTTTTTCTCTTGGGTTGCGTCCCAGTCGCCCCAATTAACGATCCGCGGTCCGGAGGCCACGTGTGTGATTTCAGATTCGAATCCTTTGTATTCGATGCTTTTGACAAACCAGCGTCCGCCGTCGCGAATCTGCCGCGCCATGCGGACGGCCACTTCGCGGATTCGATCGCGCTGCGGCTTGATCCGCTGAACTCGGTCGGTGAGCGTGTCCAGATAGCGGATGCTGAGATCGACAGGTTTCGCGCCCGGATTGGTGAGCTTGTCGACAATTTCCGCGTTGATCATCCAAAACAGCGCCACCGAGCCGGTTCCACTGGAGGGGCAAATCACGAACTCCGGTATCTCTGGCGCGTGGACCAGCCCCTGTTGATAGGGCACGTGCGTGTGCAAGATCTCATTGGAGACGTCTTTGAGCATCAGCCCGTCTGGATTGCTGTGCGTGGTGTCGGTGAAACCGGCCGGACGAAATTCATTGTTCTGATAGTTGACGGCGACGCACACCACATACACACCCCGTTCGCGAGCCGACAAAACCGAACGGTTGCAATAGTTCGTAAAAACCAGGTCCCCCTTCTGCAATTGGTCGAATTTTCGATGGTTTTTCAGGATGCCGGGATTGCCGCGGCGGCTCGCCTGATGTTCGTAGTATGCTATGTGGCCCTCATCCATCGAGGTCCACACCGTTTTGCCGTTGCGGATGACGCTGGCCGCCCGTGCGCTCAATTCACCCACGTGCTCGACTTCGCCATGCAGCCGACCGAGGATCTCCAGCGTGTCCCGGAAATATTCGTCCATGAACAGGATCGTATGCCCGAAGTTACATTCGGCGTTCCCCTGAGCCGAAGTCACCGCATTCACGTCATGAACGTCGGCCTGTGTTGTTTGCGGAGTTGCCAGCGACCCGGAGGCCACGCCGGCGAACATTGTTGCCCCAGCACGCAAAATGTCTCGGCGCGATGTTTCAGCCACGGCTGCTCCCCCTTCTCGTTCGACTGACACAACATGCCGGATGGCAAACAGCACCCGACACCTGCGGTGTGTGCCAGCCGTCAATTCGGACAGGTTAACACATCCCTCTTGCGAGGGTGTTGTCTCTGGGTGCATTTTGAACGATCGGAATTCAATTTTCCAGCACAGCATTGACCGACAAGCAAGATGCAGCCTGTTTTGGTTGGCAGCCGTAACTTCCGCGAATCGAAGTCGGACAATGTTTCCGGCGAGCGAATCAACCACCGGTGAGGTGGAATGATTCACAAACCCGCGGAATGATTTTGCGTCTCCCGATCACTGCTGTGATTCAGGGTGGAATTGGGTATCATGCCTGTCACAGGGTGGTGACTCTGTGGTAGTCTGATCTCTGCGCAGGCAATTCAAGACAGCGTGGTTTTCTAGCGGTGCTTCACATGATACCACTCAGTCGTCGAAGAATTCTGGAACTCTCTTGTTTAGGTTTTGGGCGCGTCGTTCTCGCCGATCTACTCGGACGGGATCGGCTGTTCGGTGCGGAAACCGCCTCGACAGCGAACGTGCCCATCTTCAGCGATCTTCGTGCGCGCGCCGGTCATTTTCCTGCCAGCGCCAAAGCGGTGATCCAATTGGTTCAGAATGGTGGCCCGAGCCAGATGGACCTGTTTGACCCCAAGCCGCAACTCACTCGAATGGCCGGAAAACCCCACCCCGACGGCGTCGAAATCCATCAACCCAACAACGTCAACAGCCTCTTGTCGTCACCGCTGAAGTTTCGGAAATACGGTCAGTGCGGTATGGACGTTTCCGAAGCGTTACCTCACGTGAGCACCATCGTTGATGATCTATGCTTTGTGCGTTCGATGCACACCGAGCACAACAATCATCTCGAAGGGCTCAACATGCTGCTGACTTGCAAGATTTTTCCGGGCAGGCCCGTGATGGGCGCATGGATTAGCTATGCGTTAGGCACGGAGAATCAAAACCTGCCCGCCTACGTCGTGCTGCGGGACCCGGACGGATACACAATTGGCGGCAAGCAACTCTGGGCCAATGCCTATCTGCCAGCCCTGTATCAAGGCGTCGAATTCAGTACCCGCGGAGCCCCCATCCACCACTTGAATCCTGCGACTCCTCTCCCGCCAGGCGCTCAGCGTGAGAACTTAAACTTTTTGCAAACACTGAATGCCGCTCATCTCCGCGATCGTCCCGGAGAGTCTGAGTTGGAAGCGCGGATTCAGAACTTTGAACTGGCCGCCCGAATGCAACTCGAAGCGCCCGATGTGCTCGATCTCTCCCAGGAAACCAAGGCGACGCAGAAACGCTACGGTCTCGACAATCCGGTCACGGCCAAATACGGCATGCGTTGTTTGATGGCTCGCCGATTGGTGGAATCTGGCGTCCGTTTTGTGCAAGTCACCACCAGCCCAGGACAGCCGTGGGACCATCACCGCAATATTCGCCAGGGGATGTCCAAAATCGCCACCGAGACGGACCAGGGGACGACGGCGCTGGTCAAGGACCTCAAAGACCGTGGTTTGCTGGAGAGCACGATCGTCATGTGGGCTGGAGAATTCGGCCGGTTGCCCACAACACAAAACGGATCTGGCCGAGATCACAACCGCCATGCCTTCACGATCTGGTTTGCCGGGGGAGGATTTCAACCTGGCCTGATCTACGGTGAAACGGATGAATTTGGTTACCGCAGCGTCGTAAATCGTGTCAGCGTCCCCGACATGATCGCCACCCTTGTTCATCAGTTGGGTCTCGATCACAAGCGTGTCCAATATCCGCAGCGCGGACGGCTCGAAACTCCCTCGGATGTGACGGTGAGCGGCGCGAAAGTGGTTGGCGGTGTGTTGACCAATCCAGTTTATAGTTCCTAACGCGGCCTATCGGCCGCAGCCAAGAGTCGAGAGTCAAGAGCGGAGAGCCAGAATCTATCGATGTCGATCTTTCTGGCTCTCGACTCTCCGCTCTGGGCTCTCTGCAACATGCGCGCACGGCGTGCAGATGTGACAAGGTGAGACTCTAATGCACTGTTTCGGAGTCATGTCAAGATTACACATGCGTTCTCGATCTCCATTGATCTGCTTCGTGGTCGCCGCGATTGTCGTCGCAGTTGCGTTGGTCGGGTCAGCGGCTGGCGACGTGCCTGTCTTCGAAAAAGATATTCTGCCGATTTTCACGCGGTACTGCTTCAACTGCCACGGAAAAAGTTCTCCGCAGTTGGGACTTGACCTGCGCACGGCGCGTTTGACACTGCGAGGCAGCCAGAATGGACCTGTCATCGTGAAAGGTTCGCTGGAAAAGAGCTTACTTTGGAAGAAAGTTTCGACTCGAGAGATGCCGCTGGCGCTCTTCAAACTGAAACTGTCCGACGAGGAAATCGAGACTATTCGCCGATGGATTCAGGCTGGCGCGCCTGCCGAGGAACCAGCGGAATTGCCCGCAGACGTGCAAGAACAATTCGCCCGATTCGAAACGAAAATACGTCCGATCTTGGCCGAACATTGCACGTCGTGCCACGGAGAAGAGGACCCGCCAGCAGGGTTAGACTTACGCAGCTTGGAGTCCCTGGTCAGCGGCAGCCAAAGCGGCCCCGTGATTATCGAGGGGTTCTCCGAGAAGAGCGTCCTGATCCGGAAAGTCGCCAGCCGAGCCATGCCACCACCCGATACGGGCAGGCCGCTGAATGCCGGCGAAATCGGAATCATCACCCGCTGGATCGACAAGGGGCGTTTTGCGGACTACGTCGAGACGGCCCCTCGCGGCAACCAGAAACTTGGTTCAGCGGATGAATCTGAAATTACGGAGGAGGATCGTCAGTTCTGGGCTTTCCAAAAACCAGTTGCCCCGCCGTTACCGAAGGTCAAGGAAAATGCCTGGATTCGCACACCGATCGATCTATTTGTTTTGGCCAGGCTGGAATCCCACGGTCTGACTTTCTCGCCAGATGCGCCGAAACTGACTTTGATCAGGCGGGCGTATTTCGATCTGACCGGCCTGCCGCCAACGCCCGCACAGGCGCGCGCATTTCTGAAAGATAGCCGACCCGACGCCTATGAACGCCTGATCGACCGGCTACTCGCCTCGCCACACTATGGCGAACGTTGGGGACGACACTGGCTCGATGTAGTTGGCTACCTTGATACGTCGGGCAAAGACTTCGATCCCAAGACGGTCACTCTTTCCGATGGCATGTGGCGTTATCGAGACTACGTCATTCGAGCCACGAATGAAGACACGCCCTGGAACCGGTTTCTAGTCGCGCAGATTGCGGGTGACGAATTAGTCGACTGGCGCAACGCAACGAAGTACACGCCCGAAATACTAGAACTTCTCACGGCGACGGGGTACTTAAGGAATGTGTTGGACGCAACCGATGAGGATATATCCAACTTACCCTATGATCGCTATGAAGCGCTATTTAAGCTCATGGAAAGGGTTTCGACCAGCACGCTGGGTCTCACGTTATCTTGTGCGCGATGTCATAGTCACAAGTTCGATCCCATTCCGCAAACAGACTACTATCGTTTTCTGGCTTTGTTTACAGCAGCTTTTAACCCGACCAACTGGCTGCCACCCAAACACCGTTATCTTTACCGCGTCTCCAAGGTCGAGCAGGAAGAGGTCGAGCGTCAACAAGCTGAGACCAACGCTGCTCTCGGCAAGCTAGAGCAGCAACTCACAGCCGTCCGCCGTCCTTACAAGAAACGTCTCTTGGATCAGAAACTCCTACAGATCCCCGCAGCGATTCGCGGGGCCGCAAGGTTGGCTGTCGAAACGGCTCAGGAGAAGCGCAATCAGGTGCAAAAGGATCTCGTCCGGAAATACGACGAGAAGCTTGCCGTCACCGATGCCGAGGTCGACCAGTCCATAGGCGACTCGGACCGCAAGGCTATCCACGAACTTCAACGGCAGATCCAAGCTCACCAGAAACGCCTCGCCGCGCTTCGTCTCGACAAAGTGCAGGCCCTGTGGGATGTGGGTCAGCCGCCAACGATCCGCCTTTTGCACCGTGGCGACGTTGATTATGCGGGCCCAAGGGTCGAGCCTGGTTTTCTCACGGTGCTGAGTTCGCCCGGCCAAGCGGACGCGGTTTCTTCTCCGAGGGCAGTCGGTGAGACGACTGGTCTTCGTCTGGATTTCGCCGAATGGCTGACTCATCGAGATCATCCCTTAACCGCGCGCGTGATTGTCAATCGGTTGTGGCAGCATCATTTGGGGAGGGGCATCGTCGACACGCCAGGTAATTTTGGTACCACGGGCTCTCGTCCCACGCACCCCGCGCTGCTCGATTGGTTGGCCGTGGACTTTATGGGCCATGGTTGGAACGCGAAGCGCCTTCACAAAATGATTATGACCTCGACCCTCTATCGGCAAACATCATCGCGCGTGCAGAAGAGAGATCCGTCAACTCCGCATTCCGAACTCCCGGAGACCTTTCGTTTGGCGAACTCCATCGACCCAGAGAATCGTCTGCTGTGGCGGGTGAATCTACGACGTCTCGATGCCGAAGCTCTGCGGGACTCGGTCATTGCCGCAAGCGGACAAGCGGACTATACGATGGGCGGGCCGCCTGTCATGTTGCAGGCGACGGCCAGCGGTCTGCAAACGGTCGTCGATCAAGGGCACCTCAACGGGAAATCCAGTCGCAGCGTTTACCTTTTGGCACGTAGGACGTATCCGTTAACCTTTTTGGGAGTGTTTGACTATCCCATCATCGACGTGACCTGTACTCGCCGAGTCCCCTCCGCCACGCCGCTGCAGTCGTTAACGATGATCAATAGCGAATTTCTCACCGAGAGCGCCGGCCACCTCGCACGCCGTGTCGAGGGGCTCGTCGGAGTAGACGCCCCGGCGGCGAAAAAGATCGAGACAGCTTATTGGCTTACGCTTTCGAGAAATCCGTCAGACTCTGAGATGCAGGCGGCAAAAGATTACTTGAAGCGGCTGGATGATCTCTATAGGGTATCCCACGACGCGGCTCCGCAAGCGGCAAAACGGCCCTTTGAGAGCCTCGTCCACATGCTGATGTGCTCGAACGAGTTTCTCTATATTGATTAGGACGTCAGGTAGGATGGCCTGCGCTGCTTCGTTCAACTCGTACATTTCCTCAGAATCCCGAAAACGACCACGTCTCATTCGCGGACCGGTGTTTGTATTCTGAGGTTCTGACTGAGACGTTGCTGCATCTCACGAGGTTTTTTGCTGAGAGGTGGCCCATCAATGCGCGTTTTCGTGTCTTTCGTAGGCGTTATCGTGGGGCGAGTGTAGGAAAGGGTCCGACGGAACCGTCACAATGCAACAACGTCCGAACCTAAAAGCCACACCGCTGCTCGCAGCCGTCGTAGCCATGCTGAGCGGATTGTCTGGTTGCGGCGGGCAGGCCACGCCGCAACCACAGGCCGCTCCAGCGGAAACAGCCCCTTCCACTCCGGCCGATCCGGGGCAGCGGACGAGTCAGAACAACGCGCCCGGAGACGCGGTTTCCCGACCAGGTTTTTTTGAAAACACCACGCAGAACATCGGCCATCACAATTCGGCTCGTCAACCGGATGGTCCGGGCGATGGCTCATCACGGCCGCAACCGGTCTATCGCCTTTCCGACAACCGCCCCACGCATGACGACCGAGCGCTGGCGGCTTTCGGCGTCCACCTGTACCAATCGAAGCGACTGAAGCTCTACACCGACATCGATCCGAAAATTGCCCAAAAGTTGCCTCCGCTCATCGATGCCGCCTATGTTGCCTGGGAGGCGTACTTCGGCAAACTGCCTCCGAACCGGGAAGGGACGCCGTTTCAGATGACCGGCTACCTGATGGCTGATAAGGAACTGTTTCGCAGCGCCGCTCTGGTTCCAGATGACCTGCGACCGTTTTTCAACGGACGGCATCGCGGTGCAGAGTTCTGGATGAACGACCAAAAATACAATTACTACCGCCGGCATCTGGTCATTCACGAATCGACGCACTGTTTCATGGAAGCGATTGCCGGTGAGCGCTACTACGAGGAACTTCCCGTCTGGTACTGGGAAGGGATGGCGGAGCTGTTCGGCACGCACCGCATCGGCCCGGACGGAACCGTCCATTTTCGCGTCATGCCCGACGACCGGGAAACGTTCGCCGGGTTGGCACGCATCACCATGATTCGAGATGCTGTGCAAGCCGGCCGATACAAATCTCGCCATGATGTGACCCGTCTTCGGGCCGAAGCGTATTTGAAGCCGCAGGCGTATGCCTGGTCTTGGTGGCTGTGCTATTTTCTCGACGCTCATTCCCGCTATCGCGATTCGTTCCACAAGCTGGGCGGGTTTCTGACCGGTTTGCGATTTCAGGCGGCGGCCCGCGAGATGTTCGAGTCTCAAAAGCCCTCACTTTCAACGGAATGGCCTTTGTTCGTTCACAATTTGCAGTACGGATACGACCTGCAGCGGGCCTCCATCGACTTTCAAGCCGGACATGCCTTGAAACCACCACCGCAGCAAAACGTCGTAGAAATTGCCGCTGATCGGGGCTGGCAGTCCAGTGGCTTTCTGCTTCAGAAGGGTGTCACCTACGAAGTCACAGCCACGGGAGAATTTACGCTGGCCCGGAAACCGAATCCGTGGATCAGTCAGCCGCAGGGCATCAGCTTCGATTATTTCAACGGACGTCCATTGGGAATGCTGTTGGCAGCGGTTCGCGTCGAGAAACCGGAATCGGCGGAGCAGCGGACGAGCATGCTGGACGTTGTTCCCATCGGTCGCCAGCGGCGGTTCGTCTCACGCTGGAGCGGGACCCTCTATTTCCGCCTGAACGACTCTTGGAGCCGTCTGGCCGACAATTCGGGCAGTGTCCGGGTCTTCGTGCGGCGGTCAGCAGAGACCGACCGCTAAAGGGCAGTGGCCGGTCATCGTGAATCGGTTTGCGGTCCGCCCCTTGTTCTCTGGAAAGGCGTCCAATCCGTAAAGAGGTTTCATTCTCTGGTTTGGGTCGTGATTTTCTGATCCAACCGATCTCTGGCAGCGTTTGTGGGATTGCCACAGCGACCGAGGCGACGTCTGGTCCGATTCACAAGAGACTGTGTGGACGCCAAACAGAATTGAGGACCAAGTCATGCGAAAAAGATGGTTCAAAATGGTCGTGATTGTGGTTTTGATCCTTCTACCGGTAGGAATTTGGATGTTCGGCCCGGACATGATTGAGCGGCTGTACCGGTAAAAGACAAATTACCCTGAGACAATTACGATCGCCGCCGGCTCGGAAGGCGGCCGGTATCGTGTTATCTCAAAACGCTTGGAAGCCGAAATTGAGAACAAGATCAGCGTGGACGTTGAGATTCTTCGCACGGAGGGATCCTTAGAGAACATCCTTCGTCTTCAAGCAGGAGATGCTCATTTCGCCCTGTACCAGCCGGATGCCATCGAAGTTTTGAGCGAACATGATCGCGATCTCGTTGAATCGGCAGCGGCGCGTTTAGAATCTCCAAAAGAAGAAGAGGAAAACGTCGCTTTCGTCGCCAACCTGTACCTACATCTGACGCATTTCATCGTTCACCGCGGCGCCGATATCGAGCGGCCTGCTGACTTAGAGGGCAAGACAGTAAGCGTCGGTTTGCCACAGTCGGGCGATTATGCCATGAGCCTGCCGCTCCTGGAACATTTCGGTTTGACGAAAGAATCGATTATTAAAATGCATCTCTGATATTCAGATGTCGAGAAATGATTTAAGGAGGGAAGCCTGGATGCGGCTTTCAAGCCGGTGGGCAGGCCGGCACCGGTTTTACAAGAGCTCTTCAAGATAGGGAAATGCGACATCCTCGAAATCCCTTATGCAGAAGCTCTCGCGATGAAACATGCTTTCCTGTCAGAATTCACGATCCCCCCCGGACTTTACCACTCTCAGCCTCCTGTAAAGCCGGCCAAGGAGATTAAGACTGTCGCCTTAGCGGCGCAACTACTGACACGCAACGATGTGAACTCGCATTTCATTCAAGACGTAACCGGCATCGTGCTCGACAAGCGTTTCGCGAGGCAAACCGATCTTCATGAGTTGCTTAAAGGGGGTAAGGACTTTGCCAAGGCACAATCCCAATTTTCCATCCATCCAGGCGCCCAGAGCGTTTACGATCCTGAATTTGATATTCACGTAATCGAAAGTTTTGAAGCGCTTTACTCGCTTGCCGCTTCAGTTTTCATTGCAGCGTTCTTTGGCACCCGAGCGCTGAGAAAGCGGAAGGCGATAAAAAAAGGGCACAAGCTGGATGTATATATTAAGAAGCTGTTGAACATCGAGGAACGGCAGGTCGGTCTGGATGAAGGGACCGAAGCAAACGACCTGCCGCGCCTGCAGGAGCCACTCGATGAGGTGACGTTCCTTAGACAGGAGGCTCTAGGCGAGTTTTCGATACACGAGCTGAACGAAGATCGAGGGGCAGACTGTTTCATCGAGATGTGTCACGCCTTGGGCAACAAGATCAACGCCAAGATCTCAAGGCAACGACTCGACATCCGCTTCAGCAAACTCACCGACGTAATCAAACAGCAACTGAAGCCCACAACCGATTCGGACGAGACGTCTTGACGGCTTCCGCAGCCGTTTTCTGTACGGCCAGTTTACGCATTACGCAATGCCTTGGAAACGAGCGGTAATCACGGTGGCTGCGGCGATCAGCCATCCACACAGTCGACTGCTGCAGCATGAGGGACGTTACAGACCACCGGAAAACCGCTCCGGTACCGTCGAGCGGCAGTGCATTCTCAGGCCGACGTCCCGCAGCCGGCTGATCGGCTCGATGAGTTTCGGAACGGCGTTGAGGCCCCTAATGAACATTAGTACGTAACCCAAGACGGCGAAGATGTCGCCCGGCTGAGGAGATGAGTTCGCACAGAAATGCACCAGTGAGGCCACCATCGCCGCGAGTACGAACAGTTCCATTAGGCTGAAATTGACCGCATCGGCGTTCGAAAGACTGATGCGATGGCGGACGAGTTGCTCATATTGCTCGCTGAGTTCATCGGTGCGGTTTCGGTCGATGGCGTCCAGCTCCCGTTCCAACGGCTCATGCAGTCGTCCGCTGAGATTCAGCGTCTTTGGGTCGAAAGCGGCGTGCAACAATAGGGCCGGAATCATCAGTCCCGCGCAGTAGGGGATCAGCATCCAGTCGTAAACGGCCAGCATCGCCAAGGCCCCGACCACCGAGTACAACGCGCGAATGACCGCCGGCACATGCCGTTCGAAGAACTCAACGTACTGCCGAGAGAGGACCGACCGGGCCCCCACCCACGAGCCGTCGACCTGTCGCTTCCGCTGTTCGTTGATCAGCCGTGTCGCCAGTTCGGAATAGATTCCCGCGAAGGTCCGGGGGGCGTATATTCGGCGAAACGAGCTGATGAGCATGTGCGCCAGGTGCTGGACGACGAACATCAGCAGTGCTACGTACGACGATTTTAGCAATCCGTTAATCGCCAGTCCCAACACAAACGGCTGAGCCAGCCGCAACAAATTCTCGAGATTGACCAATCCGTAGCTGAGGAACATTCGCCGTTTGTGTTTGACAAAGAGGGAACCGAGCGTCAGTGCGATGGGCGCCGGTTCCTTCAACCGGCTGCGTGGCGAGGATGTTCCAGCTGGCGTCTTTCCCGTGGGCGCCCTGTGGGGAACAACCAGCGCTGCAACCGCTGCAGATTCGATGAAATTGATCATCTCGCCAGGTCCGAATCTTTCGCTGTTTCCTGAAACCGAAATGGCGACTCTCGCCGCTACTCTGGACCGACACCATCCGGCAGAACTTGACAGCCGTGCTGCGGAATCGACAGGATACGTCGCTTCGACCCGCGTCGGCCAGAGTGTTAGAGGATGGCAAGACAAGTGCCGATCCAGACTGTCCGATCGAAGATTCACACAAGTTACGTGACCATTGGGGGTTATCGAATCCACTCTGGCGGGGATCTGGACTACGTACTGTCATCAGAACGACAACTTGCGTCGTCGATCTGACGGCGGTCGTTGGGGCAGCCTATTCATTTCTGACAGCGGAAATGGGTGAGAATTCCGACTAAGGATCCGCGGCGGCGAGCGGTTCTTCCTCTGCCCAGTCTTGCAAGGCTCGAACTTGTGGGACCGGGTTTTCCAGCAGCGCTTCCAGTGCCTTGACGACCGCCAGGCAGCCGGGAATTGTGGTGACGCAGGGAATCGCATGAGCCACTGCGGCAGAGCGGATTCTGCCTTCATCGGTTCGCGCGCCTTTGCCGCTGGGCGTGTTGAAGATGAACTGAATGTCGCCGTTGGCCAACAGGTCGAGTAAATTCGGTCGGCCTTCCTGAAGTTTACGGACGGTTTCGACGTCGATTCCCGCTTCCCGCAGCACCTGGGCCGTGCCGGACGTACTGACCAGTTTGAATCCCCAGTCCAGCAGACAGCGGGCAGGCGGGATCATCATCCGTTTGTGGCGGTCGGCCATGCTGATGAAGACCGTTCCCCGATCGAACAATTCGTTTCCGGCGGCGATTTGACTTTTGGCGAACGCCAGCGGGAACTGCCAGTCGATTCCCATCACCTCGCCGGTGGAGCGCATTTCGGGTCCGAGAATGATATCGACCCCGGAAAACCGAGAAAACGGAAAGACGCTTTCCTTGACCGATGTGTGCCGAGGCCACACTTCTTCGGTGATGCCCTGTTCCCGCAAAGATACACCCGCCATGACCTTCGCCGCAATCTTCGCCAGCGACCGACCGGTCGCTTTCGAGGCAAACGGCACCGTGCGGCTGGCACGCGGATTGACTTCCAAGATATAGACCGCGTGCGAGTTGTCCGTTGTCTGTTGTCCGTTGTCCGTTGCCCCGGAGTGATTGTCTGGAGCAACTGACGAGGGACAACGGACAACGGACCTCTTCACCGCAAACTGGATGTTCATCAGACCGCGGACCTTCAGTTCTCGGGCCAGCGCATGGGTCGCCTGCTTGATCTCCTCGATGACTTCATCGGAAAGAGAGTGCGGCGGCAGCGCGCAGGCTGAATCGCCGGAGTGTACACCGGCTTCTTCGATGTGCTCCATCACGCCGCCGATCAGCGTCTCTTCGCCATCGGAGATGGCGTCGACGTCCACCTCAATAGCGTCTTCCAGGAACTTGTCGATCAGCACGGGATGATCGGGCGAAACGTCGACCGCTTCGGTCATGTATTTCACCAACGAGGTTTCGTCGTAGCAAATCTCCATTGCCCGGCCGCCGAGAACATAACTGGGCCGCACCAAGACCGGGTATCCAATCCGATCGGCCACTAGGTGGGCCCCCTCGATTCCGCTGGTCACTCCGTTGGGCGGCTGACGAAGCCCCAACTTTTCCAGAATCTCCTGAAACCGCTTGCGGTTTTCAGCGGCGTCGATCATGTCAGGACTGGTGCCGATGATCTTCACGCCGGCCGCCTCCAGTCCGCGGGCCAGGTTTAGCGGCGTCTGCCCGCCAAACTGCACAATCACGCCGTCCGGCTGGAGACGGTCATAGATATTCAACACGTCTTCTGTGGTCAGCGGCTCGAAAAAGAGCAAGTCCGACGTGTCATAGTCGGTGGAAACGGTCTCCGGGTTCGAGTTGACCATGACGCTTTCAATGCCCAGTTCCCGCAGTGCAAACGAGGCCTGACAGCAGCAATAGTCGAACTCAATTCCCTGACCGATGCGGTTCGGTCCGCCACCGAGAATCATGATGCGTTGAAATTCGGAATTCGGAGTTCGGAATTCGGAATCATCCGCCTCGCCGCCACCTGCCTCCGCATTCCGCATTCCGCATTCCGCATTCCTCTTCGGTCCCGGTGCTTCGTCTTCTTGCTCGTAGGTGGAATAGTAGTACGGCGTATAAGCCTCGAACTCGGCGGCGCAGGTGTCGACCTGCTTAAACGTTGCCAGCACACCCAGTTGTTTGCGATACCGCCGCACGTCCATGGGTGTGGTGTTCCACCAGTGGGCCAGTTGACGGTCGGAGAAACCGTGCTGCTTGGCCCGCCGCAACAGCGGTTCGTCGGCGTCTTCCAGTCGCGGGATCTGGCGAATTTCCTCCTCCACGTCGACCAGTTGGTGGATGTTTTCCAGAAACCACGGATCGATGTCGGTCAGCTCGTGAATTTGCTCGACCGGTATACCAGCCTTCAAGGCGTAGCGGAGATAAAAGATCCGCTGGTCATTCGGAACCGACAAGTTGCGGCGGATCTCGTCTTGGCTGGGCTGCCGGGCAGTGCCCCACAAGTCCTTTTTGCCTCCGCCCAGACCGAAGTGCCCGATCTCCAATCCCCGCAGCGCCTTTTGCAGCGATTCTTTGAAGGTTCGGCCGATGGCCATCGTCTCCCCGACCGATTTCATCTGCACCGTCAGTGTCGGGTCGGCATCGGGAAACTTCTCGAACGTCCACCGCGGAATTTTGGTGACGACATAGTCGATGGTCGGCTCGAAACAGGCCATTGTTTCACGAGTGATATCGTTGGGAATCTCATCCAGGCGGTAACCGACGGCCAGCTTGGCAGCGATTTTGGCAATCGGAAAACCAGTTGCCTTCGAGGCCAGTGCGCTGGAACGGCTGACCCGTGGGTTCATCTCGATGATGACCATGCGGCCGGTATCAGGATCGATGGCGAACTGCACGTTCGAGCCGCCCGTTTCCACACCGATTTCACGAATGCAGGCGATCGTCGCGTCCCGCATTCGTTGATACTCCTTGTCGGTGAGCGTCTGTGCCGGTGCCACGGTGATCGAATCGCCGGTGTGGATGCCCATGGGGTCGAAATTCTCGATGGAGCAGACGATGACGATGTTGTCGGCGACGTCGCGCATCACCTCCATCTCGTACTCCTTCCAACCCAGGACGGCCTCTTCGAGCAGGACTTCATGAACAGGTGAAAGCGCCAGCCCCTTGACCACCGTCTCTTGGAACTCTTGGCGGTTGTAAGCGACGCCGCCACCAATTCCTCCCAGCGTGTAACTGGGACGGATGATGGCCGGCAGCCCGATTTCGCGGAGCGCCTCGCGTGCCTGCTGCCGGTTGTGGACGATGCAGCTTCGGGGCACGTCGAGGCCAATCTTCTGCATCGCTTCTTTGAAGGCATCTCGCCCCTCAGCCTTGGCGATCACTTCTTCGCGGGCGCCGATCATTTCGACCCCCAACTGATCGAGGATTCCGCGGCGGGCCAAATCCATGGATGTATTCAGACCGGTTTGACCGCCAAGTGTCGGCAACAGCGCGTCGGGACGTTCCTTTTCGATGATCTTCTGCACATACTGCCAGGTGATCGGCTCGATGTACGTGCGGTCGGCCGTGTCAGGGTCGGTCATGATCGTGGCCGGATTCGAATTAACCAGCACCACCTCATAGCCTTCTTCCCGAAGTGCTTTGCAGGCTTGCGTGCCGGAATAATCGAACTCGCACGCCTGACCGATGACAATCGGGCCGGAGCCAATGATCAATATCTTCTGGATGTCGTTGCGGCGAGGCATGTTGTTAAGAGTCGAGAGTTGGTCGGGTCGTCTTGCTTAGAGTCAATTTTCTGTGAACTGGTGCCTGATGGCCGCCGCAACCCTCATGTGTTGCCCGGCTGCTGCTGAGGAATCCCTATTACTTCGACACATTCCGAATGTGAAGTTCACTGAGCTGCCGGGCGTCGACCTCCGACGGGGCGCGGGTCATCAGGTCGGCGGCCCGCTGCGTTTTGGGAAAGGCGATGACGTCGCGAATGTTGTCGCCGCCGCAAAACAGCATCACCCAACGGTCCAGTCCCAGTGCCATGCCTCCGTGCGGCGGTGCCCCGTAACGAAGCGCTTCGAGAAAAAAACCGAACCGGTGCTCGGCCTCTTCGGTTGCGATGCCCAGCACATTGAAGACCGCCTGTTGAACTTTCGGATCGTGAATACGGATGCTGCCGCTACCGGCCTCGTAGCCGTTGACGACCAAATCGTACGAGAGCGCCCGCACTTTGCCCGGATCGGTTTCGATTAGTCTGATGTCTTCCTCGACGACCGAGCAAAACGGATGG
This sequence comes from Planctomycetota bacterium, assembly GCA_963582395.1. GTDB lineage: Bacteria > Planctomycetota > Planctomycetia > Planctomycetales > Planctomycetaceae > CAUZTK01. The sequence continues at coordinate 4,302 of CAUZTK010000025.1, read as the reverse complement.
TGTTCGGCATCCCAGCGTTGTTCGTCTTCGTTCCAGGTGACCAGCGGAAAATCGACGATCCAAGCACAATGCATTACACCGGGATCGTACAAACCGAGTTCTTTGCCGAGCCGATGCCGCAATGTCGCCAGCGACGTCGACGTAACCGGTTCGCAATCGGCTACAAAGAACAACAAATCGCCCGGCTCGGCTGACATGGTTTCAATGATCGCTTGCTGGTGCGCGTCGCTAAAGAACTTGGCGATGGGCGAGTCGAGGCGCGTGGGCAGATCGTCGGATGATCCGCCGCTCGGCTGCTCAGATACCCGACCTCCTGAAACAACCCGGAAAAAGGCCAGCCCTTTCGCACCGTAGCCACCGACGAAGTCTTTCAACTCGTCGATCTTTTTGCGGCTGTACTTGTCGGCAGCCCCCTGGGCATTCAGGCCACGGACACGACCCCCGTCGTCGACGGCATTTTTGAACACACCAAAGTCGCATTCGCCGGCAATTTCTCCGATGTCGATCAGTTCCATGCCGAATCGCAGATCGGGCTTATCGGTGCCGAAGCGCTCGATCGTATCGTGATAACGGTATCGCGGCAGCGGCAGCGCGATCTTTTCGTCACGAATCCCCTCCACAAGCCGGGCGACCAAACCATCGATGGTTTCGAAGATGTCTTCCCGCTCAACAAACGCCATCTCAACGTCGATTTGCGTGAACTCGGGCTGACGGTCGGCCCGCAGATCTTCGTCGCGGAAACAGCGGGCCAACTGGAAGTATCGGTCGTAGCCGGCCACCATCAAAATCTGCTTGTAGATCTGTGGTGACTGCGGCAGGGCGTAGAAAGCGCCCGGCTGCACACGGCTGGGGACCAGGTAATCGCGAGCACCTTCCGGTGTGCTGCGGCCGAGCATCGGTGTTTCGATCTCCAGAAAACCGCGTTCGTCGAAGTAATCGCGGGTGAGCTTGCAAAGCCGGTGCCGCACAAGCAGCGCGTTCTGCAATTCCTGGCGCCTGAGGTCGATAAATCGGTATTTCAGCCGCAACTCTTCGTTGGGCAGTTCGTTTGTGTCGGGTTCGAAGGGGGGCGTTTTACTCTTGTTGAGGACTTCGAGGTCCGTCGCCTGTAGTTCAATCACGCCAGTTTCGAGCTTGGGGTTGACATTCTCGTCGCCCCGATGGACAACCGTGCCAACAACCCGGATGACGTCTTCGTTTCGCAATGAACGAGCCAGCTCCTGAATCTCAGCAGCCCGATCCAATCGGAACGCAATCTGTGTTTTGCCGTAACGATCGCGAAGGTCGACAAACACCACACCGCGATGATCGCGGTAGCTGTTCACCCAGCCACACAGCGTCGCCGCCTCGCCGACGTGTTCTCTACGCAGTTCGCCACAGGTCTTTGTCCGCAACACCGAGTGTTGTCCTTCCGAGAATTGTCTAAACGTCGGTTCGGCCCGTATTGCACTTCGGCGCAACTTGGCGATGAAACCGCTCACCAAGACACAGATTCCGACCGGCAGGTTCGACTCGGCGGCTGACCGTTGGTTTCGTTACTGAACACATGTCTTGAACGTCGTTGGGCCGGGAGAGTGTCAAATCTCCCCCTGCGTGCGAAGCGGAGATCTATAATACGCACACCCTTGCCGCCCCGCAACGCAAGCCGATTCGCGGATGTCGCGCACACACACCAGCCCCGACTCCTTTTGGCGATGCTGGAGAATCACATTCGCAGCCGGTATCATGCTATCGTTGTGTCGCGGTGCCGGACAACGATCGTCTGGGAAGTTGTGAGAACTTCAGTCGGGAGTCAAACAATGGACAAGTGGCCGATTGGCGTGTTTACTTCGGTTGATGCCGGGTTGGGGGTGCATTGGGACGTCGCACAAGAACTGAACGTCCCGACTGTCCAGCTTCATGCACCGCAGCAACAAACGCGGACCCCCGAGTCCGCCGAGCAATTCCTGGCGCGCTGTCGAGAGGCGGACATGAGCGTGACCGCCGTTTTCGGCGGCTTTGAGGGAGAAAGCTACGCCGATATTCCAACCACGGTTCGCACAGTGGGGCTGGTTCCCGAACAGACCCGTTCCGCTCGCCTGCAGGAGATGAAAGAAATCTCCGATTTCACCAAACTGCTCGGCTGCGACACCGTCGCCTTGCACATTGGGTTCGTGCCTCAAGAACGGAACGGCGACAGCTACAAAGGGCTGCTGGAAGTCACCCGCGAGCTGCTCGATCACGTTGCGGCCAACGGTCAGCGGCTGAATCTGGAAACGGGGCAAGAGAGCGCCGAACACCTGCTGCAGTTCATCACCGACGTCGAACGCGACAACTTGTTCATCAATTTCGATCCTGCCAATATGATCCTGTACGGCACGGGCGACCCGATCGAAACGCTGCGGAAAGTCGGCCATCTAGTCCGCAGCATCCACTGCAAGGACGGCAAATGGGTCGATCCAGAAAAACGAGGCCAAGAGTGGGGACAGGAAGTCCCGCTCGGAGAAGGTGACGTGGGTATGGAGACGTATCTGCGGACGCTCGACGAAATCGGTTATACCGGTCCGCTGACGATTGAACGGGAAATCGCCCACGACCGCGAGCGGCAAAAAGCAGACATCGGTCAGGCCGTCCGGCTGCTCGAAGAGCTTCGCGAGAAAATTGGCTGACCGTGAGAATCGCCGCGACGTGTTCCCCACGAAACAGCCGCACTATCCTTTCCATTGACGGGCGGCTCGTGAAAACCGGTCCGGGGAAAACGGCTCGATGGGGACGAACGGCGGCTGGTTTGTGATCAGATTGGCAACCAGCCGGCCGGTAACGACCGCCTGCGTCAAGCCCAGCATGCCGTGTCCGGTCGCCAGAATTAGGTTGGCGACTCGGGCGGTGCGGCCGATAATCGGCAACCCGTCGCTCGAAACGGGCCTCATCCCGGTCCAGGTTTCCAGCACCTCTTCGGGGCGAAACTCGGGCACGTAGAGTTTCGCGGCGCGAACAATCGCGTCCACCCGCCGCTGATTAATATTCAATTGCAGTCCGGCCAGCTCCATGGTTCCGGCCAGACGAATCGTCTCATCCCAGGGGGTGATCGCGACCTTGGCTTCGGCGAAATTCACCGGATTCCGCGGAGCCCCGGGGGGCCGCCGCATGGTGATACTGTAGCCCTTGCCCGGCTCTAGCGACAACTTCAGCCCCAAACGTCGGGCCAGCACGACCGACCAGGCACCGGCCGCCAGAATTACGTTCTGAGGCTGAAAGGTGCCGGCAGAGGTCGTCACAGCGGAAATGGTTCGCCCGTTGAGCTCGAATCCGTGAACGTCGGTATCGATCATCAGGCGGACACCAAGCGCTGGCAACTGAGCCGCTAGTTCCTTGACGAACCGGTCCGGGACGTAGTCGGCTTCGCCGGGGTAATAAATGCCTCCGCAGACATCTTCGCTGACAACCGGTTCCCGCTCGCGAACGACGTCCCCGGTCAGCACCTCACCGCAAATCTCGTGCTGCTTGAGCAATTCACATTCCGTAACGCCCTTGGCAAATTCGTGTTCGGTTCGGAACAAATACAGGACGCCCCGCTGCCGGAATTGGCAGTCGAGATGGTATTGCTCCACCAGCTCACGAGTCATCGGAACGACGTGACGGTTCAGCTCGGCCATGGCCTTCAAGCCGCGGTGCTGGGCGGCGGCATTGCAGTGCCGATAGAACCGCCACAACCACGCCAGCAGCGAGGGTCGCAGAGAAGGCTTGATGTACAATGGCGAATCCCCACGCAGCATCCATTTTAGAGTCTGCTGGACGAGACCCGGCCCCGGGATGGGCAGCGAATGACAGGGCGTGACCCAACCGGCATTGCCGTGCGAGCAGCCGCTGCACACGCTGTGGCGGTCAATTAACAGAACGTCCCGTCCCGCCGCCGCCAGCGCGTGAGCGCAGTTGACGCCGATGGCACCGGCACCGATCACCAAATCTTGAACCGCTTCCGTCATACACGTCGATCGAAGAAGAGACGGTTCGGACGCAGTTTGAGTCGTCGGTGGGACAACCGCTGCCGATTAAAGAATTCACGGCAAGCGGCCGGTGAAAGCCGGCTGATTCATTCGGCGATCATCATGGTCCGTGGAGTAACGCCCACTGCTCGCCTCACCGATTCAACACATCCACTATACCGCCGATCAAACAGTTGAGCCATCCATAACACAGGGCTGGTCAGCTTTTCATTCTGATCTGATTTCGGGTTAATCGATCAAGAGTTGTTGCTTTTGTTCGATTCCCAGAAGATGTCGTTCTTCATCGGTGAATCGGATGGTTGGATTCTTCGGCTGG
>CAUZTK010000024.1:0-23151 GCA_963582395.1 Planctomycetota bacterium | reverse complement strand
GCGACGATCATCCCGTCCGCACCCGGCGTCCACGCACCGCGTTTGGAAAGAATCCGGCAATACGCCCGATTCAGGTTCTGTGGACCAAGGACCTCCTCCATCAACGAAACCAGTTTCACTGAGCCGTCGGAGTTCCTCGCCGCCGCGAGCGGTTCGGTCTCTTCGCCGGAGTCCTTGGGGGCTTCACCCCGTATCTCCTCCGGAAAGGCCAGCTTTAACTGGATGTTCCGCCGCTGTCCATTCACGAGATTCTGATCCTTTGACTCGACCATTTACCCTCGCCACTCGGCGAGAGAACCGTTCGGGGCTTTGACAAGCCGCGACGATCGTGTGAGCCCCGGCTGTTTCTGCCCTTTCGGGTCAGTGTCCCGCTCAAGTGGATCGGCCTTGCCTGCTTACTATGCCCTCTGCTGACTTCTGTGCCGCGATCAGGAAGCCTTGCGGTTTCCTTAATCGAGACGCGTACGCAAGCGTTGGCCCCCACACGACACAGATCTCCCGAGGTAAGTTTGACCGACTTCTGCGCACAACCGCCGAATTTACACCCACGGCCCTTGATGGATGCGGACTTCACTGATTCATGCCAACTCGTCCGACCGTGACTGCCTCCTATTCGGTTCCAGTCCGTCGGCTCACACATTCGCTCCACGCTTCCTTCAGACCCCGCCTCGCGACGACGTCCTTGCGTTTCACTCTCCTTCACCTCCATCAGGTTGGAAAGGGGACTCCCACCCCTCAGACTGTCAAACATGCTCGGCACACAAAAGAAACGAGCCACCGGAGGGAATGTCCGATGACTCGTTTGCGAAGTGCGGCAGCAAGATCGACGGGACCGGATCATCCTGCCCGTCGAGGAGAAAGGGAAGGTTCGGTTGACTCCCGGAATTGCGTCGAGCTGCTGCCTGTCCGGCCGTACGGGAAGCCGGACAAGATGGATGTGCCAGGGGTGTTGGTAAGCGGCCGCTTTGAGGGCAATTTTGTCAGCGGAACGTGAAACCTCAACGGCTTTGGTCGCCAGCGGCGTGATCCTGCAATCGGAATCCAGCCATCGTTGATGGCCGCGGCGATCCCGGAGACTGTTTTTGACGGCAGCCGCCCGCGGCCGACAGAAGTTTCTCCACGGGACCGGTTGCCAGATGCGGACTTCGGTGTACTCGTGTGGGTCGATTTCGGTCGCGGGCGGTGTCGGCGAGGATCTGGTGCCTGAAGGTCTCGGCCGCGAAGAGGCGATTTTTCTCGGTCCAGCGTTGTGTTGACGGAGGCGACTTCCGGACTTTGTGAGCGGATGACCGGTCTGGGCAATTGCTCGGCAGTCGTATACGAGTCGGCTAATTGCACACCGTCGGGCAGATCCAACTGCGGACTTCCGGCTATCACCCACCCTGTCCAACGTTTTTCCAACGTTTCGACGTTCCGCAGGCTGTAATGCCGCTCGAGGGCGTGATCCCAACCGCGATGATGCGCGTCCTCCAGAAATTTGAGGTACCGCGCTTTCCCCCCCGCCTGCACCAGAAAGTCGGCCAGCGAATAGCCCTGCGCGTACAGTGTGAGCACGTTCTGCATGTCGCGCGGATATTCTTTCATGGAGAACAGCCGTCTCAGCGGAATCCTACGGCTGCTTTCCCAGACCTGTTTCAGAACGAGTTGCTGCCTGCGGCGTTCCGATTCGTGCTCGAACAGGGTCGCCGCTCCTTCATCGGCCCAACGGGGCAGCGGACGGCGAAAGTGGCAGGCAAAAATGGTATGACAAACTTCATGCGGCACCACGCTGTCGAGAATTCGCTCCAAAGAACCCTGTACCGTCATCCGCCACCCGAACACATGCCCCCGGTCGAACGAAAACGACGTCGCCCCCCCAGAACCGATTCGTCCAACTTTCACGGTAATCCGGCACGGTCGATACCATTGCCGCAGCTTGTTGTCCAACCATTCAATGGCCAGTTGTTCCCGATAATACTCAGCCGTATCACCGACTTTACGGGCGACCTCTGCCGAGTCTGCCTGGACAACAAAATTCGGGGTCCGGTAAGTCGCACCCAATGACGTCAAGGTGGACAGCAGCAACGCAGCCTTGATCAACCGAGCATCCATGCTCTTTATGTTCCTTTTCGAAGTCGCTGTTGGATCTGTACGAATTGGATTCAGAAAGACTTCACCATCAAACGGCTTTCCCCGCCGCGCGGTGTGTCGAAGTGCAAACTTGAGTCCAATTGGCGGCCGTCAACCAAATTTACACTGAAAACCAACGGATGCGTAGACGAAACACATTTTCAGTAAATGATTTATGTTAATTTATGGAAATCAGTCGACTCGCCGGTTCCCGACACGGCCTGACCCTCTGTGGTTGTAACATTTGCAATTGTCGGTTCACTGCTCCCGGAATGGTTGCGCGTGGCGAGCGTTGTCGAATTCTCCTCACCGATCCAGACAGCGACCGGCCGATAGAACGACCTCTTGACCTCACCGCTATAAGATGAGACATTCCCCAACCCTGTGCCGCGGACAGGGGACTTTGCGACTGCGGCGTTTCTGTGGAAGGTCCCGGTTGCGGACCGATCGGGTCTCTTCGGACAGAGCGAAACACCGGTCAGCACGCCGTCTCTGCAAACCCGGCCGTCGCAACCGGTGAAACTTCTACAGCGAGACTGATGAGCCGCCCTCTTCGCGTGCTGCATTGTCCGGCCAACGTCGGTGGAAATCCGCAAGGACTGGCCCGTGCCGAGCGGGAACTCGGCCTGCAGAGCTGGGCCGTCACGTTCCGACAACGCACGTTTCAGTATCCTGTGGACGAAGTTCTTTGGCCGAAAACCTGCGGACGATTGGGCCGAGAATGGCGACGCTGGAAACTGCTGCGGCGGGCCTTGCGAGATTTCGACGTCGTCCATTTTAACTTCGGCTGCTCGATCGGACCGGAACGGTTATCGTTCGACCATTCCCGGATGCGAGCCGAACGACTCCCAACAAAATGGCTTTACACGGCATACTCCGCGTTGTTCGACCTCCGCGACCTGGCCTGGTTGAAGCGCGCCGGAATCGGTATCGTGATGACCTATCAGGGGGACGACGCGCGGCAGGGTGATTTCTGCCGTGAAAAGTTTGAAATCTCAATCGCCGATGAAGTCGGCCCCGACTACTATACCGCCGGCAGCGACCGGAACACGCGGCGGCGAATTCAACGTGTGGCGCGTTATGCAGATCGAATTTACGCATTGAATCCGGATCTGCTGCACGTTCTTCCGGCCGGCTCGGAATTTCTCCCGTATGCGAGCGTCGATTGTCGCGAGTGGACGCCGATCGGAGCGTCGGCTGATCCAGCGCGGCCTCCGGTGGTCTTGCACGCTCCGACACACCGCGAGGCCAAGGGGACACGCTACATTCTCGACGCCGTCGAAAAGCTGCGGAAAGTCGACCGCATCGACTTTGAGTTCATGCTCGTCGAGAATCTTTCGCATGCCAAGGCCCGCCGGTTATACGAGCAGGCCGATCTGCTCGTCGACCAGTTGCTGGCCGGTTGGTACGGAGCGCTGAGTGTTGAGTTGATGGCGCTCGGCAAGCCGGTTGTCTGTTACATCCGCCGTGACGATCTCAAGTTGATTCCGGCCGGGATGCGCGCCGAATTGCCGATCATCACCGCCGAACCGCAGACCGTCTACCACGTGCTGAAGCAATGGCTCGGCCAGCGGCGCACCGGTCTCGCCGAAGTGGGGCAGCGCAGCCGAACCTTTGTCGAGAAATGGCACGATCCGCTCACGATTTCCGAACGCCTAAAACAGGCTTACGAAGACATTGCCGGTGGGCAGCGGCGACGGACAAGGCAGAGACCGGCAAACACCCTCGCACGCAATTGACTCTCAGGCGGATTTCGCCAATCGCGCGGCTGGGGCGGGGTCGGTATAATGCCGTTGCAGCCATTCCACGCTCAACAGAGACCAGATCAGCAGCCGATGGTTGCAACGGCCTTCGAAGTGTTCATCCAGCTTTTGGTTGATGAACCGCTGATCGAACCACGGCCGCTCGGCGGCACGGCGGTCGCGGAGAATATCGTTGATGTAATCCATCGACGGTCCGCGGTACCAGTTTTCGTCCGGGGGTGAGAACCCCTGCTTGCGCTGCTGGGTGAACTCTCGCGGTAGGAACGATTCCATGGCGCGGCGGAGGATGCGTTTACCGCCGGAGGATTCGAAGTGCTGTTTCGTTTGGCCGCCCTGAAGCGAGGCCGTCTTTACCTTCAGCGACGGAGGCAGCCGCCATGCCAGATCGGCCAATTGGTTGTCGAGAAAGGGGACCCGCGTCTCTAGACTGTGAGCCATGCTGATCCGGTCCTCAACGATCAAAAACCCTTGCAGAAACGTCTTGAACTCAAAGTGCAAGGCACGCTGCAGCATGTTTTCTCGGCAGCCGACGTCGTCCCGATAATCGGGTGCGTCGGCCATCACGCTCCGGAAACTCTCCCGAGTCGCCTGGCAATACTGCTTGAGCTCGGAGGAAAACACTCGCGGCATTTCGTCCGGCGGTAGAATGCGGTGCCAATAGGTGTAATACGCCTCGTCGAACTCGTCGAACGATTGTGCATCGAGACCCCAGCGGTACCGCCACGGATACCCGGCAAACAGTTCATCGCCGCCGGCACCGGCCAGACAGACCTTCACGAACTTGCTGGCGAGTTTGGCCACATACCAGTTCTGGTGGCACATGCCGACACGGGGGTCGTCCATGTGCCAACTGATCTGCTCCATCGCCGCCGGCATGTCGCCGGAATGTAACACGACGTCGTAATGCTCGGTCTGGAACAGGTAGGAGAGTTGTTCGGCCAGTTTCCGTTCGTCGAAACCCTGCTCCAGACCATTGACGTTGGTCAGGTCGAAACCGGCGGTAAACGTCACCAGACGTGGAATGGACCGTCCCGCCACCGCCACAATCGAACCGCTGTCCATGCCGCCCGACAAGTACGACCCAACCTCCACATCGCTAACGAGTTGTCGCTCGACGGCAGATGCGAACGCTTCGCTCACCATTTCCGTTGCCGTCTCTTCGTCGGTCAGCGAAGGATCGATTTCGGGAAAGCCGGGATGGTACTTTCGCGGCTGCGGGATGCGCTCTTGGCCGGGCCGGAACTCCAGGAATTGACCCGGCTCTAGCAATTTCACCTGCTCGAACAGCGTTGCCCGGCCGTAAAGGTTCTGAAAGGTGAAGTATTCCACCAGCGCGGCAGGATTGATTTGGGGCCGCACGTGGCCGCCGGCAATCAGCGATTTGATCTCACTGGCGAAAACCAGATCTCCGCCGGCAAAGGCGTAATACAACGGTTTGACACCGAAACGGTCTCTTGCCAGTGTGAGCACGTTTTCGAGACGATCGTAGATGCTCAGCGCAAACATGCCATCCAGCATCTGCAGCGCGTCGGTCCCATATTCATCCCAAAGTCGGAGGATTACCTCGGTGTCGCTGCGGGAGCGGAACAGGTGCCCGTCGTCACTCAGACGGCTCCGCAACTCTCGAAAGTTGTAGACTTCGCCGTTATAAGCGATCCAGTAACGCCGGTCCGGGCTGGCCATCGGCTGATGGCCGTGATGGGTCAGATCGATGATCGAGAGCCTGCGGTGACCGAGCGCCACCGTAAAATCGTTGGCGGCCATCTCGTCGCGATAATAGCTGCCGCCGAAGACCGGCAGGTGCTCGTTGAAGTGCCGGAACTCGGCATCGGCAAAGTCGCACCAGTAGCCGCCGTCTCCGTGACGGTCTCTGCCGAGCCGGACGCCTCCGGGCCGAAAGAAGACGTAGCCGGCATCGTCAGGTCCGCGGTGGGCAATGCTGTCGCACATCCGCTTGATCGCATCAGCCGCAATCGGCCGCGATCCGAGACTGGCGATTCCTGCGATACCGCACATGTTCGTGGTTTTCGAGTGAAATGGGGCCCAAAGTGCGGCAACAACGACTGTACGATCAGCAAAGGGACCTGCCGTGTGTCAGGCAGCGCGGATGCCTCCGACCTGCCGGCGTTTGGCTTCAAGCGAAGCGATGTCCTGCTGCCGCCACTCGATCAGACTATTCATGCCATCCGGCAGATCCACGGTCCACTCGAAGCCGAGATCGTGACGAGCCGCCTGTGGGCAGCCGATTCGGTTGGTCACAAAGGTCTGCCCCGCTGGTTCGTACTGGATCTCCAGGTCGCTGCCGGTCAGACTCAGCAACAGTTCGGTCAGTGCCTTGATCGTCGTGCCGATACCGCGGCCGACATTGTAACACTTTCCGCTCGTGTCCGATTGCATCGCCAACAGGTTGGCCCGGGCCACGTCGGTGACATGCACAAAGTCGTACTGCTGGCTGCCGTCGCCGTAGACGACCGGCCGTTCACCCTGTTCGATGCGGTCGAGGATCTTGTGCATCACGGCGATGTAGGCCCCTTTGTAATCCTGTCGGGGACCGTAAACGTTCATGTACCGCAGCCCGACCCAGTTCAGCCCATAACGATGACCGAGGCTCTTGAAAAATTGCTCGCCGGCGATTTTACTGGCGCCGTAAAAGGTGAAGTTGTTGTACGGGTGCTCTTCGGTCATCGGAATTTCGAGCGCGTCACCGTAGACCGAAGCCGACGACGAGTAAACCACCCGCTCGACCTGCTGTTTGATGGCGGCCATGGCTACGTTAAAGGTCCCCCGCACGTTCACCTCGAAGGCGGTCTGGGGGTATTCGTGGCACTGCAAGATCCATAGCGCCGCCAGATGAAAGACGCCGTTTATGCCCTGCATCGCTTTTTCGAGAATGTCGGTTTGTAGAATATCACCGCCGTGCTCGAACACTAGGACCCGTGGATCTTCGTAAGCCCGTCTTAGGTTCTCGTGGCTGCCTCGAAAGAAATTGTCGTAAACGACGATTTCCGCGACGTCGGTTTTCAGAAGTTCATCGACCACGTGACTGCCGATTAGACCGGCTCCGCCGATCACCAGCATCCGCTTTCCAGCGAGTTCCATCTGGCACACTCCTTGAGGCCGGGGCTGACCGATGTCGCGCATTGAGCCTTTCGATCGAAGGAATCGCTCCCTACAGTCGCGGCTCAACTCGCGAACCGTCGACGTAAGCAGAAGGTCCACACGCTGATGCGTTAAGTCCGTCCATCGGGGTGCAAAGGCGGAACTATATCAATTTGCCGTCTCCGGGAAAGACCAATCCGCGTTTTTTCGAGATCACCCGACTGAAACACAACTCGCAGAAACCGACACGGTGTGTGGCAAGTTTTCTGGCAGTTCAAAAGAGGTCGGTCTGGGGTGGCCCAGCCATCTCGTAACCGGGTCGCGCTGCGACAAGAATCCTGCGCCATTCGCTTTCCAATCAGAAACAGGACGTTCTTTTCTTGTTGTCCGTCAAGGGACTGGTCTCTTGTGCCTGACGGCACCCGGGTTCAGAATGCCAGAAATTCTGGATGCACACCTGCCACGCAAACCGACCGCCGACTTGTTTGTCAAGCCGCCGTAAGTCGTTATGATCGAGCGTCTCAGAAACAGGGCTGCCGGTTTTGAATCGTCAGCCTCGATAGCCCACATCAGACATCTGACAAAGTCCGGACCCATGACTGAATTCCGCACCGAACGAGACTCGATGGGCGAGGTTCAGGTCCTCGCCCATGCTTATTACGGCGCCCAGACACAGCGGGCCGTCGAGAATTTCCCCATCTCCGGATGGCCGCTGCCTGCGGCGTTGATTCATGCCATCGGGCTGGTCAAATACGCCGCCGGCGTTGCCAATCGCGATCTGGGCAAGCTGACCGGCAGCGGCAAAAACCCTCTCAACGAACAGCAGGTCGAAGCGATGCTTGCTGCCGCCCGTGAGGTCGCCGACGGAAAACTCGACGATCAGTTTCCGATTGATGTTTTTCAGACCGGTTCCGGCACTTCGAGCAACATGAACGCCAACGAGGTGATCAGCAACCGGGCCATTGAGATTCTGCAAGGCGACCGCTTCAGCCCCGACAAACCAGTTCATCCAAACGATCACGTCAACATGGGGCAGAGCACCAACGACACCTTTCCGACCGCCATTCACGTCGCGGTCGGCACCGAAATTCGAACGAACCTGATTCCAGCTCTGGAGCGGATTGCCGACGAACTCGACAATAAATCCCAAGAGTGGGACAAAATCATTAAGATCGGCCGCACACATCTGGCCGATGCCACCCCGCTCAGGCTCGGACAGGAGATTGGTGGCTTTGCCCGGCAATTGAGGCTGTCGGCCGGGAGAGCCCAGCGGGCGGTTGAGGCCGTGCTGGAACTACCCGTCGGCGGAACGGCGGTCGGCTCCGGAATCAACACGCATTCGGAGTTCGGCAACCGAGTCGCCGCCGTCTTGGCCGAGCAGACCGGCATTGGATTCATCGAGGCGGTCAATCACTTCGAGGCCAATGCCCAGCGAGATGGGCTGGTGGAATGCCATGGCCAGCTACGGGCCATCGCCACAACGCTGTTCAACGTCTCGAACAACATTCGCTGGCTCGGTTCCGGTCCGCGCTGCGGATTCTACGAGGTCAAGATTCCCGACCTGCAGCCCGGCAGTTCCATCATGCCGGGCAAGGTCAACCCGGTGATGTGCGAGAGCATGCTACAGGTTTGTGCGCGAGTGATGGGCAACGACCAGACGATTGCCGTCAGCGGCGCGACCGGCGGACAATTTCAGTTGAATATCATGATGCCGGTGATGGGTCAGACGACGCTGGAGAGCATCAGGCTGCTCAGCAGTTGCACAAATGCCTTCGTCGATTTCTGCCTGGTCGACATGCAGGCCAACCAACAGGCCTGCAACGCGGCCATCGAAAAGAGCCTCTCGATGGTCACCAGCCTCAATCCGCACATCGGCTACGAGCGAGCCTCCGCCCTAGCCAAGGAGGCCTTCAAAACCGGCAAGACGATCCGCGAGCTGTGCCAAGAGCAGAACATCCTGCCCAGCGAGACTCTCGACGAGGCCCTCGACCCGTTCCGCATGACCGAACCGCAGGGGTAGATTGACTTCGACCAGTCGCAAGCGAAACGTAGGTTTCGACTTGGTCACAATGATCACGGGAAATCCGTCAATGAAACGCGTCGAGATCTCTCCGCAAACGCGCAGCCTGCTGAACGCGGCTCGCCGGGTTGCGGTTGAAAACGAGGCAGAAGCATTGATGATTCTGGCCGAGGTTCCCTTTGATTTTCTCGCCATCAAAAAGTTCTTAAAGAGTTCCCGGCTGGTCGTCGCTTCCGATAAACCGGACGTACAGCGGGCCGTTCACGAGGATGCGGTCGATCTGGTTCCGTTGTTGCACGAACCGGAGACACGCCAATTACAGGTCAGTCAGGCGTTGCTGGAGGCCATTGCCGATGATCTGCTCAGCAGCGGCGACAAGGTGGTGGCCCTGTATGCCCTCTTCGAACGAGATACCCTCGACACCATGAGCCTGATCAGTTTGGCCGAGCATCTGGCTAAGCTGACCGCTCGCGATCTGCGACGATTGGAGACTCAGGTTCCGCTGGAGACGCTGCGGATCGTTGTGGACTTGGCCGTCGGAATAGGCCGCGAAGGAAGAGAAGGCAAACCGGTGGGGACCATGTTTGTCGTCGGGGACCATCGCAAGGTCTTGCCGCTCTCTCATGAACAGGTGCACGACCCGTTCCGAGGCTACGGCCAAAAAGATCGTTTGATTCGAAGCCCCCGTGTCCGCGAGAGCGTCAAAGAGCTGGCGACCATCGACGGAGCGTTTATTATCTCGTCGGACGGGGTGATGCAGGCGGCCGGCCGCATTCTCGACGCTCCGGCCCATGGATTGACGCTCTCCAAAGGTCTCGGCTCCCGTCATTGGGCAGCGGCGGCTATTTCCAAAGTGACCAAGGCCATTGCCATTGCCGTTTCCGAGTCGACCGGAACCGTTCGCATCTTTCAGAATGGGATGGTCGTTCTCCGCATCGAACCAATGGACCGCGCCATGAAGTGGGAAGATTTCGAGACCGAACCCCCCCCGAGCGATGACTGATTGACCATCCGGAGGTCGGCCCTCATTACTTGGCGGCGCTCAAAGCGGCGTCGTAATTCGGATGTTCGACGATCTCTTTGACGTACTCGACGTACTTGAGCGTTCCCTCGCCGTCGACCACAAAGATCGCACGGGCCAGACAGCGATCGAGTGGTCCGCCGGAAATCAACACGCCGTAGTCTTCACCGAACTTCGTACAACGGTGTCCGCTGAGCGTCTTCACCCGTTCGACGTCCTCAGCGCCGCACCATCGCTTCTGGCCAAACGGTAAATCCATGCTGATGACGAGGATCTCGACGTCGGTCAAATCGGCGGCCTGTTCGTTAAACTTTTTTGTCTCTTCGTGGCAGACGGGGGTGTCGAGCGACGGAATGGTGGCGATCACTCGGGTCTTGCCGCTGCTGCAGCCGAGCGTCACGTCTGCCAGATCAGCCCCCTGCAGGCTGAATTCGGGGGCTTTCTCACCCACTTTCAGTTCCGGACCGGCCAAATCGACAGGATTTCCCTTTAAGGTCACGGCACCGGCGCGTAGTTCTGCCATTTTTGACTCCTCGATTGTCGAAACTCGGTGAATGTGTTCTTGTAGCGTTCAGAAGCAGTATTGCGGGTTTCACGGGAGATTCAAGTCTGCCTGCCGAGTCGGCCGACTAAAAAAGTCCCTCCTGGACATTTCGCAGGAGAATCAGGCACAATGGCCTTTGGAATGTGCCCCGGGCGACTACAATCGATCCTCTTAGGCGACCGGCAGGAAATGGCTTACCAATAGTAACCCGAAGCGTAAGCGAGGGAGCACGTGGCTGCAGCGATCCTCGCTTACGCTTTGGGTTACTTTTCTCCTGCCGGTCGCCTTACACTGATGGATTGTCGGTTGATTTCAACAACGAGTGGTTGCAATGAGCGTATGCTTGTATGATTTTGACATTGTCGTCGTCGGGGCCGGGCATGCCGGTTGCGAGGCGGCCCTGGCTGCTGCACGGATGGGGGCAAAAACCGCGCTGTTGACGATGAACTGCGACACGGTTGCGCAAATGAGCTGCAACCCGGCCATCGGCGGGGTGGCCAAAGGACAAATCGTGCGGGAAATCGATGCGCTGGGTGGCGAAATGGGCCGCGTCATCGACGAAACCGGCATCCAGTTTCGCATGCTCAATCGCGGCAAAGGCCCGGCCATGCACAGCCCCCGGGCTCAGGCTGACAAAAAGGCCTACCAGTTCTCAATGAAGCACCGCGTGGAACGGCAGGAGCTGTTAACACTCAGACAGGAAGCCGTCGAACAGATCGAGGTCGAAAACGGACGCGTGACCGGACTATCGGTCCGCGGCGGCGCCCTTTACCGGACTCGCGCGGTCATCCTGACCACGGGGACCTTTCTTCAGGCCGTGATGCACACCGGGGAAGCCCAGACCGCTGGCGGGCGCTCGGGAGAAGGTACCACTGGGACGCTCTCCGAGACCCTTCGGCGACTCGGTTTTCAGCTCCGGCGCTTCAAGACGGGAACACCGGCCCGAATTAACGGTCGAACCATCGATTTTTCGGCTGTCGAATTGCAACTGGGCGATGATCAACCGCAGCACTTTTCGTTTCTAACCGATCAAATCACACAGCCGCAAATCCCGTGCTACTTGACCAAGACCAACGAAAACATTCACCAGTTGATTCGCCGCAATCTGCACCGGGCACCGATGTACAGCGGACAGATCGAATCGACCGGTCCGCGATACTGCCCTTCGATTGAAGACAAGGTTGTGCGGTTTGCCGAGAAAGCTTCACACCAGATCTTTTTGGAACCGGAGGGGCGTAACACCCTTGAATACTACTGCAACGGAATCTCGACCAGCCTTCCGCGCGACGTGCAGGATGAGATGATCCACTTGATTGGGGGCCTAGAGCGGGCGGAGATTATGCGTTACGGTTACGCCGTGGAATATGATTTCGCCTCTCCCACCGGTCTGCACGCGACCCTGGAAACCAAACAAATCGGCGGACTCTTCTTCGCCGGTCAGATCAACGGAACCACCGGTTATGAAGAGGCAGCCGGTCAGGGACTGCTCGCCGGCATCAATGCCGCCCTGTCGCTCGCCGGAAAGAGACCGTTGATCCTCGATCGCAGCCAGGCCTATCTCGGCGTGCTGATCGATGATCTGGTGACAAAAGGGGTCGACGAACCGTACCGTATGTTTACGTCCCGTGCCGAGTATCGGCTGCTACTCAGACATGACAACGCCGATCGCCGGCTCACCCCGTTGGGCCGTCAAGTGGGTCTTGTCTCCGATGAACGCTGGAACCGTTACACACGTCACGAAACTCAGGTTCAACAGGCCATGGAACTCATCCGCACATCGCGACACCACGGCGCGACGCTGGAAGAGCATCTGCGTCGTCCCGAAGTCTGCTGGCCGAGGTTGTGCGGGTTCTCAGCGGAAGCGGCCCAACTGGCGTTATCGCAGCGGGCACAGTTTCAGGTGGAAGTGGAGACGAAGTACGCTGGCTACATCCGCCGGCAAACCTCGGAAATCGAGCGGCAACAAAAAGTGCAGACCGTTCGTATTCCTGGGACATTCAATTTCCAGGCGGTCCCGCAACTACGGATGGAAGCCCGAGAGAAGCTGACCCGTGTGCGGCCGCGCGATCTCGGACAGGCGGGTCGAATCAGCGGCATTACGCCGGCTGATTTGTCGGTCTTGATGCTTTATCTGAAAGGGGCAAACCGCGCTGCTTCCTAACGTGGCACGGCCACAGATTGAGGGAGGGCGAGGCTCCTACCGAGCCGCCGGATCGATGATCTTCGCGGCTCAGCGGGAGCTTCGCCCTCCCGAAGAACCGCAATTCGTGACCGCTGGAAGTATAACCTGGCGAAGCTGCAACCAAACGGCCGCTTAGGAGTCGGAAATGCTGCGGACAACGATCTCAAACACAGCCTCGCAAAGCGGAGACATCCCATGAGTCGATGGTACCTTTTTCGCGTTGTTTTCCCGGTCGTTTGTTTGGGCTGCGTCATGTCGGCGACACAGGTTGTTTGGGCGGCGGAACCGCAAGTCGTGTCGGTCAACAAGATCTGGGACCGGGCCCCATACAATTCCTTCACCGATCTCATCCGATTTGATAACCGCTGGTGGTGCACGTTTCGCGAAGGACAGGCTCACGAGGGAGACGTGGGTCAGGTACGGTTGATTACCTCGCAGGACAGCGACGCCTGGAAATCGGCCGCTCTGGTTGCCGAAAAAGGCATCGACCTTCGCGACCCGAAGCTGTCGATCACACCCGACGGGCGGCTGATGCTGGTGATGGGCGGCATCGTTTACGACGGGACCAAATATCTGACGCGCTCGCCACGCATTGCCTTTTCCAGCGACGGCCGCAAATGGACGCCGCCCCGAAAAGTCCTGGCTGAAGACCATTGGTTGTGGCGGGTCACCTGGCACAAAGGCCGAGCCTACAGCGTCTCGAAGATGGGCGAAGGTCGAAACCCACGACGCGGCATTCTGTATCGCAGCACCGACGGTATCGACTGGCAGTGGATCACCGAGTTCATACTGCCGAACGAGACCTGGAACGCCAGCGAGACGACTCTTCGCTTCCTTCCGAACGACGAACTCGTCGCGCTCGTTCGTCCTTATTGGATCGGCACCAGCCAGCCGCCCTATAAGCAGTGGACGTGGACCCGGATGAAATACAGCATTGGCGGTCCGAATTTCATCCGTCTGCCCGACGGCTCGCTGTGGGCGGCAGGACGGCGCTATCTCGAAGGCGGCAAGCGCATAACCGTGCTGGCCCGCATGACGACCAACAGCTACGAGCCAGTGCTCACGCTACCCAGCGGCGGAGATTGCAGTTATCCCGGACTGGTCTGGCACGACGGCCTGCTGTGGATGAGTTACTACTCATCGCATGCAGGCAAAGCAAACATTTATCTCGCACGGATTCGCATCAATCGTTAACAGGGGATTAGATAACAGGGGATTAGAAAAAATCTCGTTCAGACGACTTCCGCTGGTTCAGAACAACTGCTTCAGGACACGACCACGACTGATCGGAATGGGCCGGTCGAGGCGGTCTCGCATTTCTGTGTCGGGAGAAATCCCCAGTGTATCAAACAGGGTTGCAGTTAAGTCAGCCGGCGTGACCGGAGCCCTTGCCGGGTAAGCGCCCTGTTTGTCACTGGCGACATAAACCTGACCGCCGTTGATCCCGGCCCCTGCCAGGGTGACGGAGAAGCAATGGCCCCAGTGGTTCCGGCCCGGCTTTGGATGCGGCTTAATGTACTCAATTTTCGGCGTGCGCCCGAACTCGCCCATCCAGACCACAAGCGTCTCTGAAAGCAACCCGCGGGTATCCAGGTCTTCCAGCAATGCCGTGTAGCCCTGGTCCATCGGGGGCATCAGCTTGGATTTCAGGTTTTCATCCATCCGCCAGTGGATATCCCACATGGGCGTGTCATCGTTCGGCTCGCGGTGCCAGTTCAGTTGAACGAGAGAGACGTCGGCTTCGATCAGTCGTCGCGCAAGCAAACACCCTTGGCCGAACTTGTGCCATCCGTAACGGTCGCGAACGGCCGGCGTCTCCGTGCTGAGGTCAAACGCCGAGCGGACGCGGTTGCCGCTAATCAGGCCGAATGCTTCTTCTGTGAACCGGCCGTAACGTGTTTGTGCGGGGCCCCGCTGCACTTCATCGAATCGACGGCTGACGACATCCAGCAGGGTCCGCCGGCCGCCCAATCGGGACAAAGACATACCGGCTGGCAATGCCAATTCGCCAATTTTGATGTCGTCCGCTGACGGGTCACACTTGACGAGCCACGGGTCTGCGGCCGGGCCGAGAAAACCTCCATCCTGGCCGGGGTAGAACGGGACGTTAAAAATCAGTTCGGGCAAGACGACGCTGATCGGGACTCCCAATTTAGACGGTTTGAATTTTTTGACGACGGCACTCAGACTGAGCCAATCACTGCGGCTGGCCTTGACGTCGTCCCGGCCTTTGCCGAATGGGTGGACTGTGCCGGTCAACATCTCGTAGCTGCTGCCGGGGTGTGATGGGTTGTCGGTGTGCACACCCCGCAGGATACAGAGCCGATCGGCCATTTGTGCGGTCAGCGGCATCAACTCGCCAACGTGGAGACCGGGAACATTCGTCGCAATTGGTTGAAACGAACCCCGAATTTCTACGGGGGCGTGTGGTTTCGGGTCCCACGTCTCGTGCTGGGGCGGACCGCCAGTCATCCAGAGAACGATGCACGCTTTGGCCCGGCCCACCTGAGGACGCGCACACGACGAATCCGTACTCCGTGCCGCCAGTAATTGCGGCAGTGACAAGCCGAAGGCGCTCAAGCCGCCCAACCGCAGCGCTTCACGACGAGTGATCCCGTCACAAAGCGCAGCACATGGCTTGTGAATCCCGAGCATTTCGGGTCTTTCTCAATCGAGGAATGACAGCTTCATGTTGGGATCAAAACGTGATTTTTTCACGTTTTTTTTTTGTGAGAAGTTTCCCCGATGTCGAGTTGCCGCTTGCGAAATAACAGGCCGCTTGCGGCCCGCAAAACTAATCCTGCCTGCTTCTTGAGGATTTCGCAAGGGACTCGTTAGCGTTGCAGTCGGACCGGTGTAAGTCCGCGTACGAGGATCACGTTTAGCTGCAAGTTACCGCGCTGAGTGCGCCGACCGAAAACTCCCATCTCTTGGCCGAGGTACCGGTCGAGATTCACACCAGCGTCCGCCGTCAGATAGGCGAGAATGCGACCATTGGGCGCCAGCAGGACGTACCCAGGCGTGCCCGATTGGGGTGCGGCCGTCCGTTGGATGATGCCGGCTGCGATCATGGGTTGCGCCGCGGGCTGTTGGTTGCCAGGTCGGGGTACGGTACCAGGAACGGCTGGTGCAGTCCGCCGCAGAGGTATTCTGGATCTAGGAATTGTCGGCGCCGTTTGTGCCAGTGAAGGCTGAGGCACGCTCGGTGCTGGTCGGGGCGAGATGCTCGTCGATGGGGGTGACTGCGAAGCGGGCGGCGTCGGAAGACGGATCTCAGGCATCGTGAAGGTGGGCCCGGTTGGTCGCCGTTGGACCGGCTCGTCCGTAGCGGCGGGAGCGGACCCGCTCGGGCTAACCGGCATCGGTATCGCTGCCGGACTGTCGTTAGCCGGCCTTGTCGCGGGTGACTGATTCGCCGACTTCAATTGTGTTTGCTGGAGTGTCAGCAGTTGTACGTCGCGCCGTCGGGTCTCTGAGGTGAGCTTGATGAAGTCGTCATATTCCGATTTGGTCGTCTCATACCGCTCGACGGCCGCCAACCGCAAATCGACCTGGCTGGCAAATGCGGAGTGAGAAACGCTTTGTTGCAGTTTCAGATAGCCCTCTTTCAGGGCAGCGAAGTTCCATTCGACGGTGTCTTTGTCGAGGATTGCGCTGAACTGGACATCGAGCTGATTGAGCCGGTGACGGTCCTTCCGGAGCTCATCGGCGGTCGGACCGCTACGACGGACGACGCCATCGTTGACAGTTTGAATGAGGGGACGCTTGAGGAGTCGGGGACCTTTGGGCGTCCGTTGTTTTGACGTGAGACCGGTCGCTTTCGACTGTCGGCCACGAGTGGCGCCGATCAGATCCTTTTCAACCGGTGGGTGTGATTGAGCGAGAACCGAAGACGGACTGTGATCGAGTTGTTTGCGGACGACCCGATCGATGGGAGTGACCACCCGTCCGGGAAGCCACCGCCATTCTCCCTGAGGAGAAGTGATTTTGTACATCCGGACCGGGCCCTGTTCTGTCCGAAACGTCTTTTCGCCCAGGATTTCGATGGCCGCTCCCGTCGAGAGATCTTTCTGAAAGACATCACGAATTTCGCTCAGCGTGCTGCCGACACGGACAATGACGTTGTTGTCCGAAAGCACTCCCCGGTCGCTGCTTAGCCGCTTGATGGCATCAGCTCGGATCCAACTAAAACTGCCGGCCGGCGGTTTGATCATGTACCATCCGCCCGGATCGTGCCTGTGAATGATCACTCGCTCTCCGCGGCTTAACTCGCTGGTGGCATAGTATTTCTGCCCCGGTCCGCTGCGAACCTCGACCATGTCCGAGTCGACGATCGCTGTATAAGGCGAAAATCTGCCAACTTGGGCGAGTGCAATTTGGCTGAACGTTCCAACCAGCAGCAGCCCGATGACGATCAGACGCATGATCAAGACATCCTTTTGTGGTGGTCGTAATTCGCTGCCGGCCGATGAACTTACTTGGCGGCTAACGTAATCCGCAGCGACACCCCGACATTTTCGGTCTGCCGAGAATTGTACTTGCGGTGTGGAAAAGGAAAATTGCTCAGAGTGGGAAGAGGTAAATAGCGGATTCAGCCGAATCGTTCAAGTGGAGTTCTTGAGACAAAGTCTGTCCGGAATTGGGGGCAGTTTGAGTCGAACAGCAAGGGTCGCCGGCGGCTTGCGCGACTCATTTGGAGCCGGTAAGATGTGTGAATCGCGTAATACTCTGCGTGTTACGGCGACTTACCGATCAAGCACAAATAGAGTCCAACCGAAATGAAGGGCGGCATGCGTTCCGATCCCCCTCGCCTCGACGCACATACTCACGTCTTTTGCTGGGGAGAGAACCCTCAGGACGGGTTTCTTTCCAAGCGCACCCGCCGGTCCTGGCTGACTCGGCTGGTGATGTTTCTCACCCGGCTTCAGCACGAACCGGGCGAGACGATCAGTGAGAAAATACGGAACCGGCTGTTGCGGCACGTCCAAAGTTCCAAGCTAGATTACATTATCGTGTTGTCGCAGGATGCCATCTACCGCGCAGACGGAACACGGGACGATGCTGCCACGCATTTTTACGTCTCGAACGATTATGTGTTGCGGTTGGCCGAGGAGTGTCCGCAGATTCTGCCCGGCTGTTCTATCAATCCGATCCGCCGAGATGCGCTCCAGGAGTTGCAGCGCTGCCGGGAAGCCGGGTGCCGGCTGATCAAGATTCACACAGCCATTCAGGGGGTCGATCCGTCGAGACCGGAGTTCGACGCGTTTTATCGGCTGGCAAAGGAGTTGGACGTGGTGCTGATGTTTCACACCGGCTACGAGCATTCTTGCACGGTCGTCTCGCAGAAATTGACCGACCCGCATCGGTTGTCACGGCCGCTTGACCACGGCGGAGCGATCATCGCCGCACATTGTGGAACCTGCGCCTTCTTCGACGCGGAGCAGTACTCGCCGCACTTCATCGAAATGATGCGCCGTTACGATAACCTGTACGGCGACACAGCCATCATGAGCAGCCTGATCCGTTGGACGTCGCTCAGGCGGCTCAGCCGGGAAAGCAAAGCGATTCGCGCCCGAATTCTGCACGGCAGTGACTACCCGTTCCCGCCGGCCCGATTGCCGTATCTCTTCCGAACGGGGCTGTTCCCGCCGGAACGCAAAAACCCACTCGACATGGACCTGCGGATCAAGGAGTCATTCTGCTTGGGGGCGGAGTACGCGAGTCAATTGTTCGGGCTGTTGGGAATTGAAGACGAGCAGCGTGTTGCCGTGGAGAGGGACTAGGCAAGGGCATAGCCCTTGAAATTTGAAACTCGAAATCCAAAATCCAAAACAAATCCGAATCTCGAATGTCCAAAACGCCAGAGGACAGCAGCAGATGACTAGGAAGTTTTGAACATTCGTATTTCGAGAATTCAAATTTGTTTCGAGTTTCGTGCTTCGGATTTCGGAATTGGAAGCGCGAACACAATTCACGTTTCGTACCCGATATCGGTCCCAAGGACTTCGCAATTTCGATTGTGCGGAATTTCGTGGCCGGAACTGTATTTTCTGGTTAGACTGAGACTGGCGCGATGCCACAGACGATTCGATTTTTGAGGAATGGCGCGTGCTTTCTGCAAAGATGATGGCCGGTGCGCGGACGGTCACGAACGTCGCCGATCATTTCGAACGGCTCAAGCAGGCCGCGGTCGAAATGGTCGATTTATTTGCGGCCAGCCAGCGGGGTTACTTTACTCCGACGGAAGACGAAGAGGTGCGGCACATGCTGGTCTCGTACTGGCAGCCGCGCAATGCGCTGATCGAGCTGGTGCTGTCGTTTCAAGATGACGAGCAGCTTTCGCAAGAATTGCGGCCGGCCGGTTTTCTGGTTGCCTATTCGGGTGCGCTGGTGCTGGTCGATGCGGCCCGGTTTCTGCGAGAACAATTTCACAAGCGGCCCGTAGTCCGTAAAAAGCTGAACGAGCCGGAACCGCATTTCGGCATTGGCGAAGGGACCTATGATCGCATTCAGAAATCGCTGACCAGCCCGGTCCATGCGTGGCACCTGTATCACGCGGCTGAGTATTTCCAGGAACATCGACAGATGCTGCGCGGGCTGGCCGATGGTCAACCGATACTGGCGCCACTGATCGAGATTGTCGACCGGCTGCAGGAACGCATTCGAGTCGGCATGGGCGAATATGCCGTGGCCCGGATTCGAGTGCGGGCGCGTGAGTTGGTGTCCACCATCCACCACGATTTGTGGAGTAAAGCCCTTTTCGGTCTTCAAAAGTCGGTATCCCGGCTGATCTCGGACGTTTACACCAAGCCGGACCATCATCCGCAGCTACCGTCAGCGGTGGCGGAAGAATTGTGCCGCATTCTTCAGCCGGGCGACGTGCTGATCACCCGTAAGGAATACGCGCTGACGAATTATTTTCTGCCCGGTTATTGGCCGCACGCCGCGTTGTTTCTGGGGAACGAGCAACAACTTCGCGAGCTGGGCGTCGTCGATCACAAAAACGTCAAGCCTCGCTGGCGGCGGCTGCTGGAGTGCGACCCCCACGAACCGCGGCGGGTGCTGGAAGCGTTGAAAGACGGTGTCTGGATTCGCTCGCTGGCTTCCCCGTTTGCCTCCGACGCGCTGGCGGTGCTGCGCCCGCGACTCTCGCAGTCCGACGTAGCCGTTGCGCTGGGTCGCGGTCTGTTTCACGACGGCAAACCGTACGATTTTGATTTCGACTTCACTCGCTCCGACCGGCTGGTCTGCACCGAAGTGATCTATCGCAGCTACGAACAGGTGGGGGGCATCCGCTTCCAGCTCACACCTCGCGCCGGTCGTCTGACGCTTGCCGCCGAAGACCTGATCCGGATGGCACTGAACCGCGAGCATTTCGAGCCGATCGCCGTCTACACGCCGGCGCATGCGGAGCAACTGGTGGTTGGCGGCAACACAGATGCGGCGATCCGTCGAACATTGGCAACAGCGACCGAGGCGTGAGTATCACCGGCGGGCTTGATCCGAAAACGTACACGTGGCCGGTCACCCCGATCCAAAACCAGAACACGGCCGGATGAGTCAATTCCGCCGCGTCGAGCCGGTATCTCGGTTTTGATCGAGCGAGGGGGTCTGACCCATTGTAAGTGCAACATGTTCAGCTCCACCGATTGACATCAATCCGCAACCATCTTTTCTGGAGAGGGCCAGACCCCTGCCCGATACTTCAGAATGAAAGATTGACCAGTCCTGAATTGCGTCCCAATGGCCGTTTCCTCCGCTCGCCGATGTGCTAGAATTGCACAGATTGTGGTCATGGAAATCGATACCTGCAACGGGTGACCCGAACCAATGGCACGAGGCCGGGGACCTACGCGATTCTCTGGTCGGTTTGGGCGGAGCGCATCGACGACGGCGTATGCAGCGAAGCGCCCGACAGGCTGCGGCACGGGACCAAACATGCATATTTTGCTAGCAAATCCGCGCGGTTTTTGTGCGGGCGTGAATATGGCCATCGAGTGTCTGGACGAAGCGATTCGGATCTTTGGGCCGGAGATTTTTGTCTTTCACGAAATCGTCCACAACAAGTACGTTGTCGAGCGGTTTACTCAGCAGGGAGTGACGTTTATCAGCCGGGTCGAGGACGTCCCAATAGGCTCGATTCTGTTGTTCAGCGCGCATGGGGTCTCCCCGGAGATCCGAGAGGCGGCCCGTCTTCGCCGGCTGCAGACAATCGACGCAACTTGCCCGCTGGTGACCAAGGTACACCTCGAGGCGGTCCGTTTCGCCCGCCAGGGTTATCACATCATCCTGATCGGGCACGAAGGGCACGACGAAGTCATCGGTACAATGGGCGAAGCGCCCGAAAGCATCACCCTGGTCGAATCACCCGAAGAGGTGGAACGGCTCGATTTCCCACCCGATGCAAAGCTGGCGTATCTCACGCAAACCACGCTGAGCGTTGAGGAGGCCGGCCGGGTCATCCAGCGGCTCATCGGGCGGTTCCCGGCTATCGCTTCACCGCCGAAAGAGGACATTTGCTATGCAACCACCAACCGGCAGGAAGCGGTGGCGACGCTGGCACCCCGGGCCGACGTGGTGATTGTGCTCGGCAGCCAGAACAGCTCGAACAGCCTGCGTTTGGCGGAAATCGGCCGCTTGTGCGGCAAGCCCTCCCATCTCGTCGACGGAGCCCACGAACTGCAGCCGCATTGGTTTGAGAACGCTCAGACGGTGCTGATGACCGCCGGCGCTAGCGCTCCCGAGATCGTCGTCGAGGAATGTCTCGACTATCTTGTCGAGACCTACGGGGCGACCATCGAGCCGGTGACAATTCGTCAGGAGCACGTCAACTTCCCACTGCCCCGCGAACTGCGACAACTGCAATCGAACGTGTAGCACCGGCAGTTCCTCTTAGACTCGGCATGGCCACAGATTGCGGGAGGGCAAGGCTCCTACCGAGCCGCCGGATCAACGATATCCACGGCTCAGCGGGAACTTCGCCCTCCCAAAAAAGCGCAATTCGTGGCCGTCGGAATTATAGGCAGTACGGTACAAGGCAGGGCGGCTCGCGGTTTTCCGATTTTGCAGCCACGCCCGGCAGCTTGACGTCTGCCAGCCTGGCCAGCGGAACTTTCCGGAAAAACAAACGTCTAATGAACTGTGTTGTTGGATCGTTTACCAAGACAGAGACCGCTTTGACATTGCACGATGTGATCATAAGTTCACAATTCTTCTTGTAAGACACGACATGTTCGACCGCCTGCCCGATTGGCCGGTCGCAAGTCTTCGAGGAAATCAACCACCCTTCCGGACCAGAAAAGGAATTGTCAAATGAACCGCAGTCCCCTTTTCGTCGCAGGAATCATCGTGTGGCTCTCCACAGCGGGCTTTGCGGATGAGATCCGCTACGTCGAGTATTTTGCGCTCGCCACAGATCGGATCAAAGCGCTTCAACAACTCATTCCAGGTACGGAAGACCACTACTTTTACCACTGCCAGCACAACCAGAACACCGAGCAGTTCGACCAAGTCGAACAACTACTGGGGGCCTGGATCAAGCGGTACGGTTACACCGTCCGCGTCCGGGAAATTCAGAATCGGCAGGCACTGCTCACCTATCCTCGAAATCCGCAGCAGTCACTAGATTTTTTGCGCAGGCGGCTGAATCTTCGGTTTAATCACCAGCGGGAAACGCTCGACCGCCGACCGAACCTGCCGACTGTCTTGGACGCGAAGCTTTTCGCCCGCGAGACGCTGCTCCAACGGGAATTCACTCGACACAAAAACTTGCAAGGATTTGAAGAGCGGGCACTCGATTGGCTGGTTGCCGTGACTTTGAACCCCGATCGTCGCCGTCATCTGCTGCAGCGGTTGCAGCGCCCCGACTACCCGAATTTGCCCCGGCTCGTCGTCGACGACCTGAATCACAAGTACAGCTCTGGGTTCGGGAAGTTTGCCATCCATCGGCAACTGCTGCGCTCGCAGCTCGACGACTGCCTCGAACTCAAGCCGAACTTACGGAATCAGACCGCTTTCGTCCAGACCTACCTGAGGAAGCTGCACCCCAGCGCCGACGTCGACTGGCGGCACGCCCCCCAAGACCATCGGGCGTATCTCGACCGGCTCTGGAGTTTCGTCCGGGCGCTGGCACCGGTACACAACTCGCTGAAGACGCACGTCTTATACCGCCGGCTGGTGTTCGACCGCTCGCAGGGTCTTTACAGCAAGCGGCTTTTCATGCAGTACATCAAGCTGCCGCGAAACGTCAGCTACATCAACCGAAAGTTTCTCGCA
The DNA here is from genome assembly GCA_963582395.1 of Planctomycetota bacterium. Lineage (GTDB taxonomy): Bacteria > Planctomycetota > Planctomycetia > Planctomycetales > Planctomycetaceae > CAUZTK01. Next base: position 138 of record CAUZTK010000024.1, on the reverse strand, counting down.
CACGCCGAGAACCGCCGCTTTCGTGCTGACCTGAACGCCGATTTCCGAGAGGTCACGCTACTGCCGCCGGTCGTCAACGACGAGTCGCTGGTCCGCAGTTACCTGCATCACTTTTTCGTCAAGGAAACGACCTACGCG
>CAUZTK010000023.1:0-23611 GCA_963582395.1 Planctomycetota bacterium | reverse complement strand
ACTGATTGTTGCGCGGCCCGTGACCAATCGGGGGAAAATTCGAGCGGTCGATCTCCCGAACGGTCGTGTTAAGGTTTCCATCGAAGAGGGGGCTCGCCGCGAAGTTCTGACCCTCAACGTGCCGCAGTGGCTGCAGCCGATACTGAACGGTCAAGACAAACCTCTACGCGATCTTCAAGAGGGCGACCGCGTCACGTTTTCGCACCTGGCCGAACTGGGTGGCCGGGGGAGTCGGGTTGTCACCGATTTGCAGGCTACCCGCCAGATGCAAAAGGTCGGTTTCGTGGCGGGCGTCGATCTGGACCGGGGCGAGATGACCGTCAAGTTTGGCAAAGGGAACAACTCCAGCACGCAGACGCTCCCTTTCGCAAAGGAGTGCAAGATTACCCTGAAAGTCGACCGTGCTGCCAATCATCCGATCGAGCTCCGTCCCGCCGATCTTCGCCAGGATGATCGCGTCCGTTACCGGTACGACGTTGCCTTTCTCGAGATCGAGGTGACGCGTGACAAGCCGAAGATGTCGGGAGTGGTCCGGGAAGTTCGTGCCGAACAGGGACATTTGGTCCTCTCGCAAGAGGGGACCGGCAAACTGATGACGTTCCAGGTCGAGCCGGACCGCGAGGTGACGCTGAGTCTTACGCCGATCACACTGGCCGACCTCAGAGAGTTCGACGAAGTCGTGATCACCTACGATCAACTGTCCGACAAACGGCTCTCGGCGGCCACAATCGACGCCACCCGACCTGTTCGAACAGACCGCTGGGCCATCGTCGTGGGAGTCCAATCGTACCGGGACACGTTTCTCTCCCCGCTACGATATTCGATCCGCAACGCAAAGCACGTCCGGCAGGCGCTCGTCAGCCGTTACGCCTTTTCGGAAGACCGCATTCTGATGCTGCTCGATGAATCGCGGGACGAAATGCGGAATAAAATCATCGAACTGCTGGCAAACGCCGCCGCCCCGACGCAGGTCCTCATGTACGTTTCCAGCCACGCTTACGTGGACACAGACGGCTCGGTTTACTTGGCCGGCTCGGACTTCAGTTTCGACGAGATGGCCGAGACCGGGCTGAGCCTCGATTGGCTCGTCGAGCAGTTGGAAGCTTGCCGATCGAAGGATAAAATCTTGCTGCTCGACTGTAGCCATCTCGGCAACCAGATGGATCTCGACAGCCAGCCTTCGACGGCCACCATGATTCGCAAGCTCAAGACAGTCCGCAAATCGACCTTCCTCATCGCCAGTTGCGACGAGGGCCAGCGCGGCATCGACTGGAAAGCGAAGCAGTTGGGTCTGTTTGCCTTCTCTATCGCCGAAGCCTTTTCCGGCCGCGCCGATCTCACTGGCCAGCACCGCTACACCGCCCAAGACGTCTTTCGATCTCTGAAGAACAGCATGTCCAGCGTGAATTTCGAAGGCCGCACACAGACCCCGGTCGATTTTTCGCCCCAGTGACGTGACCTTCGGCATGAATCGTTGTCTGCCGTTTCGATCGACGGCAAAACATTGTGCGGCACGTTGCAAGCGCATCAACGGCAGTCGGCCCGCACTCTCAACAAGGGCCACGGTCGCGTTGAGCATTGCGAACTCACGAGCACCTCGATTGGCCGAGGGTGAAGCAAGCGTGCCAACTCGAACGCACGACCGTTCGCAACGGCGAAACGACCCACGAAGTGGCCTACGCGATCACAATCGTCTCGCGTACTCAGGTCGATGCCGCCCGCCTGCTCGAATGGTGACGTGGCCACTGGGGCATTGAAAACAAAGAGCACTGGGTCCGCGATGAAACGTTCGGCGAAGACCGCAGTCGGATACGAAGCGGAGCCGCCCCGCAAATTCTGGCGGACGTGAAAAATCTGATAATGAACTGACTTCGCACCCACACAATTGGCAACATCGCCCAAACCCTACGCGAAAACGCCTGGAATCCCCAACGCCTCTTCACCATGCTAGGCAAACAAAACCAATGAGCCGCCCTGGACCGTTCGAAGCCGCTGTTGACAATTTGTGACCGGCGTGTGACAGTGAAAGGAAGTTAGGACCGCCGGATCGACTTTCACAATGACGATTAAAACGTCGTCGGATCAGATATTTCGACCGGATCAACGTGAATTGTTTCTGGCGGGGTTCGCGTTACTCAAGTCCTCTTATTCATCACAATCTCTTCCATAAAATGCGTACTTGGATCACAACGTCGCTGAAGATCGGGGCTTTGTTGCTCGTCGTGCTGATTGTCTCCGGTTGTTTGTGGGGATTGTTGCAGGCCGTCGGCGATCAGGGTGCCGCACAAGCTGTTGTGGGCGTTGCACTGGTGGCGTTGGTTTGCTGGATGCTCGATTTTGTGGTGCTTGTCGTCCTGCTGGCATTCGCGTTTTTATCTTCAACGGAAGAAGCGGGTGAATAGTCAAAGAAATAAACTGCCGGGAACCCGCCTCCATGCACCCATCTGTCAAGTCCGCGGTTTGTTGACCTCTGGTGTGTGACCTCTGTCTGTTGGACGCCGGTCGATGCCAATCAAGTTTCGCTGCGATTATTGCCGACAACTTCTGGGAATTTCCCGGTCGAAGGCGGGGCAGATTGTCGACTGTCCCACCTGCGGGCGGGTGGTTCGCGTGCCGGAACTTGATGGACGACGCGAGCCGGTTCCCGAACCGGAAATGAATCTAGCAGACTCGGAACTCACCGGCGCACTGGCTGAGCTGGCGCGGATTGGCCAACAACCGATCGACGATGCGGAACCCGATTCGTCGCCTCAATCGGCACAGGTGATTGAACCGGAGCCGCTTCCCGCCCCAGAGCCGATCGATCCGCCTGCCGCTTCTGGGCCGTTAGCTGGGTCCATTGTGCCGCCCTCCCCACCAGGTTCCGTCGAACAACGCCGACCCGGTAGAAAGCCAGTGGACCGCCGAGATCAGCGGGCGGCGGCTTACGACGACGAGTTGGCCTCATTGGCCATCAAGGACGAAGGACTACCGATCTGGCGGCGCCGCGCCATGCCAGGCCGTCGAAAATGGCGAACGCTGTTTCCGCTGCCGGTGATCTTGACGATCTGCGGCGTTGCCTTAATCGGCTTCTTGTGTGGATACCTTGTGGGAGATACGGGCAGCCATCCCGACGTCACCACCACGCAGAACCCCAGTGGCGGTCCTGCGGCAACCGAGACCACACAACCCAGCGTGAAAGGCCATATTACCTTTAAGAACGAAGAGGGCCAGAGCCGCCAAGATCGCCGCGCCCGAGTGATTGCCTTTCCGCAGCAGCGGCAGGGGCAGCGGAAACTCGGCATCACCGGCTTCCGCTCCGGCGATTCCGATTCAACGGAAGATTTTCGGTCAGCCCGGGCCGCTTTACGGGAACTCGGCGGCGCCGTAGCCGTCGCTGACGACGACGGAAATTTTGAACTTTCACTCCCGGCGACCGGGACGTATTCCATTCTCGTTCTGTCCCACTATCAGCCCCGCGACGAAGATGAACCGATCGAAGCGCCGCTGATGAAACTTCTGAATGAATACTTCGACCGCCCCGAACAGTTACTCGGCCGGGTCGCCTATCACTTCACAAAAATCCAAAACAAGGGGACCAAGTCGCAGATCTTGGACCACTTATTTTAACGTGGAGAAGCTGCAACCAAATTCGAAATACGAATCTTCAAAACGTGCCGGCGGCGGTCAATCCCACGCCAACGTTTGCTGCCAGACTCGTTTCAACTCGTCGCAGGCGGCATCGATCACGAGTGGTCCGCCGGTTCCACGGATCTGCACACGGTTGTGATTCGTCACTCGGCCGATCATTCTGGTCGGCAAATCTGTAAAGACCGATTCGAACTCCGAAACCTGGTCGGGTGGAACTTCAAGCAAAAACCGGGTGTTGCTTTCGGAAAACAGCAGGACCGCGTCAGCAGAAAGGCGTTTCGTTTCCGCCAGTGGTTGCAACTCGATTTCGATTCCCAAGCCGCCGGCGAATGCCATTTCCGCGGCAGCCACCGCCAGACCCCCTTCACTCAAATCGTGACAGCTACAGACCAGTTCCCGCTCGATCGTCGTATGGACGGCGGCGAAGATTTTCGGCGCCTGTTTCAGCTCAAGCTGGGGAACTTGGCCTCCACCCCAACCGTTGACCAGAGCATAATGACTGCCCCCCAACTCGTCGCGCGTGACACCGACCAGAAAGATCAGATTTCCCGGCTCCTTCAGATCCATGCTGACCGCTTGATAAACGTCGTCTATCTGGCCCAGCGCGCTGATCAGCAGTGACGGCGGAATGACGATGTTCCGTGAATTACCATCGGTGTCGACGTAAGAGAATTCGTTGTTAAGGCTGTCTTTGCCGCTGATAAACGGTGTCCCGAATGCGACGGCAACATCGCGACAAGCCAGCGCGGCACGGACCAGACTGCCCAGAACTTCCGGGTGGTCGGTGTTGCCCCAGCAGAAGTTATCGAGGATCGCGATTCGCTGCGGGTCGGCGCCGACGGCCACACAATTCCGCACCGCTTCGTCGATCGCCGAGGCGGCCATCCAGTACGGATCGAGGTCCCCGTATCGCGGATTCATACCGCAACTGACGACCAAACCACGCGACGAGTTGAGGTCGGGACGGACGACGGCGGCGTCGGAGGGGCCGTCGCTGCGAATTCCGACCAACGGCTTGATCACGCTGCCCGCCTGCACCTCGTGATCGTACTGTCGGATGACCCACTGTTTGCTGCAGACATTCAACGACCCGAGAATCCGTTTCAGATCATCGTCGTACGACGGCGAGCGGCCGGGGTTAGCCGGTTGGTGCGCCGCTGTCGTTTGTGCCTCAAAATCACCAGGGGGCTGACGCCCCCCGCTCGCCTTTAGTGTTCTCAACGGCAGCACAGGCGGAGGCTCGTAGACGGCCTCCCGAATCAGATGCGGACGCCCGCCGTGAAGAAACGACATCGACAGATCGGCCACCTGCCGATCGTGATATTTCAGGACCAGTCGCTCGCCGACTTTGAACTCGCCGATGACCGTTGCTTCGACCCCCTCGGCCGCGCAAACCGATTGAAACTCGGACCAATTGTTAGGCGGAACGGCCAGCACCATGCGTTCTTGAGCTTCGGAGATCCAGATCTCGGTGTACGACAAGCCGGAGTATTTCAGTGGGCATTGTTCAAGCCACACATCCGCCCCGATTTCGGCGCCCATTTCGCCCACCGCGCTGCTGAAACCGCCTGCGCCGCAATCTGTGATCGAGGAGTACAGGCCGCGATCCCGGGCCTCGAGAATCACGTCAGTCAGCATTTTTTCGGTTATGGCATTGCCGATCTGCACGGCCCCGCCGGAGAGTGTTTCACTGCGCTCGGTGAGTTCGGCCGACGAGAACGTCGCCCCGTGAATTCCGTCGCGACCGGTGCGGCCGCCGACAGCCACAATCAGGTCTCCGGCCTGCAGGTTCTTCTCGCATTTGTCGGCGGGAATCATCGCCACGTTGCCGCAATACACCAGCGGATTACCGAGATACCGCTCGTCGAAAAAGATGGCTCCGTTGACGGTGGGGATTCCCATGCGGTTTCCGTAATCGCGCACGCCGGCCACGACACCTTTGGCAACGGCTTTCGGATGCAGCGTTCCGGGCGGCAGCCGGTCGTAGGGTGTTTCGGGCGGTGCAAAACAGAAGACGTCGGTGTTGCAGATCGGCCGGGCGCCGAGCCCGGTTCCCAGCGGATCGCGAATCACTCCGCCAATGCCTGTGTTGGCCCCGCCGTACGGTTCCAAGGCCGACGGATGATTGTGCGTCTCCACCTTGAAACAGACGCACTGTTTGTCGTCGAACCGGATGATGCCGGCGTTGTCCTTAAAGACACTCACACACCAGTCGTCGCGGCCGAGCCGGCGGCGAATTTCGGTTGTGGCCGCGAATATCGTTTCCTTTAACATGTTGTCAAACTGCAGCTCGCGCTCGTGGTCCCGGTAGTGAACCGGTCCGGCCAGCGTTTTGTGCGAACAGTGTTCGCTCCAGGTCTGCGCAATCGTTTCCAGCTCAACGTCGGTCGGGTCGCGTCCCAACTCGGCAAACGAACGCTGAATCGTCTGCATCTCTTCGAGTTTCAAATAGAGCTGCCCCGCGCGGCTCAGCTCCATCAACTGCTGGTCGTTCATTTCGCAGATGGGAACCGTCACCAACTCGAACTCGTACCGGCTTCCCAGCGAAATGCTCTCCATTTCCAACGGGCCGTAGACAACCTGCTCAATGGCGTCGTTGGAGAGGATCTTCAAGGCCAGGCGGGCAAGATCGTCTTCGGCCGCGTCCGCGTTCACCCAATATTTTCGACAGGTGACAACCGCTTCTGCTTGCAGCCCGAGATCTTTCAGTGCGGCTTTTGTGCTAGCCGCGACGTTGTCGGTGACCCCGGGCTTGTAGAGGACGTTCAGCAGTTTCAAGTCGCTGCAATCCGACGAACCTTGAGCGATGGCTGCCTCAGCAGCAGACAGCGTGCGGAGTACATACACCTCAACAACCGGATCGGTCAACAAATCTACCGCGACCTGTTCCATCTCGGCGCGTTCGGCGCTGGTTTGAATCAGAAACGACCGAGCGGAACGCACCTCACGGATCGAATCGGCCCCAAGAGCATGGCACTCGGCATGAACCCGCAAGGCTTCACGGTCGATTTGATCGGCCGCCGATCGGATTTCTACTTCCCAAAGCATATGATTTGCCGAAGCTGGTGACTGCCAAGCGACAATAAACTCAAACTTTGAACTTCAACAAGGCGATTTCAAATCATCGAAATGTGATTCGTCAGGGAGGACGAGGCATTCACGGAAATACCGTCTTCGCCGGCGCGGGGGATGCCCTTGTCGCCGTGCTCGCTATCGCCGAGTTGCTTCCCATCCATCGCGTTTGGTTTTCGCGAGCTGGAGCAGTTTTTTCAAGGCCGTCGCGTCACGATTTGCGATCGATTCGCGAAATTCGTCGAGCGTCTGGCAATGCGCCTCGATCCCGCGGACGACCTCGTCGGCGTTGGCCAGCAAAATGGCCACCCAGAGATCGGGGTCGCCGGAAGCGATGCGGGTCGTGTCGGCAAATCCGCTGCTCGCCAGCAGACGGTTTGATTCCGAAAGACTTGAAGCCAACGCCGCGGCGACCACATGTGGCACATGGCTGGTCCTGGCCAGGGCCTTGTCGTGATCGGATGCCGACATCTCGACGACGCAGAGCCCCAGCGACTGCCAAAAAACCGTGAGCCGGCTTAGCGCGTCCGTCGATTCGTCCGGCGTAACGACGCAGACACGACCGTCAAACAGGTCGGGATCGGCATATTCAAACCCGTTCTTTTCCGAGCCGGCCAGCGGATGCGAGCCGATAAACGTAACGCCCTGCGGAAGAAAGCCACAGATTTTCTGGCAGATCGTTTGCTTGACGCTGCCGGCATCAGTCAGCAAAGTGTAGCGTCGGCAATGCGGGGCTGCCGCTTTCACGCCCTCGGCAATCAAGTCCACCGGGGTGCAAAAGATCATCAAATCGGCTTGTTGAGCCGCGTCGGCAAGGTGAGTGGTGACCTGATCAATCAGTCCGGTGTTCCGTGCCGTTTCCAGCCGAGCCCGGTTTCTGCCGACACCGATGATCCGCCCGCCGAATCCCCGCTTTTTTCGCGCCGCCGCAATCGATCCGCCGATTAAGCCAACGCCGACGATGACAATTGTCTCGTCCCGGTGTGACTCAGCAGAATGCACATCGCCCATGGTGCCCGCATTCTATGCGGCCGGAGAGCGCAATTCTAGCAGCGACTGGCCCGCTGCTTTCATCCGAGCCGTTTCGCAATCGGGGTGCCTTCGCTGAATTTCGTGGGGCGGCCGATGGGAGTGGCCAAAGTTCCTGTTCGTCATTGACGTCTGCTCTCCATCTGTTACCCCAGAATGAAAAGCTGACCAAGCCTGAATTGTTTCCCAAACCGGTAGCCAACCCGGTTTCGATTCCTTAAAATCCACGATTCCGAAAGATCCTTCCGAACCACTGTGACGGGGGCACAGAGCAGCGATGGCCAAGCATCACGTCGAAGATTTGCGAAATGTTGCCCTGGTGGGTCATGGAGCGGTCGGTAAGACCACGCTGGCCGATCTGATGCTGTTCAAGTCGGGCATCGGCAGCCGCCCCGGCTCCGTCGCCGACGGGACCAGCCTGTTGGATATCGACGTCGACGAAATCGAGCGACAGCTATCGATTTCCTCGACGATGGTTCACCTGGAACATAACGGCAAACGGATCAATCTGATCGACACGCCCGGATATCCAGATTTTATCGGCCCAGCAATCGGTGCCTTGCGGGCTGTTGAGACGGCGATCATCGTCATCAGTGCCGGTGCAGGCATTGAAGTGAACACACGCCGTGTCTTCGGTTTTGCCGGAGAGGCCGGCGTGGGACGGATCATCCTGCTCAACAAATGCGACATGGACAATGTCGACTTCGAAGGTCTGGTCAAAACGCTGCAGGAGGCGTTCGGGCCGGCGTGTGTCCCTCTCAACGTGCCGGTCGGCATTGGGGCCGACTTCAGCGGCGTCGTCAGCACGTTGAACGTCCCCGAAAGCATTCCGGATGGTGTTGGGGCCGACCCGGTCCAGATCAACCAAACGGTGATGGACGCCATCGTCGAGGCGGACGAAGAACTGATGGAGCGATACCTCGAGGGTGAAGAGCTGTCGGTCGACGAAGTGGCTGGCGGAATCTCCAAAGCGATTGCATCGGGGACGCTGATCCCGATTCTGTGCTCCAGTTCGAAGGGCGACGTCGGAGTCGCAGAATTCATGGATGTGATCGCTTCGTTTGCTTTGTCGCCCGCCGAGCTGCCGCGAACGGCAGGAAACGCCGAGGGCGAGGACGTCACGCTCCAAGCATCGGCCGAGGGACCGCTGATCGCGCAGGTCTTTAAGACACGGATCGATCCATTCGTGGCACGGCTGAGCTATCTGCGGATCTTTTCCGGACAGCTCAATAAGGACGAGAGCATCGAGAATTCACGGTCCGGCAAGAGCGTGAAAATCGGCCAGTTGCTCGACGTTCAGGGCGGAAAGCAGGACCCGATCGAGCAAGCCGGTCCGGGCGACATTGTGGCGGTTGTGAAGCTCGAGGATCTCAAGGTCGGCGACACGTTGAGAAAAAACGGCGGTCGACTCCAAATGCCGGCCATCTCCTTTCCGCCGCCGATGATCGGTCTGGCCGTCGAACCGAAAAGTCAAGCTGATCAGCAGAAGATTTCCGGGGCGCTGCAGAAGATCGTCGACGAAGACCAGACCTTCAAATTAAACCGCGACGCGCAGACGAAGGAAATGGTAATGCAGGGGATGAGCGAGCTGCATCTGCAAGTCGTACAGGAGCGGCTGCTGAAGCGCGACAAAGTGGGCGTCACCACCCACCAGCCAAAAATCCCCTACCGAGAAACTGTCACTGCCTCGGCAAAAGACTTTTATCGGCACAAGAAGCAAACGGGCGGAGCCGGACAGTTTGGCGAGGTGCACTTTCGAATCTCTGCCTGCCCTCGCGACGTTGATCCGGAAGAGTACTTCACGAAAGCCCACTTCGAGAACTTGCGCAAATATGACTACGACCCGGGGCTGAACTCTTGCTTCCTGGACCGGGTCACCGGCGGCTCGGTACCGAACAATTTCATTCCCGCCATTGCCAAGGGCATCAAAGAGCGCATGGAACAAGGGGTGCTTGCCGGCTATCAGGTGCAGGATGTAGTCTGTGAGCTGTTTTTCGGAAAGGACCATCCGGTCGACAGCAACGAAACGGCCTTCAAAACGGCAGCCAGCATGTGTTTCCGGAAGGTTTTCGAGCAGGCCAAGCCAGTGCTGCTGGAACCGATTGTTTCCGTGGAGATCACCGTTCCCAGCGATAAGCTGGGAGACATCACCAGCGACCTCAACAGCCGCCGCGGCCGCATGGAGGGCATGGATGGCGCATCGGGCGGTTTTCAAATCCTTCGCGCCAAAGTACCGCTTGCCGAAGTCATGACCTACGCCCGTTCGCTGTCGAGTATGACCGGCGGACAGGGATCGTTCACCATAGAACTAAGCCATTACGAGGTTGTGCCGCCCAACGAGCAGTCGAAAATCGTCGCCGCCGCGCAGAAGGCCAAGGAAGAGGGAAGCTGACGGTAGCCCGAAAGATGAATCGCTCCGTTGACGAGTGGCGCGGTCTTTGACGCGTCTTTTGTGGTTGTCGGTGAGAGGGAGACAGCGAGCAAAAGAGGTTCTCATTTGCAGCGGATTCTCCGCACCCGAGAACCACACTCCCCCTTTAGCTGGATTATTCATGAGGTGTTCGCTCGACTAATACAAGCACGAAGCGCAAGCAAGTGTGCATGGTATGGACTCACTCGCTTGCGCTTCGTGCTTGTATGCGCGGTGTTTTGGGCAAGATAGTTGCAGCGTCTTTTCACCACTTTGCTTGCGCGAGTTGAGTCTCGCCTCATGAATAATCCGGGTTAGTCATTTTTCGGCGGTTGCTCAGCTTCGGGTGGTTCTCGGAGCGGCTTGTCGGTAAACCGCAGCGCGATGCTGCCCCTGTTGAAGCTCACGTCCAAGCGTTTGTCCGCGGGACTGTTCTTGATTGTGAACGGCCAATGAGGCCGTTTACTACGGTTTTCGTGGACAATTTTGCCGTTCCGCTTGTCTAATATGAGGACGGCGTACTGGTTTCTGCTGAGGATCTGCCCTTTCTGAAACGGACGAAGCGTGCGCGCGGTCAAGACTAAAATGGGCAGTTCGGCCGGCTGGTTGAGTTCAACAGCCTGTTGCTGAATTTTGATGGTCCACTGCTTGTGGCCGGTGCGCCGATCAAAGGAGTATGCATAGCCATTGATCAGCGGATTGGTGCTGGTGCCACGCTTTTTGCCGGGCTGGTCAAACTTGTGGGTCAGCAGCACGTAGCGGTCACGGGAACGCTGTACGACGATGGAGTCGACCCCCTCGTCGCGCTCGATCTTTTCGTCGATCCGAAACCGGCCATCCTCGATCTTTACGACCGCAAAGCGGCCGGTTGGGTCGTGGACGGCCACCTCGTCTCCGTGGATCAACCCCATCTGAGAGCTTTCGGAAAACACCAGCCGCCAGAGAGTTTTTGCCGTCCAAATATCGGTAAGAGCCAACACACCCCGACCGGCTTCGATGTTCCAGTTGAGGATGTGTCGGCCCTGCACCGTCAACCGGCTACCGCTGACCGGAACCGGCCGCGTTGCCACCTGCTGGCCATCAGCGGCTCTGAACACGAAGGCCTGCTGAGAGCCGGGCGGCACGGCGAACACAAATTTCCGATCGCCGAAGATGTCGCTGCCACGGGCCACCGACCGCCTCTCCCAGAGTGTCTCTCCAGTGAGTGGATCGGCGGCGAACAACCGCGTGCCGACCTGATAGCAAATCAGTTGATCTTCGATCGGAACGACCGTGCCGATCGGCCGCCCGTAGCGGTCCTGAACCACCACCTGCCTGCGCCCGCCCGGCAGCCGCATGGCACGTAAAAAAGGTCTCGATCTGCTCGGCCCCGTCATCACTTCGTTCAGGCTTCGTCTCCAGAGGACCCTTGGAACGCCGTGGGCTTTAAGCGTGTCAAGCACGATGAAGCGATTTCCGAGCACGACGATCATCAAATGACCGTTGAAACGAACAGAGTTGCCGAAAGTACTGGGGCGTCCTCCGCCGCTATCGGCCATCGGAAGCCGCCAGCGTTCGGTGCCCTGGCCGTCACGAGCGATCAAATACGTTCTCCGTTGATCCAAAACGAACGTCCAGTTTTCAACGAGCGGACCGCTCGGCCCGATGATATTGAGCGGAAAGAATCGTGGGATAGCCACCTGCGACTCCGACGGTTCCGCCTGAATTGTGTTCGCGGGCCACGTCGGCTTGGGACTCAAGATTTCAGCGACTTTCGGCTCCGATCGCCATTGTTCGACGAGCTGCCGGCCTGTCTTTTCGTCGAGGCAGACCATGTCGTTGTATTGCGTCGCCAGCTCATCCAGCAGCGGAACAACCCCGGCTGTGCGTTCTCGCTGCAGGTATAGCGAGACAAGCCGGGCCGTCGCGAATCCGGCGGATTCGCGGTCGCCGGAACGCCGCAAGAACCGTAACAGCAACTCCAGTTCGAGCACCTGATCATTTTCGTTCAACCGCTGAGCGAAAAGCCGACCGGCGAGGTTGGCCGCCGGCAATTCGGCAAACGAATTCAGAAAATTCCGTAACAGTTCCGGTGCCTGTTCCGCGCCGACGGCCCGCTCGAGCTGTTCATCCAAAGCACGGTCCATCTCTTGACGTTCGGCCGAGGAAGCCTGCGAGTAAATGGCGGCAATTCGAGGACGGACCCAACGATCGCTGCGGACCGAAAGCGTCGCGTTCATCCGTTCCAACTGAGGTTTTCCGGTGCCGGCGCCGGTAAGCTTGATATATTGCTGGAATGCGGCCTGGTTCTCGCCGACATTGTGCAGTCCGTCGGCATACAAGCGCAAAAACTCGCTGCGCTGTTCGGGATCCTCGACCTGTTTTTCGATTTCCACTGTAACCGTCCGATATTTCGAAAAATCCGTCCGCAGTTGATCGAGCAGCGTGGCAACGATCAACTGCCGCGGTCTCGGTGCCGGCGTCTGCTCGATTGAGCGGCGCAGGTCCGCCAACGCGAGATCACGCTCTCCGCGGTGCAGTCTCATTTCGCCCCGCAGGGCGAGCGCCTCGGCGTCGTCGGGATTCTTCGCCAAAGCTCGGCTGACTTGGTCGTTCAATTCTTTCAGTGACCGAAAACCGACTATCTTGTCGTGCGACTGCGAAACGATCGTTCCTTCACCGGCGACCAGATTGCCGAAGACCTCGCCAGTCCGGGACTTCGAGCGGGCGATGAGATGCCCCGTCTGCAGATCGATGGTGGCGATTTCACCGGTCGAGAGCGGCAGATGGTAGAACCGGGTGGTTTGAAATCCGCGACCGCTCGGCATCTCGATGAACGTTGGCGTCTTCCAGGCCGGCTGACCGTCGGAGAGACGAACGGCCTCGACCTTTGTGCGACCGACGAGAATCACCTTCTGTTCGTGGACGCCCGCCAAGTACAACGCCTCTCCTCGCGGTCGTTTCCAAAGCAGAAAGCCGTCGACACTGTTCATGCAGAGTAATTCCCCGGAATCGAGCGGCGTGAGCAGAATACGTCCGTCTACGATTGTCGGCACCGAATCGAGCCAGCGGTCTTCATTGTCTCGTCTGCTGACAATGTCAATGTTGTTTCCTAAGGCTCGAGCTATCCTTGCCGCACGCCAACCGCCTTGGATATGCAAGCCGTTTTGGGGATAACGGTGCCCCCACAACAACACACGCCGATCAAGATCGACAGCCACAACAGCTCCGGCAACGGTAGGACAAATCAGCACACCGTTACTGTAGGAGGGGCTAATACCCGCTATCCGTCTGAGCGGGTGATTCAGCAAACTGGCTTCCGGCAAGACGAGCGTCTGAGACCAGACGAGCTCGGGCTGAAGTCTTTGATACGGCCGGGTTTGGACAGTCTCGACCTGCAGAACGAGGAGCCGAATCTCTCCGCTCGTCTCGGCCAGACAGTACAACCGACCGTCCAAGGGGAGCGGCGGCCCGAGGAAAAACGTTCCGGCCAACGGTAATGCGTGACGGTCACGCGGACCGCCGAGTTCCCACATCGGCTCGCCGCTCGCCAAATCGTAGGCCATCAGTTTGTTGTGATCTTTTGGTGCCAGCGGACGCTGCGGCCGGCGAAAATACGGTCGAGAGGGACTCAGAAAACCGAACTCTTCGACGGCGAACAGGTAGCGACCGTCGCTGCTGAGCGTACCGGCGGTTGTGTCCCGCCACGACCGTTGCTTGAGCAGGAGTTCCAGCGGCGTTGTTCGACGGTTCGGCGAACCGCCGTCGTTGCCGTGAATGAGTTCATCGTAATCCGATGCGACATCGATCATTTCCCAGACGAATTCGCCTGTCGATAGCTTCACGGCGCGTAAGTTTCTCATCGTCCGAAAAACAACGAGATCGTCGATCACCAAGGGATGCGCCGAGGGAAGCGTCAGAAAGCCGTTCTCACGGTTTTCGGTTGCGAGCTGTTTGAGCTGCTCTTCGACCTCCGCCAGCCGTTGGGCGTTGTCGGCTTGTTCGTCGCGGACGGTGAAAAATTTCCATTTCGAGTCCCAAATCGGACTGGCCGGGGCGCTGACCGCGTTTCGGGCCGGGTTGCCCCTGAACATCGTCCACTTTTCCTCGGCGAGCTTAGAGAATTCGACCTGACGGCCGAGGACCTTCACCAACCAGTTGAGGGCTTCGCCGTTGTCGGTAAACAAGGGCACCTGCCTACCACCGAGCGTGATTCGACCATCTAGGGAGGCCTCTTTGAGCGCGACCAGCGTCTTGACGCTTCGCTGGGGCTGACCGGCGCGGCCCCACGCCACGGCCGTTTTCAGTGAGAGCATCGGCTCCCAGCGCCGCACCACCTGCGGAAACCGCCTCAGCCGCTCAAAGTGCAGGGCGGCGGACAAGGGCGCGGAATGATCCAGCTTGTGCGTGCCAATCAGGTAGGTCGACTCGTAACCGGCTTCGGTATGGAAATAACGACGGGCGACCTCTTGCAGCAACGACACGTTTCGCGTTCGGACCGCCTCGTCGTGCATCTGCCGGGCCGTGATGCCGAATTTTAACTCATACAGGCGGCGGCCTTCCTGCGGCAAACGGGCAATCAGCTTTAGTGCCTCGCGTTTCAGGCTCGTCTTCATCTTCTGATCGGCGAAGTAATCTTCGGAAAGATCGAAGCTTCTGTCACGCTTCTGTTGCGGGTCGATGATCTTCCGCTGCACGATTTCGATCACGCTGTCGAAATCGTCTTTTTCCAGGAATTCTTCTGCCCTGCGCAGGGATTTCACGAGTCCCTTGTCGATGTCGGCCCGCGGCTGCTGACCGTTCTGCTCAACGCCGGGAATGCGGATGAACTGCCCGTTAGGGTTGATTCGAATTTGAATCTGTCCGAGCAGCAACGAATTGGTGAACAAATTCGCAAAAACAAGAAGCACAGCGGCCTTTCCAAGGGGCCCCGCTACTTCAACCACGTAACGCCTCCTTTTTCTCCGCGAGCCGGTTGTTGCCATTACTCGGTTCCTTTTCCGTGACAGCCCGTCACCAGTCGCTAGCAGAAACGTTGTCCCACCGCGATTGATCCAAACAGACGCCGACACACGCGAACCTCGAATCCTTCGCCAGATCAAAATCGGGCGAGGATCGGCCTGACCGCCTCCGCGTCTGCGGGTTTGACCGTTACCTCATCCGCAAGCATAATCAAGCATAATCGATTTCGCCGTTGATGACACGGTCAGTCACTGACCAGCCCTGACCGACCACAGCAACAACCGGGAGCTTCCAACCATGGCCAATACCGACGAGGACGCAAAACGGCAACTTGCCGAAGCATTCGAGACCATCGACGAATACTACCGGCAGCACGGAATCTTTCAGGACCGGTTTGGTTTGGGAAAGAAGCCCGCCGTGGTGGTCGTCGATTTCGCCTATGGCTGGACCGACGACGGCTATGGGGGCGGCAGCAAACGCCTCGAGGAGCCGATCGAAAAGACCGGCATCCTGCTGGAGACGGCCCGGGCGAAAAGCGTGCCCGTAGTCTACACCACCAGCCCGTTTCGACCCAAGAGTGGGGACCAGCCGTTCAAGTCGGCTGCCGACCGTTCGTCTGGCTTTCGACCCTGGGATGCACGGGCCTGCGAAATCGACGAACGGGTTGCCCCGCAGCCGGAAGATCTCGTGATTGAGAAAGAGAACGCCAGCGCGTTTTTCGGCACGCACCTGGCTCCTTACTTGATCCAGCACGGCGTGGACACGCTGCTGATTACCGGCTGCAGCACCAGTGCCTGCATCCGCGCGACAGCAACCGACGCCAAGGGATACCGGCTGCACCCGGTGATTGTTGAAGAGTGCGTCGGCGACCGCGTGGCCGCCGCCCATGTCTTCACACTATTCGACATCCAAGCCCGCTTCGCAGACGTGATCTCGCTGAACGCCGTGACCGATTATCTGCAGTCGCTCTAGCTCTAAAACAGCAGATCGGTCGTTTAGAATCGTTCAGATCGACAGGTGAAGGTTTCGACAACGAAACATGCGGCCGTCAGATTCTCTTCCTGGACATCTTTTCCTTCCGTCGATACAAATGGCCCGTCCGTGATGCTCGACTTTTCACTCACAACTCATAGCAAGAATGTGTTCGCGTGTTGTCCTCTCAGGATTTGCAAGCGGCTCGCGAAATGTGATCATGGGTTGTGGCGGAATCATCCAGGATGATTCTCATGCCCGTTCCCCGCCGGGTGACTGCCGCCCAACATACCTTGCTGTTCGATTTGCTGGACGACGTCTTTCGTCGATCGAAGGGGGTCACCGACCAGAGCCAAGCAACCGATTTTCCCCTGGTGTTCGATCCGTCGAATTACTCGAATTGCCGAGCCATCGTGGATGACGGCCGGATTGTCAGCCATGCGGCGCTTTGGCCGAGAGAATTGGTCGTGGATGGCAAGCGGATGAAAGCGGCGGTGATTGTCTCCGTCGCCACGGACCCGGAATTCCGGCAGCGCGGTTATGCGGCAGCCTGCATGCAGAGCCTGCACGAGACGCTGCACGCCGAGCAATACGACATCGCCGTTCTCTGGACAGCGGTACCTGAATTTTACGGCAAGCTGGGTTGGGAAACGACCGTGACGGCCGGAATGATCCTCGACGTCGATGCCGGATCCTTCGACCCGCCGACTTCCAATGATCTCGAAATTCAGGCGTTCGACGCGGACGCTCACCTCGACGGTGTGATGGATCTTCACGATCGTGAGCCGGTCCGGTTTTCACGAAGCCGGGCTGCCTATCGGAAGCTGCTGAACCTGCCGAAAGTCCCCGTCTGGGTTGCCCTGGGCGATGGTCAGGTTGTGGCCTATCTAGTACACGGTCAGGCGTGCAATAAACAGGGGCTGATCGAATACGGCGGGGACCTCGAGCCGCTCATGTCGCTAGCCGCCCACGTGCTGCGCTCTCAGCCACCGGGAACGACGCTATCGTGGACAATTTTCCCTCGGCGTCCCGATCTTGCGGCTTGGGCGCAGTCGAACAATTTGCCCACCAGACCGCTGCAGTCCTCCAAGGAGGGCGGCCACGAGATGATCCGCGTTTTTCGTCCCGAACGTATCTCGCAGCATGTCCGCGAACAATTGTTCGTCTGGGGACTGGACTGGGCCTGAGCGCTCGCGATCCTGCTGCGACGTCGCCTGCCGAATCGGTCCGGTCATTGCGTCTTACGCGGCAGAGGCAGCTTGACGAGTGTCCCGGTAGCTGCCGAGTGGTATCCAGCCAGAAGGACTTCGGTGGCGGCTGCGGCGAGCGTGGCCAAAGCGTCGCTTTCACGCCCTTGCTCGATGCAGTCCAGAAAATAGGCCACATCGCTGGTGCGAGGCAGACCGGCAGGTAGCGTCCACGACTGTCTCGGTCGCGGCGTGAATTCTTCGGTCTTGGGCGTTCCCCACATGCCCATCGGATCTTCGGGATCGCGTTGGGGGGCGGTCCACGGCTCGACGTCGGCCCAAAGGGCGATCCGGGGACGATGGGCATCGAAAACGACCGTTTCTTTCGTGCCGATCAGACATGTCCGGTTTAGCCCACCGCTTCGATACGATCTCCATCCTGTCCGTCCGACCGAGATACTGGCCACCAGGCCGCCGTCGAGTTCCAACAACATTTGTCCAAAGTCTTCCATGTTGTTCTGCTGATGCTCTTTGAAGAAGTAGTTCCCCGTCGTCGCAGCCACGCGACGGACTTTCCGGCCGGTTAACCACAGCAGCGAGACCAGCGGGTAGACCCCGACGTTTGACAGCTCCCTCTTGGAGTCGGTCAGCTCGTAGCGTTGGGGGACCGGTGTTTCTTGCCGCGGCTTGTCCAGAGAAGCCGTCCCGGCCGGTCCTTTGGCGAAACACAAATCGGCATGGAAGGCGGTAAGCTCGCCCAGTTGGCCCGACTGAACCGTCTGTCGCATCCGAAAGGCCACGTCCGAGCGCACCTGGCTCCACATATGATTGACGACACCCGCTTCTGTGACTGCGGTTTGAATGTCGTCGGCATCGCGGAGTGAACCGGCCAGCGGCTTGTCGAGATAGAGGTGTTTTCCCGCTTTCGCCGCCTGGACCACGATGCGACCCCGTCTGGCCGGTTCCGCACAGATGCTGACAATTTGCACGTCTTCGCGGTGCAGGGCCTGCTGCAAGTTCGGCAGGAAGGGAATGCCCAACCGATCGGCCAGTTGTGCATTGAGCCGTTTGCGGCGCGGCGTGACGTCGGCTTCGTCCGTCAAGCCGATCAACCTGCAACGTTTGTCGGCTGCCAGCGCGCGGGCATAGCCGGGCTGATGCGTGTGGTCGCCCGCTACCAGCAGGACACCGTAGGGAGGTGCTTGTGCTTTCGGCCGACGCGGAACAGCGCGGTCCGCACGCAGGGGCAGATGTATAGGATCAGCCGGACGCGGCACGGCATCTGCCGGTCGCTTAGCGAATTCAACCGAACCGCCTGTGGCCAGCGAACTGCGAACCTGCCGGAGAAGGTTCTGCGCGTGTTCGGAGAGCTTTGGCTCTTGCAAGCGATCGGTTGTCGGTGTGAATCGATCTCCGGCTTCCCACGACAAAATTCCCCGGTTTCCCCAAACCACAATCTCCAGCAATGGCTGGCCCATCCCGATCGTCCCCACCGACACCAACGCCGTCTGCCCACCGACGAACCGGTTCAGGGTGCTGATTTGTCCGGCTTCGACGTTTCCCATGGCCGTCAGTCGCTCTGGCCGGCTCTTCAGCCAAGTCCCGGTTGCTTCCATGATTCGCGCATTGAAGCGTTCCAACGGACCGTGGTCGGCCGTCAGGTGGGCCACGACTCGCACAGCCACCGCCGTTCCGATTTGACCCGTCTGCAGCGCGTCGAGCACTGTTCGTGAAGCGATGTCGAAACGATGCATGACTCTCTCCCTGAACAAACTCCAGGTGAAGCCGTCGATCCGCCCTAACAGCTGATCTCCGGAACCGGTCGCCTAGTTTCAGGATATCGCGTCATCCCGATGCGGCAAGTCAACGTTGAATTCCTTGTTTGTTTCCGGCTGTGCCGGGTTAGGTGGACAAATTAGAGTCCTGACAGTATTTCACCTCGTTTTCCGCTTTCCATGCGGCTGACTGGACGATAGAATTTACTAACGATCTTCGCCTGTCTGAAACGCCCTCAACGACACCTGATCCCCGCCGAAGCCAAATCACAATTGCCAGTTAGGGCAAGCCGGCCCCCCGGTTCCATGAATCGGCTGTTTGCCGAGGTGTCTTCCCGAATCGTTGCGTCGGTCAGAGTACCGATACGAAGCGGGTCAATTGAGACAAGAGAAGATCGAGACAACTGATAAAGAGACGATCGGCACGTGACGACTTCCATGAAACAGGTTGAACGACATCGCAACATCGGCATCTCCGCTCACATCGACTCGGGCAAAACAACCCTCACCGAGCGGATGCTGTTCTATTCCGGACGCATTCACCGCATGTATGAGGTGAAGGGCGGCGATCGTGGCGCCACAATGGATTTCATGGAACTGGAGCGGGAACGGGGGATCACCATCACCTCTGCGGCGGCGCAGGTCGAGTGGCGGGATCATGCCATCAACCTCATCGACACGCCGGGACACGTCGACTTTACCGTCGAAGTGGAACGCAGCCTGCGTGTGCTCGACGGCGCTGTACTGGTGCTGTGCGCCGTGGGCGGCGTGCAAAGCCAGTCGCTCACCGTCGATCGACAAATGAAACGCTACCACGTGCCGCGGGTCGCCTTCATCAACAAGATGGACCGCACCGGGGCCGATCCGGACAGAGTTATCCAACAAATCCGCGAACAACTCGGTGTCACTCCGCTGCTGCTACAACTGCCGATCGGAAAAGAAGCCGATTTCCAGGGAGTCGTGGATCTGGTGACGATGCAGGCTGTCTATTTCGACGGCCAGCAGGGCGAACATGTCCGTCGCGAGGCGATTCCCGCCGAGCATGCCGAACAGGCAGCGTTCGCGCGAAACGAAATGCTGGAAACACTTTCGCTGTTCAGCGACAAGTTGATGATTACGCTTTTGGAGGAGGGTGAGGTCTGCGAGCCGGATGTGCGGCAGGTCATTCGTGACGCCACGTTGTCACAGGAGGTCACGCCGGTGCTGATCGGCTCGGCGTTTAAGAACAAAGGCGTGCAGGAAGTGCTCAACGCCGTCGTTCACTATCTGCCGAGTCCTTTGGACCGCACGGTGACCGCAATTAATCTCGACGCTGCCAAGACAACCGTCGGGGAAGACCGCAACGCGGAATCCGCGGACGTCACACTCTCCCATTCCACTGCCGATCCGTTGGTGGCGATGGCGTATAAGACCGTCGTCGAGTCATTCGGGCAACTGACGTACGTCCGCATCTATCAAGGGACGCTTGAGAAAGGCGGGACCTACACCAATACACGGACCGCTCGCAAAGTGCGGTTCGGTCGGCTTGTTCGGATGCACGCCGATCAGCGCCAAGACCTCGATCAGGCTCAGGCGGGAGATATTGTGGCTGTGGTCGGGGTCGACTGCGCTTCAGGCGACACATTTTGTGGCAAGCCTTTGAACTACGTGCTGGAGAAAATCTTCGTCCCCGAACCGGTCGTCCGGCTCTCGATCGAACCGCTTCGGCGGGATGGGGCTGATCAATTGGGCAAGGCGCTGGAGCGATTCCGTCGCGAGGATCCCACGTTTCATGTCAGAACCGACCCGGAAACGAGCGAGACGATTATCGCCGGCATGGGTCAGTTGCACCTGGAAGTCTACATCGAGCGCATCCGCCGCGAGTACGGGGTCGGCTGCCTCGTCGGCAAGCCGAAGGTCGCCTATCGCGAACGGCCGACACGCGAAATTCCATTCAATTTTAAGCACAAGAAGCAAACCGGCGGTTCCGGGCAGTATGCGCATGTTGTGGGTCGGCTTCTGCCGTTGGCCGAAGACGCCGAGACGACCTATGAATTCATCGACAATATCACCGGCGGCAGGATTCCCAAAGAGTACATCCCCGCGGTCGATAAAGGGTTCCGCCGCGCGCTGCAAGTCGGAACTCTGTGCGGCTGTGAAGTAGTTGGTGTACAAATGATTATAGAAGATGGCAGCTTTCACGACGTCGACTCGTCGGAGATGGCGTTTAACGTCTGCGCCTTCAACTGCATGCGAGACACACTGAAGAAGGCCCAAGTCGCCCTGCAGGAACCGATCATGCAGATCGAGGTTGAAGTTCCCGAGGAAATGCAAGGACCGATTTGCGGTCACCTGTCGAGCAAGCGCGGTCGGATTATTTCGAGCGAAGTCCGGCAGGGCAACACGGTCATTCTGGCGGGAGTCCCGCTGGCGACGATGTTCGACTACGCCAACGAACTGCGCTCGATGACGCAGGGCCAAGGGACCTTCAGCATGGAATTTGCCCGCTATCAGCAGGTGCCGGCCAACCTGCAGGACGAACTGATCGCCCGCCGCCGCGCCAAAAAAGAAGAACGCCTCGCCATCGTACACTAACCCGGATTATTCATAAGGTGTTCGCTCGACTAATACAAGCACGAAGCGCAAGCGAGTGTGTACGGCATGGACTCACTCGCTTGCGCTTCGTACTTGTATGCGCGGCGTTTTGGGCAAGATAGTCGCAACGACTTTTTACCACTTTGCTTGCGTGAGTTGAGGTTCGCCTCGTGAATAATCCGGGCTAACAGTCTGTTGAAAACTGCATCGTCGACGACGGCAAACCGATCCGCGAATTGCTCTGACCTTGGCGGTCAACCGGCGACAACCGCAATCGAGCCCCCACTTGCACACGGCGGGACAGCCGATTTACCGCTTGCGGCATTGTGGTCCCCCTCGGCCCGAGCAACCTATCTGTTTGACTTCCAGCCGGGAAATCTGCGACGGCTCACATCGGACGTTTCGCGAAATCGTCTCCCGATTTCAAATCAGGGTGACAGACTTGTGCCACACCCGTTGCGTATAAGCGAAACCGTCAATCGCAATCCGTCGAGAACCACCGTGGGTCAATGACTCCGTGGGCGATTTCTGTTCGATGTCTTTGGTCGTGACTTTACGGCCGTAACTGGGCCTGGGCCGTTGTGTTCATTTCGAAAAGATTGACCCGGGCCTTTTGAATATGGCCGACGCTCGTGCTAGGTCAATCTAAGAACTCGTGGAATATATTCATATATATATTGAAAAAACATTCAGGGGACAGGCCTTTATGTCGTAGTACACTTGGACTATCATTTTTCACGCATTAAACGCGTTTCCATTGGCTTGTGACGCGTTGAAACCACTCGCAGAAAAACACATCTCCAAGTCATTTCTGTGCGTGTCAATGGTGGGTCAGGGATCTTTTCTGGTGTCGGTTTGCGCCTCTTGTGGCCAGGCATAATCATTCGCACATCGGAAACACTGTAAAAACAGGGGTTTATGGGGAAACGCGGTTGAATTCGTGATGCCACCCACCTCTTTCGTGGGCCAATCGGTCCATGATGGTCCAGTGATAGCTCACAGTCGTGGGTGGGATGGCAGAATTCGGTCTCGACTATTCACCATGAATTCGTGTTCTATGCTATGCACCCCCCTGTGATCGATGATGCACGAGTCCACAATTAGACACGATCTGCATAAATAGGCAACATTGCTGACGGTTGAAACGTCATGGCAGCCTTGTCTGAGACGGTGAAAAATCGCGATGTCTCGTCCTCTGCGTCTGTTGCTGATCGACGACGACCCTGATGATCGTGGACACGTTCTGCAGGATCTTCACGGCGAATTTCCCGATGTTGTGGTCGAGAAAATTAGCGACGCGCCGGACTTGGCGTCGGCCTTGAACCGTGAAGCGTTCGACCTGGCGATGATCGATTACAAGTTGCGATGGTTCAACGGCATTGCCGTTTTGAAGACCGTCAAGACCCGCCGTCCCGACTGCCCCGTCATCCTGTTGACAGAAGCGGGCCGCCAGGAAGTCGCCGTGGAGGCGATGAAGCTCGGCTTGGATGATTACATCGTCAAGGAAGGGTGGCATTTTGTCCGCATTCGCGCAGCGGTCCACTCGGTGCTGGAAAAAACGTGAACCAGTCGTCGAGTTGCGGAGTTGGAGTCACGGATGAAATTTCTGTTAAACCGATTGACGATCGGCGCGTTCCAGTGCAGTCCCGATGGAGAATTGCTGAATGCCAACGAGTCGTTTCATCGCCTGCTGGGACTCGATTCTCCAGAAAAAAACGCCGATCGTCGAATCGCCGAAAGCGCTGCTCGAACTAAAAGCATGCCTTCAGCTCTTGAAGCGGCTGTTGAAAACGGGACGGTCTCAGGAGGCGGAACTCCACTTTCCGGCAGCGGGACAATCGGTCTGGCTGCGCTTGACCCTGACGCCAACCAAGACGCCGGACGGCGGAATCGTCGTCGACGGGTTGTTGGAAGACATCACCGCTCAGAAACGCGGCGACGAGGATTTGTGCGAACGCACTGCATCCACTTCCCGCATAGGGTTGCTATCACTCCGCGAGCAGGATGTGATGAAGCTGGTC
>CAUZTK010000022.1:0-24743 GCA_963582395.1 Planctomycetota bacterium | reverse complement strand
CGGAGTTCGCAACGTCTTTTCCTCGAAAGACCCCTCAAAGCGAAACCGACAACTGGGCAGGTCTTCTGGCTTCCGGATCGTCCTACTAACTGCGCCTTCCCGCAAGATTGGCCGGCTTGATGGGTCAAACGGACCAGAACCCACAGTGGTTTCGTGCAGCGTTCGTCCTCGGTTACAGCGGCGGGACCGCAACGGCCTTGCACCGTTTTCCCTATTCTCTCTTCCCGGCAACGAGCCGCAACAGAGCACCCGAGTCTGTGGCGAATCCTATCAGCCGACGGCGGGTTGTCAACGGTGCCGACTTCAGATTTCGGATTGCGGATGGGGAGGAAATCTGGTTGTAGTCGGAATTTTTTTTCGGTTTGACGTGCTGGCATGTGGACGGCATAAATGGATTCCGAGGGTGTGTTGCAACTCTTTTTTGAAAGTCAGGTCATCCCAATGGTCGAATCTCTGAAGGACAAGGTGTCCATTGTCGTGGGCGCCTCGAGCGGCATGGGCCGGGCGACGGCGACGGCGCTGGCCCGTGAGGGCGAAAAAGTTATGCTGGCCGCCCGACGTGAAGCAAAGCTGAACGAGTTGAAGGCGGAATTGAATGCAGATGGTTTCACAGCCGACGCCTGCCCGACCGATAGCACAAGACAAACAGAGGTGGAACGGCTGATCGCGACCACCCTCGAACGTTTCGGCCGACTGGACCTGCTGGTCTACGCGACCGGGACAAACATTCCCGACCGCGCGCTGGATGTCCTCACGCCCCAGACGTGGCAGATGATGCTGGCGACCAATCTCAGCGGTGCCTTTCTGTGTACGAAAGCGGCCGCCGCCACAATGCGGAAGCAGGGGGGCGGTTTGATTGTTTATCTGTCGACGGCGGCCGTGCAAATGCCCGATGTCTCCGGGGTCGCCTATCAGGCTGGCAAGCACGGTCTGTCGGGGCTGGCGCACGGTACGCGGGTTGAGGAAAAGGAGAACGGCATTCGCACCACCGTCATTTTTCCAGGCTTGTGCGACACCGAAATCCTGGCGAAACGTCCCACACCGACACCGCCGGAAATTCTCGAACTCGCACTCGATCCGGCCGACGTGGCCGAGGCGGTGTTATTCGTTGCCAGGCTACACCCCCGGGCCGTCGTTCCCGAACTGCAACTGCTGCCGAGCCGGTTATGAACTAAAATTGTAGACTTCAATAAAAGTTTTTCGACGCAAAGACGCTAGGCAAGGGCATGGCCCTTGAAATCTGAAACAAATCCAAATCTTGAATGTCCAAACCGTCAGAAAATAGCAGCCGATGACTGGGAAGTTTTGAACATTCGTATTTCGAGAATTCGAATTTGTTTCGAGTTTCGTGCTTCGGATTTCGGATTTGGAAACGCGAACAAAATTCACGTTTTACACTCGATAATGGTCCAAGGTTGCTCCCAGAAGAATCGTGAGGTCTTCCATGAAAATCACTGCCGTGACGCCCTACACTGTCGGAGACGTTCGGAATTTTTTCTTTGTCCTCGTCGAGACCGACGAGGGGATCAGCGGAATCGGTGAAGGGGGCCTGACCTGGCAGGAACCGGCGACGAGGGGATTCGTCGAGACACTGACGCCGCTGATCACCGGACAGGATCCATTTCGGACCGAACACCTCTGGCAGTTGATGTTTCGGGGCGGTTTTTTCCCCGCCGGTCGGGTTGGCTGTGCGGCGATCAGTGCGATCGACATTGCCCTGTGGGACATCAAAGCCAAGGCGCTGGGGGTTCCTCTCTATCAACTGCTGGGGGGACAGGTCCGCGATCGTGTGGCCTGTTATCCGCACGTCGTCGGCAATTCGTCCTCGGAACTAGTTGAAGATGCCCGTGCAAAACAAGCCGCTGGTTGGAAGTTCGCCCGCTTCAATCTTCGCGAAGAACCCCACGGAGCGATTTTCGAGCCGTCGGCAGCCATTCGCCGCTGTGTGGAAGATTTCGCCGCTCTTCGAGCCGACATTGGCGAAGAACTGGAACTGATCGTCGACGTCCATACGCGGTTGGACCCGGCGGACGCGATCTCGCTTTGCCGTCGTCTAGAGCCGTACCGCCCCTATTTCGTCGAGGATCCGTTGCGGATGGAAAACTTCGACAGCTTTCGCAAGCTGGCCCGGCACGTACACCTTCCGTTGGCCGCAGGCGAGCAATATGCCTCGAAATGGGAGTTTCGTCAACAGATCGAAGAAGACCTGATCGATTACGCGCGGGCAGACATCTGCATTGTGGGCGGAATCACCGAGACGCTGAAAGTGGCCGGCTGGTGCGAGACCCACTCGATTCAAATGGCGTTGCACAATCCGCTGGGACCGGTGGCGACGGCTGCTTGCCTGCATCTCGACCTGTCGGTCAGCAATTTCGGGGTACAGGAACTGGCCCGCGTTCCGGGATCGGTACTTTCCGAACTCTTTCCTCAGCAAGTACCGTTCGAGGAGGGAAACTTACTGCCTCCGACGACGCCGGGGCTGGGCGTTGAGTTCAACCCGCAGGCGCTGGCCGCCTATCCGCCGATTTCCGACGGTCGAACACCACGATTCAGCCGGGCCGACGGCTCGTTCACCAACTGGTAACCGGCGCTTCTCGGTGACCGATCCGGACGACGGTTTGCGGCCATCGAGTGCGGGAAGCCGTCTCCGCCGGTAGAATGTCGACAGGTCTTAGTGTTCCGAGTAACATTTGCTATCTTCGCTGCACTCGGTGGAAGTCTCGCACGGTCACCTGTAGCGTGCAGGCTCTTCTCGATCTGTTGATCTTGGCCAATCGCATGATTTCCCTGCTGACCGATTTGCCAGCGGCGCTGACCATCGCCATGTTCCTGATCCTGGGGGCGGTCGTCGGATACGTAATTGTCCGATTCGTCATCCACAGCAGCCTCGATACCGCCGCGTCGAAATCATCTCTCGGAAAATGGGGGCTGGTAATTCAAGCGGGCACGGCCCTGTTGTTTGCGGCGTTTGTCGTGGCGGTAGTTTTTTTCAAGTGCCAACAGATCGAGATGGTCCGACCGAGCGAAACCTGGTGGTATGGCCGAATCTTTTACCACCTGATTCTGATCGGTCTGTTAGTGGCGGCCACCAGCACCGACTTTCGCGAGTACATAATTCTCGACCGGATCACCGTCGTGGGAACGCTGATCGGATTGCTGGGAGCAAGCTTTTCGGGCCAGTTACAACTGGTGCATTTGTGGATCGATTGGAACCAGGTGGACACGGTCGTCAATGGCCGAATTGAACACTGGGGCGCGTACATTCCGACATGGTTCGATGAGTCTCGACACTGGCACGGCCTGGCCTGGAGCAGCGTAGGAGCCGCCACCGGCGCCGGAACGATATGGCTCATTCGATTTGTCGCGTCTCAGATGCTTGGCCGCGAGGCACTCGGCTTCGGAGATGTGATGTTGATGGGAATGATCGGCAGCTTTCTGGGCTGGCAGCCAGTCTGTTTCGTCTTTTTGTTGGCGCCGCTGTGTGGCGTTGTAGTTGGCCTGTCCGTTCGGATGATCGCCGGGCAGACATTCGTGCCGTTCGGTCCGTTTCTCAGTCTCGCCACCGTCCTTGTGTTATTCGGCTGGAGATGGTTGTGGAAGCCGACGCGGGAGGTGTTCGGTCACGCGACCACTCTGGTCCTGCTGGGTGCGATTTCGCTAACGGTGCTCGTCCTGCTGCTCGGACTGCTGCGTGTGTATCATTGGATTCCCGTCAGCGGTCGTAGACAGACGAACGGTGAATCTTCCGAGAAAGATCAGCCGAAAATTTCGCAGCGAAGCGGCTGAAATGCCTGAGGGGTGCGGCCCGCATAACTTTTTGAGCACGATGCCCCAGGCACGCAGCGCATTACACACCGTCGAGAGACAGCCCGGCAACTGGAGCTAAGCCTAGAGTTCTTCCAGCGTGATCCCGGAATTATCTTTGACGGTGGCCAGGATCTGCTCGCGATACGACTCGAGTTTTGGCCACGGCCCGGATTTCCCACTGCGTGGAGCGAGCGATCCGGTTTTACGTTTGAGCTCTTTCCACTGATAGATAGTTCTTACGGAGATGCAAGACTTGACGCGGCTCTTTCAGCCGAAATACCCCTTCTACGTCATTCAAAACACGAGTTCGCAGGTCCACGGACAACGGTCTTACCATCGTCTTCATCCTTGAATTCGATGATCCAAGGAGTAGAGGCCCGATCTCCTTCACACATGAATAACCGATCCTGAAAGTGCTCTAAACCCTGCAACAGAGTTTGTGACGGTTCGACGACGAGCGCGCAGCCACACCTAGGCAGACTTGGAAAGACCTCCGTGCGCGGACCTTCGGGCTATAACCAAACTGAATTTAGCTCAGTTGTAGTTCGCGATTCGTTTCCACGGATTCCCAGTAAAGCGTCTGTTCCCAATAAGACGGCTGGTCGTGAGGGGAAGAAATCGCCAGCCTCACGTGGTCCTCGTGAATATCCAAAACCGTCACGTGAATGTCGTCGTCGATCACCAAGCCTTCGTTCACTTGACGGGTGAAAACTTGCATCAGCCCTGCCTCGTCTTTCGTGAATTTTGTGAATGATTCTTATAAAAAGTTTTCGATGCGCGGCCATTGTGACCCACATCGCTTTGAAGAGCAAGCAGGAAAGACAGCGAAAATTTTCCCGCGCCGGAATCTCGTTTCAATCACTTGACATTGCCATTCGAGTGACCCCACTTTTGGCGCCGCAGTGCTCTTTGAATCGATCAGCCACCGAAACGAAAGCTTGATCAATCGACGTCTCCGACACGTCACACGTGGTCACTCGGGTGGTTTTGATTTCAGCAGCATGATCTGCCACGGCTTGGTTTCGGCCAAAACATGCCATAAACTGACAGCGTCGCCCGAGCTAGGAATTGTCGCAGCACCGGCTCGACGCGGTACGAGTTGTTTGTGTAATTGCCGGTTTCAATTGGAGAAATTCCACGATGAAGATGCTGCTGTTTCCGGCTGTCGATGACGAACGGCACACACTGATTTGCGAAGCCGCCGGCCAGATGCAGGTGGTCAACGCCGCAGACGACCAAACGGCCCTCCGCGAGATTGTCGATGCCGATGCGTTTTTCGGAAAGATGACTCCCGATTTACTCGGGGCCGCCAAGAACCTCCGATGGGTCCAGTCACCGACGGCCAGCCTCGAACATTACCTGTTCCAGGAGTTGATCGAACATCCCTGCCAACTGAGCAACATGCGCGGCTTGTTTTCCGACGTGATTGCCGACCACGTGATGGGTTTCGTGATCTGCTTGGCGCGGAACCTGCACACTTATCTGCGACGGCAGCAGCAGGCGAAGTGGGAGCCGGTCGGTGGTGAGTCGGGACGTTCGACCTTCACGGTCGGTCCGGCGTCGGTTAGCAGCATCGACCGCGCTCATCCGCATCTGGCCGACTGCACGATGGGTGTCGTCGGCACGGGCAACATCGGCTCGGAGATCTGCCGCCGCGCACACGGGTTCGGCATGACAATCTTGGGTGTGGATCCGGTCTGCCGCGAAGTGCCCAGCGTGGTCCCCGAAGTCTGGCCGCCGGACCGTCTGACCGAGCTGCTAAGTCAGAGCGACTTCGTCGTCATCGCCGCCCCCCACACTCCCGAAACATTCAAACTGTTCCGCGCGGAACAGTTTAGCCAGATGAGAAAGTCGGCGTACCTGATCAATATCGGCCGCGGTGTGATCGTCGATCTGGCCGATCTGACGGCTGCTCTGGAATCGGGCGAGATCGCCGGTGCAGCGCTCGACGTCTTCGAGATCGAACCGCTGCCGGCCGATCATCCGTTGTGGAGAATGGACAACGTCATCATCACCCCGCACATCGCCGCCGCCTCGCCGCGGATTGCGGAACGTCACACGGCCACATTGCTGGAAAACATCCGCCGATTTTCCGCGGGCGATGAACCGACAACACTGGTCGACAAACGCCGCTGGTATTGAGGCAGGGGCCCGCTCTCAGCCACGCGCAAGGTACAGTTGATCGCGTGGCAGGACGATGGCCTCCAGAAAGTTCACGTCTGCCGGCAGGGCGACTATGGCCAGCGCCGCCTGTGCGATGGTTTCCATGCTCATCATCCGAGTACTTTTCCGATCCCTTGATTTCCGCCGGTGATGACGGCCAGCTTGTCGTCGATTTTTTCTATGGGATGAAGGTTGCTGGTTTCGTTGATTCGCTAAGCCGCGAGCGGCATTTTCACAATCCAATCCGCTTGCCGACCGGATCGATTAGCCACAACCAGTCGTCGAAGAGGAATTCGAGACGTCCCGATAGGAGCGCAATTCGGCCCATCACCGTGTAACCGAAGCCGGCCCCGAAGGTGATCATCAGAAACCAGATGCCGACGCGCGAGACCTTTCCGACGATTCCCTTATGTTCGACCGAGAAGAAAAAATAGACAGTACACACGAAAATACCAAACACAATCGTGATGTTCTTCAGAGACTGGGCGAAGTCAATGCTGCCGTCCCCGAAGAACACGGCCAGCGGGATGATGGTATTTTGGATCTGTGCTACAAAATCTGACTGAAAATAGGCCAGCAATCGCAAGCCCGCCGTCGCCCCGATGAAAAAGGCCAATGCCCAGCGCGAGATCCAACCTCCCACCGGTGCCAGCCGCCAAAGCATCATCAGGCCCAAGATCAGCGGGACGAGAAACAGCAGGTTGGCGTCCTGGGTTTCGTCAATCCCAGGGATAAATGTGGTTCGCATTAACTCTGGCCAGAGATTACGGAAGAGAATGTTGATCATCCCGTCCCAAAACCCGACCGCCATGGCATAGCCGGCCGAGGAGCCGACAAATACGGCCTCGGCCAACTTATACAGCGGATTGTCGCCGTAAAGAAACGAAAAGATGCTGAGAGTGCAAAGGGCCGCCACCCAAATGCCGATGGTGCGCGGCCAACTCAAACGGACGTCGGCATCGTTCTGTTCTTTAGGATCGACGCCGAGTCGATCAGTCCATGAGACCGTCGAACCTTCCGGCTCGACCTGAACGAGACGGACGTATGCTTGCCCCATGCCGACGGTGCTAGCACGAATGATGAGAAAGCCGCCGCCCAGAACCATCAACGCGGTCCAGATGATGGTGGATTGCTTCACTGCGAGATCTCCCGGCGTCGTTGGCTGAAGTGAATGACATTGCCCAGAATGATCAACCCGATCATCAGCATGTGTGCCACAAGTTGGGGGCCCATTCGCCGTTTCGCTTCCTGGGCTTTTTCGTTCTCATTCAACTCCGGATATCTTTCGAGCAGCGTTTGTTCGTATTCGGACGCTGCTTTGATGGCGCCCAAAATCCCGGCCAGTTGATTTGGAATGTAGGGATACAATGGCGGTGCCCCCACGCCGGTTGTGCCGGCGACCATTTGGATGTTGTACGGCGTGGCAGCGTATTGCACCCATTCCTTGCTGCCGGGTGATCCAGCACCCACGTTGACGATCAAATCCATTTTTTGGATGTTCTTGAGGTTCCGTGTCAGGGGAATGTCGTCAAGATTCGTACCGGCCACGTCGTTTGCGTAGAGCCGCTTCAGATCGCTCGTCACCAGCTTGATCACACCCTCCCCTCCGGTTCTGTATCCCAGATTGACGTAGTCTTGGCCGTAACGGTATTCCTGGAACTCACTCTTGAGAATCTCGATGCTCCGTTGGATCATCGGCACTCCTGGCGCCCAGAGGGTGATGTAGAACAGCTTGTGTTTCTTCTTGGCACACTGCCGCGTGAAAGCCGAGGCCATCGGCTGCAATTCGCCTTCGCTGGCCGGGTCATAGTCGAGAGCCAGCAAGACACTCGACCCGTCTGGCAGATCCTCAATGGTGCGGAAGACGTTCCTGACCATAGGCGAAGGTTTCTCTGGAAACTTGACTTGTGTCAGAATCGCCGCTGCCACCACCAAGAACATCAGCAGGAAGATCCAGCGACGATCAAGATTTTCAAAGAATGCCAGCATCTTCTCGAACTCCTACTCGGATCCCAGGTACGAGCGATCGACACCCAGAAGGACCTTCAGCGACGTGGAGACAATTCCCAGACCGATTCCGATCATAATGGCCCGGTTGCCGGCAAGATTGAACACGTTCATGATCGTGTCCTCGGTCAGTCTTTCGAGCCGTAGAAAAGCCAGGCTTTCTGGAAGCCAGTCGGTCAGCACCTCGCCGGCATATGTTCGTCCCAGCAACACAATAAACGCGGTGATGAGCAAAATGATCGCTTCGGTATTTTTCGCCCGAAAGGCTCGAAATGCAGCCGAGGCGATGTAGAAGGCCAGCATGGCGAACATCGTGGCCGAAAGCGGCAGGAAAAGGTACTGAAAAATCCACCAGAAGGCTCCCCCCTCGTGCAGGTAGTGACCCGAGAAGGGATGATTCGGAAACTTTTCTGAGGGCGGCACACCGACTTTGCCCAGCCCCATTCCCAGCATCATCAGAAATGCCAAAACCGTGACGGCTGAATAGCCCCAGCCGGCTCGCCGGTCAGAGACTTTCCGCAAGTGCATCTTGAGCAGACTGCCGGCGCCGAGAACGAATGCAAACGCCGCCACAATGTCGAACCAATTCATGACTTCATTACCCCACGACTCGGTGTAGGGGATGAAGAAAGCCACGATCAGTAAGAAACCGGTGATCGAACTGATGAGCAGAGGAATAGTTCGTCTCATGGCAAAAAGCCCTCCGCTCCCAACACGTTTCCTTTCAGGAAGTCAACGGCCATCGCCAGGGTCGGATTGCCTGTGACGGCCGCTACTGTGGCGAGCACACATCCCAGCCCCAGCAAAAACACACCGATCACCTTACCGGCATCCTGTCCTTTCAGACTTCCCAACTGATG
The DNA here is from genome assembly GCA_963582395.1 of Planctomycetota bacterium. GTDB lineage: Bacteria > Planctomycetota > Planctomycetia > Planctomycetales > Planctomycetaceae > CAUZTK01. The sequence goes on along the minus strand of CAUZTK010000022.1, from coordinate 15,906 downwards.
CGATTCACCTGATAGATAGGCGGAGGCGGCAAAGAATTCCTCGCCGATGAGCGTGTAGTCACAGGCGGCCACAAAAAAGGGAAGCTGCGAAGGCATGGCCGTTCCCGCGACTTGAATTGCGCCGATCGAATGGCCGGTCTCGGCCAGCAGCAACGACTCGGCAAAAAACGCGCCCATGTAGAAACAGGCAGCCGGTTTCTCGCGGACCATACTTCCCGTCACACCGGCCACGTAACCGAACTGTTCGTCGGTTAAATAATAGATGTCGTCTTCGTTGTAGGCATCGGGCCGGCCAGCGCCGAGGTACGAGGATTCCACCGTTTCACGGGCGGTCGTCATCACCAGAGAACGGCAGGTGGGGACCACAATTTTGGCGTCGTATTCCGCTGTCAGGCGGGCAACGTGAGAGAGGATCGTCAGTCCGGCGATTGTCTGGATGTCGTTGATGTCCAAAATTCCAGGAACGAACAGACATGGCCGGCCCATTTCGGTGGCGCGACCGACCGCCTCTTCGAATGCCTCCAAACCGGCGATTTTCCGCACTTTTAGCTCTCGTCCACTTCGGGCCAATTCGATGAAGTACATCACTGTCCCACAAACCAGTAGCAGAATCACGCCATACCAGCCGTGTCGGCTGTCAAAGAATTCCATATCGGGGACGACCGACTCGACAGTTTCGGCCGGCTCCGACTCCGATCCGTCGGGAGCAACAGCGACGACCCGGTAATGGTAGGCGATTCCAGCTTGGCATCGGTTGTCGGTGTAACTGCTGCGCTGATAGGTCGGTTCGTCATCGAGTTTTTTGAATGTGTCCGAATCGGCTTCTTTCCGGAAAAGCCGATACCCAATGACCTTCGGAGGTGTGGTACCGAGGAGATCATCGGGAGAAAGGGTCCAAGTGAGAAGGACTTTCTGCCCGACGTCACCCGGTGCATCGTTCCCTTTTAGATTTCCGGGCGGACGCGGTGACTGGGCCAACACAATCATGGGCAAGGCCAGCCAGAATCCAAATACCAATGCGACCGAGAAACGCCGCTTCCGCCTCGATGAACCAGACATGCGTTGTTCCTATTGTTGCACCAGTTCCACGTTGGCCCGCGGGATGACGGCTTTCTCGCCCGAGTCGAATTCCACTTCCAGCACGCGGGCTTTCGATTCGGAGCCCAGCACCGCCAGTTCCGGCGGCAGAGAGGCTACGCTGCCGATCTGCCCGAAGTACGGGTCGCGGATCATGCGCACCACGGAACCGACATCAAGCACGCCGGTCGAGTGCGGCCCTTCCACTTCTTGGGCCCGTTTCTCTTCGCTCAAAGGAATGATGACCTCTGGCCGCATCACGCCGGCGCGAATTTGCGTAGCGCCGTTGACGGCGGATTCATCTCCTTCACGCAAGGCGAGCAATCGGAAGGTCCGCTCGGCCATCGAAATTTCGCCGAATCCTTCGGTAATAATCAGCGTGATGCCAACATCCTCAGAGCCGGTGATGGCCACACCCAAATCGTACCCCAGAATCTCCCGCAGATCTTGGTCATCCATTCCGCCGGAAACAACAGCCGACGCACCAACCTCAATCGCTTTGCGGACGGCAGCTCCGCTCATCCGCGCGCCGCCGATCACGATGGCTTCCTGCATGTTCGCAGTGATCAACTCGGGCGTCAGTTCCTGAGTGTGATCGTCGCAAGACATACGGATCCGACCGAACCTTTCGCCCCCAATGCCGAAGATGCCCTGAATGAACGACACGTCGGCTTCGATCACGACCCCCTCGGCCGGAATCACCTCGGCAACTTCGCCCGACAGGTATGCTAACAGTTGCAGCGGCAGCGGCTCGCCGCGGACGATTAGTTGCCCGGTGACACTCGAAATCGATTCGACGGTACCGGCCACCTTCGATTTGTATTCGTTTTTAAACAACCCGAAAATGCCTTTGGTGCGTGCCAAGGTCTGTCCGACTTCGATGCGTTCCGCTTCTTGGACCAGCATGCATTCGGGAACGTCGGCCGGCGGCAGCGATAGCGCGTTGGACAGATTGACCGGCGTGACCTCGCCCGGCATGAACGTCTGGGCAATGACGTCGCGGGCCGAGACTCGGTCACCGGCCTCAACCAGTACCTCGCCGGCAATCGGCAAAATGCGCCGACAGCGCTGCCGAACGCGGCTGGTGACCTTCAGTCCCGGAGTATATGCGTGGGCCATTGTTATTAGTGGTCAGTAGTCAGTAGGGCAGGGTGTTGTGGGTTCTGGATAGAGATTCAGTGCGGCGATTGTTTGTTGGGCTGCCTCGCGGCAGGTCTTGGCGTTTTCGGGCAGAAGTAGTGGGCGGCCGCGACCGTCGAGGATGATGCCCACCGTTCCCCCTTTGATTTGCCCTTCAATCCGTCTGCCGGTTCCAGCGCCGACGTCAAATCCACGGGCCGGCTGAAGCGTCACACTAGCCGTCTCGCCGACGCCCAGCGGCAACAGCTTCAACTCGCCGAATGCCAGTGTCCCCGATTCGCTGAGCTTGCTGCCTGAAATTTGATACTCGAGACACGGTTTCCCCGGTTTGCCGGTTCCTTTCGGTGCTATGCAGGTGCCGAGATAAATCAGGCAGTCCCGTTCAAACACCTCCAGCGCCGCTTGCGGATGCACCTGCGCCAGCACACCGAGGTGCGGCATCATGAAAATGCTGTCCTTGGCTAGCGTGGTGATCCCTTCCGGTTGGAAGGCGTCGATGAGCATGGCCGCCGTCTGCTGCATCCGCGGCGCGTGCGAGAGGACGCCGCCGGACGCCACCAGCAGGTTGAGCGTCATGTTGTCGACGATCGTCTGTCCGCTGATTTCCTGGCTGAAGGTATCGCCGACCGTCCGTTGTTGCTGCACGCCTTTTAAGGTCGTCGCGAATTCTTTGTGCTGTGCATAGGCCAGACGCAGCGCCTCGCGGGCCACCGCCTGTTCGAAGACCAGCGCTTCAAGCGTCTGCGGGATGGTTGTCGGCCGGATCATTTTGTTCTTCACCCGGTTGCGCAGGTCCCGCTCGTCCATGTCGATATGTACCCAGCGCAAAATCATCGACAAAGTGGCCTCGGCGCAGACGTTGGAGATGGAATAGCTCATCCCCAAGTTGGCGCTGACCGTGCGGTTGAACGTGCCGTCGAAAACGCTGAAAATGTCGGTCGTCGCGCCGCCGATGTCCACGCCGACGGCGTTAAGACCCTGCCGCTGGGCAATCGTCTGCAGGATGTTGCCCACCGCGCCGGGGGTGGGCATGATCGGCGAGTCGGTCCACTGGATCAGCTTCTCGTAACCGGGCGCGTGTGCCATCACATGTTCGAGAAACAGGTTGTGAATGGCGTCACGCGCGTGCCCCAAATTCTCTCGCTCCAGGACCGGGCGAAGATTCGGGACGATCGTCAGTTCGACGCCGTTGTCAAAAACCTTCTCGATCAGCGGGACGGCATCTCGGTTGCCGGCGTAGATCAGCGGCATCCGGTACTCGCCGCCGAACCGGGGTTGCGGCTTGGCTGGGGCGATCAGTTCGGCAATTTCGACGACCTTGGTCGTGTTCCCGCCGTCCGTCCCGCCGGAAACGAGGATCATGTCGGGCCGTAATTCGCGAATTCGCTGAATCTGCTGGTGCGGCAGCCGCTTGTCGTTCGAGGCGATGACGTCCATCACAATCGCGCCGGCCCCCAGAGCAGCCCGTTTGGCGCTGGCGGCCGTCATCTCCCGGACCACGCCGGCCACCATCATCTGCAAACCGCCTCCGGCGCTCGACGTCGAAATGTAGATGTCGCAGCCTTGGCCATCGCGGGCGGGACGAATGATTTGCCCCTCCTCGTCGATCAGACGCCGACCCGCCAGTTCACCGACTTCCGTGACGGCATTGATAACGCCCACGGTCACGTCGGCCGCCGGCGCTTCGACAGTCGTCGGCGCTTCCCCCCGAAACGTCTGCCGGTAGTGACCATCGAGCCGTTCGATCAGGATCGCTTTGGTCGTGGTACTGCCGCAGTCGGTCGCCAGAATGACGTTGATTTTTTCCGGGTCGATCCTGGTCATCGCTCTTGAGTTTTTTAATCCGCCGCCTGCTTTCGTTTCCGCAATCACGTTGGGGGAGAGTCCGGAGTTAGGGAAGATACTTCACTCCATCCTCTATTCGCCACCGTCTATCCCCGATCCCCTTTGCTGGGATAACGCGGTTGATTCTAATTGCTCAATCCGCCGGAAGATGTAGTCGATCGAGCCACGGCGTTCCAGAAATTCGGCAAAATGTCGATGCCCCTGCGAGTCGGTCAGAACGGAAACCAAAGGTGCAAAAAAGTGCATCACCTGTGCACCGATGAAGTTCAACGGCCGCGACGTCTCAAGAATCAGCAAGGCCGGCGTGATGAGTTGCCGGCGAACAATCTCTACGCAAACTTGTTCAACTGCCTTACGCTGCAGCGAGGTTGGTTCGGCCGGCCCCGACGGCTCGACCGCAAATGCATGTTTCAGCCACCCGATCACCGCCCGGCCTCCGAATTTAAGCGTTCACGAATCTGGGCGACAACCGTTTCACGATCTTCGCCGAAGAGCAGATGCATGCCGCGGAAGATGTCGAGCACCGAACTTCTCGACCGGGTGGAAAGATACCCACCCCGCCGATCGCACGAGAATCGGAAAATCTGCGACCAATGGTATCGTTGCCGGCTTAAACTGTTGCGAGCGGTGATTCCCTCGGCGTCGATGCGGAATTGACTTGGCAGAAAGAAACGGCGAAGTGCCACGAACAAGACCACCACGGCCAACGCGCCCCACCAGACACTCTGCATCATCGCCGCCGACAGCCATGCCATCGCAGTCACGACAGCCGCAGCGAAACATGCGGCGCCGACCCGATCCCGAGCCGGATGCACCCTCCAGACGAGGGACGGGCCGGAAGAGTCCCGCGGTTCCGTTCGAACCGATCGGCAAGACTCCCCAGCCACGGCCGCTCCGCGGCAGCGTTCCCTTCCGAATTCCACGAGAGCATGGTCCGACGTCACGGCTGTCTTCACTTGTCCATCCTGTGAAAAAACACCGTGGAAACGTGATTGACGGCGTCAGGATAGCATGCACGTCGCGCGATTGCGAGCGGACCGCTTGCGGCTCAGCTTGCCTGTTTCCGCAACACCCAGCCCGGCCCGCTGGAACACCGATCGGCGTGCTGACACAGCCGTTTCGTTCATCCCAAGCTATGTCAATCGGAACAGCCGCCGGGCGTTCTCGGTGGTCTGGGCGGCAAACTCTTCGGCTGAGATGCCGTGAACTTCCGCCAGACAGGCGGCCGTGTATTGCACGTTGGCCGGCTCGTTTCGTTTTCTCTTCCGCACCGGCTCGGGAGAGAGATAGGGTGCGTCAGTTTCGATGAGCAACCGATCGAGCGGCACCTCGGCCGCCACTTCACGCAGTGCCGCATTTTTCTTGAACGTGACCATACCGGCAAATGAGATGTGTAGTCCCAACTCGAGGCAGGCGAGCGCTGTCTCCAATGCACCGCAAAAGGAGTGCATCACGCCCCGTAGCGGTCCCGCTAAAGCGGCGCTGCGAAGATGGGTCACGACATCCGTTTCAGCTTCACGACAGTGTACGACAAACGGCAATTCCAGCCGACGGGAGAGCTCGATGTGCCTGGTGAAGTACTCGGACTGCAACGGCAGCGGCGCGAAGTCCCAATAGCGGTCCAGGCCGGTTTCGCCGATGGCGACCACCTTTTCTTCAGCAGCCAGCCTCTCGATTTGATCCCAATCGTCGGGTTTTGCCTCGGCAGCGTAGTTCGGCTGAATGCCGACAGCCGCGTAGACGCTCTCGTACTGCCGGGTCAGTTCGACCGCCCTTTGACTGCTGTCGGCGGTGGTACCGATGGTGATCAGCATCGCGATTCCCGCATCGGCAGCCCGGGCGACGACGTCGTCGCGGTCTGTCTCGAAGGCCTGTTCGTCGAGATGCGCGTGTGTGTCGATGAGCTGCATAGAGTTTTAGGCCGCCACATCTTCGTGCCGTACGCGCCTGTTGGAAATCCGAAATACGAAGCACGAAATTCGAATTTTTTGCGGCTTTCGGATTTCGTGCTTCGTATTTGGATGCGGCTCCGCCGCGTTAGGCTTCATTTTTGATGGCATGTCGGGCCTGAAGTCCGTGCAACTGCTCGAGGTTCTTGCGTTCTCCGGCCGAAATCTGATCGAGCAGCCGGGCTGCCTCGACGTCTTCGGCGCAATCGCCAACGGCCTGCTGTAAGACTCCGATCAGCGATTCTTCATTCTCGATGAGCCGCTGCAGCAAATGATCGAGGGCCAGATAGTGCAGGTCGGTGAACTCGGTCGGATAGGCGCCGAAATCGACCAACTGCCGTCGCTGGTTGAGCAGTGCGGCCACGCAGCCGATTTTCTCTTTCTGCCGGGAGACCAACTCCTCAATCGTGCGCTGTGCGAGATCGTGGTCGCCGGTCCAGGGCCAGCATTCGCCGACGTATTGCAATAGGCAGCGCGCAAGATCGATCAGCAGTTGGCCGAGTTCCGCGTTTTTCTGGTTGTCGATCATAAGCGAGGGTTAGAAGGGCCGAATCAGGACCGAAGCGACGTAGTTGGCCGTCTGGCTGAGCCGGTCTGGAAACCACGGGAAGAAGCCGGTCAACAGGATCGGCGCCGAGATCATCACCAGGTAGGCCCCGACCGGCAGGAACTCGATGCGAAACGACCGGGCCTCTTGCGGTCGCGGAGTTAGGAACATCGCCTTGAGCACGCGCAGGTAATAGAATAGGCTGAAGACCGTGTTCAGCCCGCCGACGGCCAGCACCAACCACATCGACCAGTGGACGGCTCCGGCATACATCAACGAGCTGAAGATCATCAACTTCGCGAAAAACCCTCCAAACGGCGGAAGTCCGATTAGGCTGAACATGCAGAACAGCATCGGGATGCCCAAAATCGGGGCCTGCCAGCCCAGTCCGGCGTAGTCCTCGATTTCCTCGCTGCCAATGCCATTGCGAATCAACGCCACAATGGCAAAGGCCGCCAAATTCATGAACAGGTAGACCGCTAAGTAATACAGCAACCCTTCCAGACAACGGGCACCCTGTTCGGTCTGGTCGAACGCGATTCTTTCAGTCGGCGCCGGCGCGTTGAGGATGACCATCATGGCGGCAACCGCCATCAGCATGTAACCGGCATGCGCGATGGTTGAATACGCCAGCAGCCGCTTCATATTCGTCTGCGTATAAGCGGCCAAATTACCGAACGTCGTCGTGATTGCGGCGACGATTCCCAGCCCAATGCCCAAGCGCAAGTTGAAGTCGGCCATCACTCCCGGATCGTTCCCGACCAGCGCCAGGCAAAAACGGACCAGCAGGGCGAACGCGGCCGCCTTGGAGGCGACTGACAGAAAACCGGCCACCTCGGCCGAGGCCCCCTCAAAGGCATCGGGACACCAAAAGTGGAACGGAACCAGTGAAAGCTTAAACGCCAGTCCGACCAGCACCATCAGCGCACCCAGCGCCAGCGTCCGCAGCATAGGATCTTCGCTACGAACTCCTAATGCATCCGACTCCTCAAACAGAAGATGGAGCTGACTCGCCATGACCGACAGGTCGGTGGTCCCTAAAAGTCCCACCAGCAGGCTGGTGCCATACAGCATCACGCCGGCGGCACCGGCACCGTAGACGACGTACTTCAGCGCCGCTTCGCTGGCCAGCCGTCGAGTTTTCAGAAATCCGACCATGACGTAGCTCGGCACGCTGGTCATTTCCACACCGAGAAACAGGATCAGAAAATTATTGGTGCTGACCATCAGCATCATGCCGATGGTCGAACCCAACAACAACGTGTAGAAATCGGAACCGTCTTCGCGGTCGACAATCTCGCTGACTACGGTCAACGCGATCACCAAAATCAGAAATAACAGTAGAAACAGCCGAAAAAAGACGGTGAACTGGTCATAGACCAGCAGCCCGGTGAATAACAAGGTTGGTAGCTCGTCCAGTCTGGTCGCCTTCAAATCTGAAAACTGTTGGCAAGCCAGAAAGAAACTGACCAGCGTGCCAATCAGGGCCACCCAGTACGCCGGACACCAGCGGTCAAGGTCGACCAACCGAATGATCAACAGCGCGACGATCGTTGCGCACAATACCAGTTCCGAACCAAACAGCCCCACCGACGTCTGCCAAGTGTCGTCGAACAGGTAATTGAAAAGCGTGTCGAAGTTCATGGGCCTCGCAATCCAAACACCAAATTGACCAAACAGACAAAACACGGAACAAACTTCGACCACAATCAAGCAAGCTAAATCATAAGAGAATTTCTTAGGAAGCCAGGAAAGCAAGAACTGAGTTCACCCTCATCACGACGGCTCGATTCATTCATGGCCTGCCTGGTTTCCTTGTCGATTTTCTTGTTGGGTTGCGGCCGGTGGCTGCGTGATCTCCTATTTCGTGTGATCTGTGGTCAACGTGCCTCATCAATTTCCTCAGTGTTTCCGTGAACTCCACATGGTTGGCTTAAAACGGCAGTGTGCTTAAAACGACCTCATGGCGGTCGGAAAGTGGTCGAGTACCCCCCGGTAGCCCTCGTCGAGGTTCGTGACGAGCAATTCCATCGAGCTGCGCATGAGGCCGAACATCGATTCCGGATAGACGCCCAGCAGAATCGCAAACACGAGCAGCACTCCCGCCACAGTGGTTTCACGGCCCGTGATGGGCGTGATCGAATCGGCGTGTGGGCCCTTGTAACCCGGGCCGAGATAGACCCGCTGGATGGTCCAGAGAATATACCCGGCCGTCAGGATCACCCCCCCAGCGGCGATGATCGCCAACAACGGATGGAAGTTAAACGCGCTGAAGACGACGAACACCTCACCGATAAAGCCGCACAAACCGGGCAGCCCAAGACCCGCGAAGAAAATACCGATGGCAAGACCGCTGTACAAGGGCATCAGCCCCATCAAGCCGCCGAACTGATTCAAGTCGCGGTGATGCACGCGGTCGTAAATCACGCCAACCAAAAAGAACATGCCGGCTGACGAAATCCCGTGCGCCAGCATCTGGAACATAGCGCCGTTCATGCCCATCAGCCAATATTCCTTCCCGTCGATCACTCCGTCGGTAATCTTCCAGACCGCGATGCCGACCAACACGTATCCCATATGGCTGACGGAACTGTAGGCCACCAGCCGCTTGAAGTCGGTTTGCGCCATCGCGGCCAACGCCCCATAAATAATGCTCACGGCGCCGATGAGCACCAGCGTCCAGGCGGCATATTGCGCCGCCCACGGACAGAGCGGAAAGGCGATACGAATGATGCCGTAGCCGCCCATTTTTAGCAGCACCCCCGCCAGAATCATACTGATGGGGGTCGGTGCCTCGACATGCGCGTCGGGCAGCCAGGTGTGAAAGGGGACCGTCGGAATTTTGATGGCGAAGCCGATGAACAACAACACAAACGCCGTCAGTTGCATCTTCGGCGAAAAGACCGCATCCACTCGAGCGATTCGAGCCAGTTCCATGATGTCAAACGTGCGGTTGCTGGCATAATAGAACATCAAGATGGCGATCAGAATCAGCACGCTGCCGACCAGCGTAAACAGAAAGAACTTGATGGCGGCGTATTCCTTGCGCGTCCCGCCCCAGATACCGATGAGAAAATACATCGGCAGCAGCATCACCTCCCAGAAAACGTAGAACAGGAAGAAATCGAGCGCCAGAAACACGCCCAGCATGCCGGTTTCCAAAAGCAAAAACAGGATCAGATACCCTTTGACCTGTTTCGTAATGCTCCACGAAGCGAGCATCGCCATCAGGCAGATGAAGCTGGTGAGCAACAACAGCGGAACGCTGATGCCGTCGTAGCCGAGCCGGTAGTCTATATTCCAGCCTGCGATCCACGTGTGGACCTCGCCGCGCTGGACGTCAAGTTCCTCGTAAACTTGCTGGTTGGCCACAATCTGACCAGCGCTGAGCACCCGCGCGTCCTGAAGCTCCTGCTGCGCTTGCTCGCCGGAAAGAAGGGAGCCGTCCTTGAAAACGCCGCCCTGTTCGTCAACTTTCAGGTGTTCATCGATCACGCCGCCCTTGAACACGTCGCCATTTTTGACGACCTTATACACCCGCAATCGGGCGGGTTCGGCAGGATTGTCCCGAACGTCGTAGACCGGCTGAACACCAGGATCGTCACGCTTGAAGTCGCCCAGCAGCCACAGCGTCAACACAAACGTCGCCGCCGTGACCACCAGTGAAAAGACTCGCATCGACTCTGCGGCCTTGCGGTCGAAAAACAGAGCCAACACGACGGCCCCAACCGTGGGGAGAAAAATGATCGACGAGAGCAAAACCACAGAAGACATTGTTCGTCACTCGTCCTTATCTCTAGATTTCTCGGTCATTATTTAGTGCAAATAGTCGCCGGAAAATTCCGTAAAATCGTTTTCCCCGGAGCGCACCTTACGCCGGAAACATCACAAACAACAGAGCAAACAGGGCCAGCAAACCGAGGGCGAGAAACATCACGTATTGCCGCAATTTTCCGGTCTGCACGTGCCGCAACCAGCGGCCGGCGGAAAATGTCACATTGCCGATCTGATCGACCAGCCCGTCGATGACGCCTTCGTCGAACTTGCGGTCCCAGCGGGAGACGTCGACCGTAAATCGGGTCATCCAGTGCAGCAGCCCGTCGATGCAGCAGCGGTCGATTGTCGTACACCATGCGGCCACAACGTGCACCGGCCGAACAAATATCGCGTCGTACAGTTCATCGAACCGCCACTTTTCGACCAGAAACGTGTAGACTCCAGCAAATTGCCGCCGGAAATCGTCCGGATTGAGAACACGGGCACCATAAAAGATGTAGGCCACCAGCGTCCCGGTCACAGCGGCGATCAGCGCATACATGCCAGCCTTATCGTGCGGGGAAAGATCGGATGAATCGACGATTGGAATACCTTCCGCGGTCACCTCGCCATGTATGTGGTGGCGGCTCGGCATACGGATTTGCTCGGCACCGGCGGCTGCCACCGAAACCGTGCCACCAGCCACGTGTGGAGGTTCGCTACCGGAGATCAATCGGTACAATTTTCCATCTTCGCCGCCGAAGGCGCAACCAGCGGCAAAGACCGCCAGTACCACCAGTGGAGCCGTCATCACCCACGGCGATTCGTGTACGTGATCGTACAGCTCTTGGTCTCGCGGCTCGCCGGCAAACGTATAAAACCACAAACGGAACATGTAAAACGCCGTCATGCCGGCCGTCACCAGCGGGACCAAAAACAGCAAAAAGTGAACCGAGTTGGCGTCCATGTAGGCTAGCGATGTGGCTATGATCGCGTCCTTCGAGTGATAGCCGGAAAAGGCGATCGCCGTGCCCGGTATCGCTAGCCCACAAATGGCGATCACGCCCACCAACATCGTATAAGCGGTAATGGGCATCTTCTTTCTCAGACCGCCCATGCGGGGCATTTCCTGCTCGTGATGGCAGCCGATAATCACGCTGCCCGAACAGAGGAACATCAGCGACTTGAAGAAGGCATGGGTGATTAAATGAAACAGCCCCGCCGCCCAGCCGCCCAGTCCAATGCCCAGCATCATGTATCCCAACTGACTGATCGTCGAGTAAGCGAGCACCCGCTTAATGTCGGTGGCCACCATGGCAATCGTGGCTGCCAGAAACAGCGTGATGCAGCCGACGTAAGCAATCACCAGCAGCACTTCCGGGGTAAACATCGGGTAAAACCGTCCGGCCAGGTAGACGCCGGCGGCCACCATCGTCGCCGAATGGACCAGCGCCGAGACCGGTGTCGGGCCTTCCATGGCATCGGGCAGCCATGTCTGCAACGGAAACTGCGCACTTTTGCCGATGCAGCCGGCGAAAATTCCCAACCCCGCCGCCACCAGCAGCCAGTACGGGATTGACATTTCGTTTCCCGCATCGTCGAGCTTCCGTGAGCCATCACGGTCGTGCAGGAAGACGACTGATCGCGCGTCGTCAACGTCCAACCGCTGTGGGCCATGATGCGCATCGGCATCGTGCTGGCTGTTGTCAGCACCAGTGGGCTGATGCCCACCGCTCGCCTCGGCGTCGACCCGGCTGATCATAGTGAACAGTCCGGGAACATCTCGGCCATCGATCTCGTGGTTGAAGAAACGGAACGTGCCGAAGTAGGTGAAAATAATCATCAGTCCGATGATGAACCCGAAGTCACCGACCCGGTTGACGATAAACGCTTTGTTGGCCGCATTGGTGGCCGATTTGCGCTCGATGTAGAAGCCAATCAGCAAGTAGCTGCAGATGCCGACCAGCTCCCAAAAAATAAAAACCATAAACACGTTGCCGGCCAGCACCAGGCCCAGCATCGAAAAACAGAACAGCGACATGAACGAGAAAAAACGATAGAAACGGCCGGGACGATGAAAATGTCCGCCACCGGCCGTGTGTACTTGATGGTCGACGTGATCGTCGGTCAGTTCGTCACTCATGTAGCCGAGGGCGAAAACATGGATGCAGGTAGCAACCAGCGTCACCATGCTGAACATCACCAGCGTCAGGCTGTCGATGTAATAGTCGAGTGCGAGTTCCAGGCTGCCGAACTTGCCCAGCAGATAAAACGTGCCGGCAATGGGCAACGTTACGGCCGGTTCTTCGTGTTCATCGTGAGCGAGTTCTGCCGGAACAGGACCTTCGGCCGGCCCGACCTCCACCACATCCCCGAGCGACGACCAATCGATGCCGATGGCCAGCGCACCGGCGCTGAACACGAAGCCGATGCCGATGCAAGCCACGGCCAGTCCGGCAGCCGCTTTGCTATGCCGGCTCTTTTGCCAGTATCCGCCAAAGACCTCAATGGCGAACCCCAGCAGCGGCAACAGCCAAGCCGCCGTCAGCAGCACGACAATGGAGAATTGTTCCGGCGTCAGCGTCATGATTCGTCTATGGGCCAATGAGTCCGCCGGTGTGTTCACCGGCGGCTAAATGACGTTAATTCTTCAACCCTGCAACTCGTCGCCGCGGTCCACGTCGATTGTCAGGTGATTGTTGTAAAAGCTCAGCGCAATGGCCAGCGCCACGGCTGCTTCCGCCGCCGCCAGCACAATCACGAACAGCGAAACAATCTGGCCGTCGATTCCCAGCGGCGTGTAGCGCGAAAAGGCGACGAAGTTGACGTTCGCCCCGTTGAGCACCAACTCGACGCCCATCAGCACACCAATGGCGTTCCGCTTGGTCGCCATGCAGACGATGCCGCTGACAAACAACACGGCCCCCACAAACAAATAGTGATTCAACTCGACGTCCATCGACGCTGTCCCTTACGAATCGGCCGACGAATCAACACGCCGTCTGGCCCGCGCCAGATACGCCGCACCGATCAACACCACCAGCAAATGCACCGAAACAATTTCGAAAGGCAGCAGATAACCGGTACTCAGGCCTTTTTCTGCCGGCTGCCCCAGATCTTTGTCGGGACGAGAGCCAATCAGGCCCAGAGCAATTGTGCGGGCCGTGTTCCCTTGTCCCAGCTCGTTGTAGCCGATGGGTTTTTCGGCAATCGCACGCCCAGTGAGTTTTATGGAGGCTTGTTCCCAATCGACGTCCATAACCGTCCCCACAATCATAAACAGCACCAGAAAACCGACGCCGGCCGCCAAAAACAGGTCGGCCGGTGAAGTTTTGATTCGAACGTACGGACCACTGGCGGTCAACATGATGCCGAAAATCAGCAGCACCAGCGTCCCACCGACATAGATCAACAATTGCGTGGCGGCGACGAAGTCGGCGTGCAGCAAAAAAAACAGTCCCGACGTCGAGCCGAGCGCAATCACCAGGGAGAAGGCCATCCGTACCACGTTCTGGCTGATGACCACCCCCAGCGCGCCGCCGCAGGTGGCCAGAGCAAACAGCAGAAACAGGAACCGTTCGCCCGTCATCGTCGGTCGTCTCCTTCCGGTTTTGCGGTAACCCGCTGGCTTGGACGATCGCTGATGGAATTCTGCCGATGCGTGACATCCTGGTTCGCTGAGGGAGCCGGCACGCTGGCCACTGGCTGACGCCGCGGAACCTTTTCCCCCAATGGCTCGCTAAAGACCGTTGTACGGTCCAACGTCGAGAGCAAAAGAATCGGCCAGAGCACCGCGCCTAAAAACAGAAAGCAGCTAATCGGAATCAGATATTTCAGGCAGGTCATCATCACTTGGTCAATCCGCAGCCGCGGCAGGGTCCAGCGGACCCAGATTTGCACAAACACCAGCAGCGAAGCCTTGATAACGAACACGACCATACCGATTACGTTGGCAAAGTAGCAGGAAAGGACAAAGCCGTCCTGTCCTGCAGCCGAAATCCGCAGGCTATCGAAAGCCTGGTCAATCCATCCAATGCCCGTGTGCCAGCCTCCCAGAAACAAAATCGCCGCCACGCCGCTGACCACGAACATAGCAGCATACTCGGCCATGAAGAAAAACGACCATCGCATGCCGCTGTATTCGGTGTGAAACCCGCCCACCAGTTCGCTCTCGGCCTCGGCCAGATCGAACGGAGCCCGCTTGCAGCCAGCCGTTGCCACAGTGAAGTACACGAAGAACGCAATGAACGTAAATGGATTGTTGAAAATCAACCAGTTTGAAAAGAACCAGCCAGACTGCATTCGGCTGATTTCACCGAGATTCAGCGTACCGACGGCCACTATGGGAACCAAAGCACAAATTGCCAGCGGGATCTCGTAGCTGACCATTTGAGCCGCTTCGCGCATCCCGCCGTACAGCGACCACTTCGATCCGCTGCAGTACCCGGCCAGAATGATCCCCAGCACCTCCAGCGACAGGATGGCCACCAACAGGAACAGGCCCACGTCGGCAGCGACCGCGACCCAGCCGTCGCTGAACGGCAGCACCATGAACGTGCCGAACACAGCGATACAGGCGATATAGGGTGCCACGCGAAATAGCATCGAGTCAGCCGCTTTGGGCACCAAGTCTTCCTTTTGAATCAGCTTGATGCCGTCGGCCAGCCCCTGCAACCAGCCAAACCGTCCACCGACCCGCGTCGGACCGAGCCGATCCTGAATCCGACCGGAGACCTTGCGTTCCAGCCAGATGAAAAATAACGGAATCAGGGCAAAGACGTTGACCAACACAAAGACGTGGATCAAGGCCGCAATGACCAGCGCCCAGCCCTCGTTGATTTCCCAACCGAAAGGCGAAATCGTCAGCCCATCAAAGTAATCGACCAGTGTGCTCGCAGCGAAAATCGCCGACATGTCTGGCGGGTCCGTTATCCGATCAGTCTGGAATTGCGTGGACAGCCGGCATCCCGAAGCGTCAACCGTCTCTCATGCGGATACACGACCCCTCACAGAGGGCACACACAAAGCGGTTCTACGCTATTGCAGATCGCGCCGCAAGCGTCCTAGAACGCCCACAAGAAAGCGTGGACTATGTCACAACGCCCAGCGGTATGCAAGTAACCCAAGCTGCATGTGCTAAGTTTTTCTAGCAGTGCAAAATAGGTCTGGGGTAACCCGACCATCTCGTGGCCGGGTCGTGCAGCGACAAGAATCCTGCGCCATTCACTTTCCAATCAGAAACAGGACGTCATTTCTTGTTGTCCGTCGAGTGACAGGTTTCTTGTGCCTGACGGCACCCGACCGCAAGTCGGCCGGGCCACCCGGATTCAGAATGCCAGAAATTCTGGCCGCACACCCCCAAGCCGCATTTCGCAACCGACGTGACAAACAGTTGCAGCAGCGATAGCGGACATTATTCTGCTCGGTCCTCGTGGACTGTTTCGGGGTCGATGGCGAAGTTGATCGACTCGAACCGGGCGGCGCGGCAGATATCCCAGACGCGCATCATATCACCCAAAGGCACCTGAGGCGCGATGTCGAGAATGACCGGAATCTCGGTCGTGGCTTCGGCCAATGTCTCGAGCTGTTGTT
>CAUZTK010000021.1:0-25235 GCA_963582395.1 Planctomycetota bacterium | reverse complement strand
CCGGCACACGACGACGAACATCCTCGAAATTCTCGCCGTAGGCTTCACGATAAGGCAAGTGTTCGATCGGGATTTTCGGGTTCACCTTTTCGATGACCATTTCAGCCAGACTGCGAATCGAGATCGGCTGATCGCTGCCGATGTTGAAGACGCGGCCTGCGGCTTGCGGAGTCTCCATCAGACGAATGACACAATCGACGACCTCTCGCACGTGCGCAAAACAGCGCACTTGTCTACCATCATCGTAGACGATCAGTGGTCGGTCGTCCAAGGCGCAATCGACAAACCGCGGAATGACCATTCCGTAGTGTCCCACCTGACGTGGACCAACAACGTTGAAGAAACGTCCGACGACGACCTTCAGCCCACACTTGCGAGAATAGGCCAAAGCCAGAAATTCGTCGATTGCCTTCGAACAGCCGTATGCCCACCGCGGCCTAGACGTTGGACCAAAATGCAGGTCTTCTTCCTCCGACCAGCGATCTTTGTGGTTCTTCCCGTAGACCTCGCTTGTCGAAGCCAGAAAAAACCGCTGCCCTCCCTGTGCGGCCAGACGTAACAGCAACTCAGTGGGGTAGATGTTCGTTTCGATCGTGCGGACCGGGTTGTCGGCAACCAGCTTGACCCCCACCGCAGCCGCCAGATGATAAATGATCTCGACATCGGGGACCACCTCGGCAAGCAGCACCGGGTCGGTGATCGAACCGACGCGGAATTCCAGTCTGGGATGCGGCTTGATCGACTGAAGATTGTTCGCGGTCCCGGTCGAGAGGTTGTCGAGAATGACGACCTCGTGCCCCAATTCCAGCAACCGTTCGGTGAGATGACTTCCGATAAAGCCGGCTCCGCCGGTCACCAAGCAACGTGCCATGCTGTTTCGCCCTCGTTGTCTTTGTGCCGTAAAAAATTAAGCCGCAGACCGCAGCAGGTCCGCAGCACCGATGTCTTGGTTATCGCCAATTCACTTTAGCCGACACCAGTCGGCCAAGAGACTTCCTGCCGGCGTTGATTGCGTTCGTTGACAAGGAATCGTCAGCTTTGTTCAACGACGTAAACAACGGAAACGAAATAAGTGGTCTGAAACTGACGAACACATTGTCTACCAGCGTCCAGTTCTCATCCGCAAGTTCGTTGAAATGTTTTGCTTGCGGCACCGCTCGCGGGTTTTGATGGTGCCGATTGTGGCAATGGTACGGAATATGCTCATTTTAAGGATTGTGCCGCTCGGTGAGAGCGCGTGTTCGATGATTTGAGAGATGTTGAGGGTTTTCGGCCCTCACCCAAACGGCCGGAATAAGGCCGGTTGATCCCCGGCCGGCACGCATTATCTCCCTTATGGCCGGATGTTTACGTTGATGGCCACGCACGGCCAGCACCATTTCTTCCACGACCATGCTGACTCATTCCGCGACATCCGCCGTAACGCCCTGCATTTCGCCGGCTACTCGATTCGATACACGTATTCCGAACGAGAGAAACGATGGAAGGTCTTTGTGCGATTGGATCGCAACAATTACAGAGATCTTCGTGCACGAATGCTGTACCTGGCTGGTCGGCCAAGCCACCGCTCAGCGGCCGTGTTGTAAGAGGAGTTCGGTCGCCTCCACTGGCAGCCATACGAGCCAGTTAGTCAGCAAATCACGGCCATCCTCAAAGCAGTCAATCGGCACCGCCGTTATTCTGGCTATCCTTCGGTCGATGCGAATTGTCTGCCAAAGTTGAGACGAATTTGGCGTATTTTTGTTGGTGGGGTTCAGCCTGAAAACCGCTAACTCGGATTATTCAAGACTGCGGTAGTAATTGCCATCATCCGTTGTTGGGTCTTGGTGTTCTGTTGTTGGTCGTGTTGGACGTCAGTCGCAGCGCGAAGCTCCCCCTTCTCCCCCATAGTTGTTGTGGGCGAGTGAAGCGAAGATGCGTGGTTACGAGGAAAGTTGATGAAATCGAAAATCGTCGGAGAGTGTGCTAACTGCTGTCCAGAAGAACTCGTCCCACGTCGCGGTAGTGGTCGAGGAACGGCCACGAGCCGGAGAGGAACACACGCACGCGGCGTGCCGCGACTTTGGTCAATCGCATCCGCCAGGTGTAGGCATGACCTTCTCCGAGCGGGTCGGCTTCGCGGCGGCGGTTGAAGTGGCGACGACGTTCGCAACCGCCATGTGCTTCGGCGAGCAGAGCATCCGGCGACTCGGGTGGCGGCGCGGCAATCGTTCGACGCAACGAGACCAACAGGTTGTTGGCCAGACAGTGCAGAAATATCCGAAAACAATTGGCCATGTAACGGTGATCGCTCAGCCGGTCGGCACTGAGTTCACACTTCAGTTCCTTGTTGCGATTTTCGCTTTCTCCGCGTTCGGCGTACTCCTCGTAAACGCCTTGCGGCAACACGCGGGCACTAGGACGATTGGTGCCTTGCAAGTTGACCGCGCACTTGATGACGACCCACCACGACGTCGGCCACGTGCCGGCCCGGTAGTCAAAGCCCGTGAAGAGCCGCTGGGGTTCGCCCGACCGTTCGAACTGTTCGCGTGCTTACTGCAGGAGTTCTTCGCTTTCCCGTTTCAGGACGTTGTTCATACCGATCCCGACCGAAAACTCGACGTCCAGACGCTCGCACAGTTCGTGCACCCACGGCTTCGGGTAACCGGAATCGGCCCGCAGCCGAATCCGCACGTGGGGAAACTTCTGGCGTAAGGCCTGCACGACACGTTCCAGGTCCCCGCACAAATCGAGGGCCGGGTCCGCTGTGCCGTACAACAAAGCGGGCAGCACCATCAGATCGTTCTCGGCGCAAGTGATCGCGCGGACCAGATACTGATATTAACGGTAGTAACCATGGAACAGCGTCAGTTGTTGCGCGCCGTGCGTCTCGTCGTCGAAGATATCGACGTCGAGTGTGATTTCCCCAGGTGGCTCGTCGAACGAGTTGACGAACCGTTCGATGAACCACTCTTCCAACCGCAATAGCGAGCGCGGCGTGATCGCATTCTCGAAACGGGAGAGTGTCGGTTGACTGGCCAGATCATCGGCGTCCGGGGAACGACCAGCGAGCAGCTTGAAGACGGGGTCGCTGCGCAGCGCGCCGTGATCATTCTGATCTTCATACCCCGCCAGAATTCCAAAGACACGGCTGCAAACAATCTCGAGCATCGAGTGATCGGGGTCATCGAGCTGTTCGGTGAAGCCCGCCGTGAACCGTCGTTGCTCGTCGAACTGGCGAAAGATCAGCAGCCCCGCATCGGTCGACAAGTTTTGATTCACCGGCTCGACACAAATCGGCTTGCAGGAGAAAAAATCGAAGTCCAACTGCCACACATCGTGTAAACTCATACCGAGCCTCCATGCGTTGAAAGAAGTCTTTGTGACAACACTTCTTAGATGCGCTGGGAGGCTCAAAGATTACCGTTGTTATGAATAATCCGGGCTAATGCACTGTCAATCTTCGATTGACGGGTTTGGGAGGGCGAGGCTCCTGCCGAGCCGCAACAGAATTTACGGCAAAAGGCCGGCTCAGCGGGAGCTTCGCCCTCCCGATCAAACCCGTCATTTGAGATTTGACAAGGCACTCGGGGAGAGGGAAGAGTGAATGATGTATAGTTTTCTCTCTCGCTCCTTCTCTCCATCTCCCCCTCTGATCCGAATGATGGTTGACGTGCCGGGCAATTTTCCTGACTATGTTGAGCAGCAATTCATTGAAAAGGTACTCTGTACGCTGATACTGGCTGATCCATGAAGATGATCCCTGAATGAACGAATTTGATGAGCACCAACTCAAACGATCTCACTCCGTCGCAGTCAACACTTTCGCCTGCGCCCCTGTCGGCAGCCGGTCGTTATTTGGTTCTGCTGACCGCATTTCTGGGCTGGATGTTTGCCGGCACGCAGATGTCGATTACCTCGTTGGCCATGCGGTCTGCGTCGATTGATTTGTTGTCGCGAACGGGTTCGCTGGATTTGGAGCAGTTTCATGAGTTGAACAGCCTGCTGCAGAAACAAGAATCAGGGACCGCCCTTCAAGAAGCGTTTTCTGCGAGCGACGAAGAACAGTTGACGCGGTGGAGAGCTTCGGCAGCCCAGTGGTTTGCCTGGTATCAATGCGCTTTTCTGTTCGGGGCTGCGGCGGGCGGACTGGCTTTTGGTCGGCTGGGAGACCGGATCGGCCGGTCGAAGGCGATGGCCGGCAGCATTCTGTGCTATTCCGTAATTTCGGGTGTGGCTTACTTCGCGCAAAGTCCGCTGCAACTGTTGATTCTCCGGTTTGTGGCCTGTATGGGCGTCGGCGGAATGTGGCCCAACGGCGTGGCTTTGGTCTCGGAAGCTTGGTCGAATCTGTCTCGACCGATGGCAGCGGGAGTGATCGGAACAGCGGCCAACGTCGGCATGTTTTTGATGGCCACGGCCGCCGCTTACATTGAAATCACACCCGAGGCCTGGCGGTGGGTGATGCTGGTCGGCGCCGCACCGGTCGTTCTGGGGGTGTTCACGCTGTTCGCGGTGCCCGAATCGCCCCGCTGGTTGGCAAGTCGCGCAGCGCACATCGCAGAGGGCAAGAAAACGGCCCCGGTTGGCGAGGTCTTTCAGTCGCCGTTTTTGAGGATCACGATGATCGGCATTCTGCTAGCGACGATCCCACTCATCGGAGGCTGGGGCAGCGCCAACTGGATGATTCCTTGGGCCGGAGAAGCGGGGGAAACGGCCAACCCGCCGAACCCGTATCTGAAGGCTCAGGTCGGTCAAGCACGGGCGCTGACCGGGATGGTGGGAAGTTTGCTGGGCGGTTGGATCGCCAGTTTTATGGGCCGCCGCCGGACGTATCTTCTGATTAGTGTGGGGGCACTGTTGTGCGCTCAATATGCATTCTGGTTCACCGTGCCAACCGACCGGTCCTTCCTGTTTTGGGCCAGTGCGCTCGGATTCTTCAGCGGGATCTATTTCGGCTGGCTGCCGCTGTTTCTGCCCGAGTTGTTCCCGACTCGGGTCCGCTCCACGGGTGCCGGCGTGAGCTTTAACTTCGGTCGAATCCTCACAGCGCTGACGATCTTCGCGACCGGAATGCTGAAGGACCTGTTTGCCGGGGACTATGCCCAAATCGGACGAGTGACGAGTCTCATTTATGCGGTCGGCATCCTGGCGATCTGGCTGGCACCCGACACAAGCCAGAAACAGTTGGAGGACTGATCTGGCACCGGCAAAAGAGCTGACTTGCGTCCGAACTTTATCTCGCACAGAATCTGCCGTGTCTTCGATCGTTCGGATACTCATTTGATTTCGTCGTGAGTTTGCATCAAGCGGTGACTGCACGCACAGGGTGACATATCATGATGCGGCTGGCCTTGATTGGCTGTGGCGAATATGCCGAACAATACGCCGGTGTAGCATCGCGTTTACAGAACGCCAAATTTACCGCGACCGCTGATCCCGATCTGGATCGAGCCCGCCAGATCGCGCAGGCACTGGGGGCCTCGATTTTCACGGGCGGCTTCGATGAGCTGTTCACACAGCATTCCGATGCTATAGACGCGGTTCTTATTCATTCCACGAATCGCTTGCATGAGAGACACTGCCAACAAGCGGCTGAAACCGGCAAGCACGTGTTTGTCGAAACACCACTTGCACTTTCGACCCCTGCCGCCGATGCGGTCATCGAAGCCTGCCAAACAGCCGGGGTGCAGTTGATGGTGGGACAGTCCAGCCGGTTTTTGCCCGCAGTGCAAATCGTCAAAGAAAGCCTCGAAATCGGCAAGCTTGGAGATCCAGGGCTGTTGCGAATTCATTGTTGGCAGTCGCTGGAAACCGGCGATCTCGATCAACCGAGCCGCAATGCCGAGCACAACGGCGGGGTTCTCTTCGATCAGACCCTCCGGAAAATCGACTTGGCCAACTGGCTGTTCGGACAACTGCCCACCGAAATTTACGCCGTCGGCCGTCTACAGTCGCAGCCCCAGCTTAAACAGTGGGACTCTCTGCAGGTGCACCTGGGATTTCCGCAGGGCGGAATGGCATTGATCGACTGCTCGATGACGTTGCCCAAAGGTTCTAGTTACAGCTCGCTTTCGATGATCGGTGCCCAGGGCGCAGCCTACGCAGACGATCACCACAATGTGCAGTTATTGTACGCCGGGGGAGATCCCTCAGCTTTGAAGACCGGACAGGGAGACGGCCATGTGCTAGCACAACTGCGAGAGTTCGTCAGCGCTGTCGAGCAAGGGCGCGATCCGCCGATCAGCGGTCGGGACGGACGGATGGCCCTGCAAGTGGCCGAAGCCGCCGCCGAGTCGATTTCGGCAGCTCGTGCAGCCCACCTTATCGGAGGCCGCTATGAACTCGTCTGAGACATTTCGGTTCGCGGTGCTGAGCGTGGTCAAACACGCTTATGTTCCCAACGGAGCCGCAGCGCACCCGCGTTTTGAGCCGGTTGTCGTTGCGGATGATCCCACAATGCCCGATTGGGTCCACGAGCGGAACCAGAAGTTTGCTGACGAGCACAACATTCCCTACGTGCAAGATGTTGAACAGGCGATTGCCGACTTCAACGTGCAGGTGGCCGTCGTCAGTTCGGAAGCCGAGCGTCACTGCGATCTCAGCGTGCGGGCCGCGAATGCGGGCCTGCACATCGTGCAGGACAAACCGATGTCGACGAAGATTTCGGAATGCGACCGCGTGGCCGACGCCGTCGAGCGAAATCGCGTCAAATTTCTGCTGTGGAACCGTAACTTCCTGCCGGCGGTGTTGCACGCCCGGAAGGTCATCGAGTCAGGGGGGATTGGGGCTCTTCATACGATTCACGTCGATTTCTATTTTTCCAAAGATTCCGGTCCCCCAAAGGGTTCACGAAAATCGGGTGATCCGCCCATCGAATGGCTCCGGCGACAAATCGAGGCTCATGCCGACGGTTCAGACGGGGGCGTCGGTCACGAACCGATGGGCGAACTGCAAATCGAGGGGATCTATCCGCTCGCCTACATCCGCATGCTCACCGGGGCAGAGGTCGAGCGTGTGTTTGCCCGGACGACGGCCCACTTCCATCAGGCCAACGTTGACAATGACGTCGACGACCTGGCCACGGTCACTCTGGAGATGGAACAAGGCATTCTCGCCACGCTCTGCATTGGACGCATCGGGGCGGCGAGCCATCCGGAAATCGGCGAAATCAAAATTCACGTGCTCGGTTCGCAAGGAGGGCTTGTCATCAGCGAAGCCCGACCTGAAGTAGGCGTCTACTACAGAGGGCAGCCTGAACGAGAATTCCGCAACCGGCAGATCGCGATCGACAACGATTATTTGCTGATGGAAAACTTTGCCTGCGCCATCGACACCGACGGCGAGACGATTCTCGATGCCAGGGCCGGGAGGGCCATTTGCGCCACCGTGCAGGCAGCGGTCGATTCGGGCCGCTGCGGCAGACCGGTCGCGGTGACCTGAGGACAGCAACACGGATTCGAAGCAGAGGGATGGAGAGGGGGAGACGCAACGAATCGTTTCTTTGGAGTTTCAAACATTCGTGCTTTGAAATTGTTTCGGATTTCGTGCTTCGGATTTCGGGGCAGAGAACTCATCATGTCGTTTTTTGCGGACCCTGATGCCGGCTGCACCCGACGCTATTAATCGGGAGGGCGAAGCTCCCGCTGAGCCGATTAGCCCTTGGTGATTCACCAAGGGCTAAATAGACGGACCGGCTCTGCAGGAGCCTCGCCCTCCCAAACCCGTCAATCTCAATTTGACGTACCACTAGCTTGCCGAAGAATGTTGAGAATTCAGAACCTTGGCAAGATCGGAAACGACAGTCCAACGTGTCGTCCTGACCGCGTTTGTAATTCTGTTTCTCGTCCTGCTGCTGGTCCCTTTGCCCGGGCAGAGCCGGGTCTGGAACGTGCTGCTCGATTTGTCCCATGCACCGGCATTCGCCGCGTCAGGCTGAAGGCAACGCACGGGGAGTGGTCATTGGCGGTTCAGATTTTACCCGGCCGATACCCTGGAATCGCTCTCGTCTGGTTTCCGTCGGATTGGTCATCCTACGCAGAGCTCAGCTTCGACCTGACGTTCGAGGGGCCAGGAGAACTTGACCTGATCGTGAAAATTCAGGACAGGCAACACAACAACCAGCACGAGGACCGCTTTCACCAGTCCTTTCGATTACAGTCAAGTCAGCACCATATTCGTATCGACCTCGGCCAGGTCGCCGTTGCCCCAAAAGGACGACTCCCCGATCTGACGCAAGTCACTTTTTTGCAGTTGTTTGTCGTGAACATCGATAGACTGCAAATCTTTTACCTGGATCATGTGCGTCTCCATAAAAATGGTCAGAAAATCGCCAAGGATGTTATGGGAAAAAGGGAGTGAAGGATGTGTAGTTTTCTCTTTCACTCCACGTCTCTCCCTTAATCTCTTGGCAGCTTAACGAAAGAAGTCTATGGTGGATTTCCTGTTTGATTCCGGCTGTTCCGGTTAGAATCAGCCGTCGAAGCGCGTACACTGCTGTCGAATGGGTTGACGGTTGCGGAGTTGAGTCCTCATGAAACAATCCGCCGGTGCCCGGTTTCGGGCGGCGCTAGAGCAACGCCCGCTTATTGTTCCCGGAGTCTTCAACGCGTTAACGGCCCGCATGGCGGAACGGTCCGGATTTCGGGCTGTTTATCAATCAGGGGCCGCCTTGTCGGCAGGTTTGGCGGCGGTGCCCGATATCGGACTGATCACGCAGACTGAATTTGCCGATCAGGGACGGTATCTCGCACAGGCCATCAAGATCCCGCTCATCTGTGACGCCGACACCGGTTTCGGCGAACCGTCCGTCGTCGAGCGAACCGTCGAACTGTATGAGGGAGCCGGAATGGCGGGACTGCATCTGGAAGACCAGCAGATGCCCAAACGCTGCGGTCACCTGAGCGGCAAATCCTTGGTCGCCACATCGGCAATGGTCGCGAAGTTGCAAGCCGCCGTTTCGGCGCGGCGAGATGCGGACTTCGTGCTGATTGCCCGCACCGATGCCCGTGCCGTCGTAGGACTCGAGGAAGCACTCGAACGGGCAAGCGCGTACGTCGAGGCGGGAGCCGACATGATCTTTCCTGAAGCACTCGAGTCTCGTGACGAGTTTGCCCGCTTTGCCGAGGAGATCTCCGTCCCGTTGATTGCGAACATGACCGAGTTCGGCAAAAGCCCACTGCTATCGGCCCGTGAGCTGGCCGACGCCGGCATTGCCGCCGTTTTGTTTCCGGTGACGATCTTTCGCGTGGCGATGAAGGTGGCCGAGACCGCGCTATCTCAGCTTGCCGCCGAAGGCACACAACAGAAATTCATCGAGCAAATGCAAACACGTGCCGAATTGTACAATCTCATTAACTATCAACCCGAACTGTCCACCAGCTCGACGCAAAGTTTCGCCAAGGAATAAAAACTCAACATGTGGTTTTATTCCTTGGCGAAACTTTGCGGTTTTATATCGAGTTGGTTGACCATTTGAGTCAAAAATGAGAATTCGAAATCGATTTCAAATCGTCGAAATGTGACCCGTTCGGGAGAGTGAAAGGGGGATGAGAATGGCTGGTTCGGGTCGTAACGACGCCGATGTTGACCGAAAGAAACGTGCCCGCAAAATCGTACGCAGGTTGGCAAAATCCTACGCCGATGCAACTTGCGCACTGAAACACAACTCGGCCTATCAACTGTTGGTGGCGACCATACTGTCGGCTCAGTGTACCGACGAGCGGGTCAACCAGGTGACGCCCAAACTGTTCGCGAAATATCCGACGCCGAGAGATCTCGCCAAAGCACCGCAGGCCAGCGTCGAGAAGCTGATTCATTCGACCGGGTTCTTTCGGGCCAAGACAACCAGCCTGCTCGGCATGGCGAAAGCGGTCATCGAAAAGCACAACAGTGAAATCCCGCCAGATCTCGACGAGTTGGTCAAACTGCCGGGAGTCGGGCGGAAGACGGCCAATGTGGTGCTCGGCACGGCATTTGGGATTCCCAGCGGAATCGTCGTCGATACCCACGTCAAACGCATCAGTCGTCTCTTGGGTCTGACCGAGAGCAAGAATCCCGACCACATCGAACGCGATCTGATGCCATTGGTCCCGAAAAAAGAATGGATCGACTTTGGCCACCGCATGATCCATCACGGCCGCCGCATTTGCATTGCCCGCCGTCCAAAGTGCAGCGAGTGCCCGCTGTTGAAAAATTGCCCGCGGGTCGACTTGCCTGCGCTGGAGTGAACGCGAGAGGGGGTCTGGCCCTTTGAAAATCCAAACTTCGCGACTCAAGCAAACTTTCGTCCCCGAGAGGGCCAGACCCCATCCCCTTGCCCAGATGGAACAACTGAGCGGCCCTGTGAGATTTCCAGTTCTGCGTTGCACGGATCTCGTCGACGCTTTAACTTGTCGTCAGCGGAAGTAAGCCCGTTTCTGCCTGTATGCGGAGGATGTCAGAACCATGATTCTGACCGGTCACGAGATCCGGCATCAGCTAGGGAAAAACATCATCATCGATCCGTTTGATGACAGCCAGTTGAATCCCAACAGTTACAACCTCCGACTGCACGACGAGTTGCTCGTTTACGAAGAGATTGTGCTCGACATGGGCCGACCAAACCGATTTCGTCGGTACATGATCCCTAAGGATGGTTACATTCTACAGCCCAATCAGTTGTATCTCGGACGGACGCAGGAACGCACGGAGACTCACAATTACGTCCCGATGCTCGAAGGCCGCTCGTCGGTCGGTCGGCTGGGTCTGTTTGTGCACGTGACGGCCGGTTTCGGCGACGTCGGGTTTTGCGGGTACTGGACGCTCGAGATGTTCGCTGTCCAGCCGGTTCGCGTTTATCCGGGAGTTCCCATCTGCCAGATTTTTTATCATACGCTGGAGGGCGAGGTGACCGAGTACCAGAGCGAAAAGTATCAACACAACCGCGATATCCAGCCCAGTTTGCTTTACAAGGAACTGCAGCGGCAGAAGGACCCGCAGATGCGTTTGAGTTTTGGTCACGACGCCTCTGAGTAGAATTCCGCACCGACGGTTCTGCTCATTTCGGACCACGGCGGAATTTGGCCAGCAGCGGTTCGATGACCGGTTCCGGCACAAATTCCTGCAGCGCAGCGGCGCTGCCGTCCTGCCCCATCTGTGCGATCTGCTTGATCAATGTGCTGGAGATGTGTGTGTACCTTTCGCCGGACATCAGAAAGACCGACTCGATTTCCGGCGCCAGCACCCGGTTGGCCAGCGACATGGTGAATTCCGAATCGATATCGGTCAGAGTGCGGACCCCGCGGAGCATGACGGCGGCACCCTGCAAACGGACGAAATCGACCGCGAGTCCCTCAAAACAGGCGATCTGTACGTTCTTGAGCGGCCGCACAATCTCGCCGATCAGCCGCTCTCGCTCTTCGGGAGTGAACAGGGATTGTTTATCGGGATTGATGCCGATACCGACCGTCATTTTCGCGAAAATCCGCGCTCCGCGGCGAATGATGTCCTCGTGTCCAAGCGTCGGCGGATCGAAGCTGCCGACGTAGATGGCGTGTTTTTCATCAAGAGGTTCGGCCATGATCTTGTCTCTGTAGAGAAGGTTGAAGGAGCCTTGCACGTCTTCCGCCGTCATCCTTCCGCCTTCATTCTAACCGAACACGAGTGAATTGGGCGGTTTTGTGCCTGAATGAGCCGACTTTCGCTCCTGCCACATTGACAGTTTCCGGAAGTCCATCTGAACTCCGAATTTCAGCGATGCCGTTTTGACACCCAAAAATTGGCCCGCGCTTGCACACGGCACCGGCCGGACGTGATCCGTAAGCCACAACGTACTATCCAGTTATGAAGCGGCGCTGGCGGTTCACCGAAACCTATCTCTGCACCGGCCCAAGTGGTACGCCGTTTGCAATTTAAGAATCGGTCGGTCGGATTTTGGATTGTTTTTAGGAGACTATTCTCGCGACAGAATTGTTTCGTTTGTGTCGGCCGCCAACCGGAGAGTGATCACCATGCCCGTGTTTCGATGGGGGCAGAACTGGGACGTGTTCCACGACCTAGAGCGCGAGGTCGATCGGCTCTTGCGCAGCGTGAACATGACTTTCCAGGGAATTCGTCTGGGTCGTCAGTACCCAGCGGTCAACTTGTACCAACTCGAAGACGAATTCCTATTGACGGCAGAGTTGCCGGGAATGCGGGCCGAAGACCTCGATCTGACCATTGCTGGCGGCATTTTGACCCTCAAAGGGACGCGAACCGACCCGGACGACATTCCTGACGAGCGGTTTCGTCGACACGAGCGCTTTCGCGGTTCTTGGCAGCGTTCCTTCTCC
Source organism: Planctomycetota bacterium (assembly GCA_963582395.1). Taxonomy (GTDB): domain Bacteria; phylum Planctomycetota; class Planctomycetia; order Planctomycetales; family Planctomycetaceae; genus CAUZTK01. Next base: position 12,945 of record CAUZTK010000021.1, on the reverse strand, counting down.
ATTCCCGAACGGGTCCAGGAGAAGAGTTTAACGGCTGAATTCAACCACGGAATTCTCAAGATCCATCTTCCGAAGGCTGAAGAAATTCGACCTCGACAAATTCCGGTCATCAACGGCAGCGACTAACCCGAAGCATTCATGAATTTTGGAGAACGGCCTGGAATCCGTTTCTAGGTGGGAGAAAACGTATGACCGACGAGATCCCGGCTAATGCTGGCGGAGCGGCCCCATCTCACCAGACCGCACCAAGTGACCGCGACGTTTCTATATCGCGGAGCAAGGCGGCGAGTGAGTCCTCGGAGGGGCCGCTCGAACGCTATGTCTTCACACCGCCGATCGACATCTACGACGACGACAACGGTCTGGTTCTTTACGCCGACCTGCCGGGCGTCTCCCTGGAAACACTCGAGCTGCAGGTGCAGGACAACAAGTTGACGATTTTCGGCCGGGCCAGTCCGATTGCCGACTCGAACGCCGAAGTGCTGCATCAAGAATACGAGGTGGGAGATTTTCTGCGATCGTTCATCCTCAGCGACAACGTCGATCACGAGCGGATCACGGCCAGCATGAACAACGGCGTGCTCAAGGTGGTGCTTCCCAAAGCGCCCCAAAGCGAGCCCCGCCGCATCACAGTCCAGACCGACTGAGCTTGACGCGGTCGATCGACCGGTTCAGGATAATCGGTGCCGCCATCCCGAACCGAATTGGAATATTGTCTGCCGCCCGTGGTGGCACTGGCTCAGGGAGATACGTCATGCCTGAAAACGCAGGAACCGAAAACGAATCGCAACGACCGCTAACCGCCTCGGTGGAAAAACTCCGCCAGGAGTTGGACCATTGGCTGGAAGTGGCCCTGTCGCAGGGCGAAAAGGCGTTGGATAAGATCGGCATCCGAAGCCTGGGCAAGTCTTGGTGTCCGCCAGCCGACGTGGTCGAAACGGCCGACGACGTACGGGTGTTTGTCGATCTGCCCGGAGTCGATCCGCAGTCGGTCAAAGTCACTCTGGCCGGAAACATGCTCACCCTGCAAGGTGAAAAACCGGCCCTTCAGACGGATGAAAACAATCAGGTGCACACCCGAGAGCGATCGACCGGAAAATTCTCGCGCTCGATCCCGATGCCTGCACCGGTCGATGCCGATGCCGTTCATGCCGACACCGTCAATGGCGTGTTACACGTCCGGCTGCCGAAGACCGAACGGGCCAAACCCCGCCAGATCCCCATCGGTGAGCCGACCGCTTCGGCAGCCAGCCCGCAGAGCGGCACACCGACTGAGTGACAACGAGTCGCGTTGTGCTCGGCCTTCCAATTTTGGTCGACGAAACAGCCGTGGGCGCTGCCGTATCGTTGCACGGCCATTTTGAAATGTCTGGCCGAAACGTGTTCTTCGCTGTGATTTTCGGATTTGGACCGGACAGAGCAAAATGCCCTTGGCATGAATGGATCAGCTCTTCCGCAGCACGAAGACTACGTCTTCGGTTTCGGGGCCGACCACGATCGGATCGTTGATGTCGTAAACGAAATCGTACGTCTCGACCAGTTCGAGTTCAGGAACTTTGGCCAGCAATCGTCGCATCTGGGCCGAGGTGTAAGTGCGATAGTCCATCTGGTCCTCGATACGCCAATGCCGGGTCGGCGTGTAGACGTCGAACGTCATTCCGACCTGTTCGACACGTTTTTTGGGGTCGAGACCGACCGACCACATTGACGAAACGACCGTCAGATTGCCCCGCCGGGCCGACCATTCCTCTCGGTCGACGTGATTTCCACGTGTCGGCGTCAAATGCAGACCCAACACGTACAGCCCCCCTCGGGCCAGCCCGCGGGCTACGCACCGCAGATGGCCATCCGCCGAGCGCTCACTTGGCAGATGTCGAAAGCTGTTGATCATGTTATAGGCAGCGTCGAACTTCCGCCGCACACGGAAGTCGGCCATGTCGCCGGCGACGGCCCCCGGTGAGAAACCGCGCCGCTCGAGACGCGCGTTGCAGAAGGCGACCGCTTGGGTATTCAAATCATTTCCGGCGAGCTCATAACCGTGCTCGGCCAGCTTGATCATCAGCCGTCCCGTTCCACAGGCCGGCTCGAAAACCCGGCGAACGCTGCGGCTGGCATGCTTCGCAAAACAAGCCCGAAGAAAATCGAATTCCGCTTTCCAGTCCGAACCGTACACAAGGTCGTAGTAGGTCGGGTAGTCGTACAGATGACCCTGAATGACTTCTGTCATGGCGGCCTGTGTTATGTCGGTACGTGTTGATCATCACCGCCGGGTGGCCGGGCTAAAAACTGGCTGATGTCGAGATGGCCCTTCGTTTCCATTTCCACCAGTTGAAGCCGCTTCTCCAGCCGCTGCAGTCGTTCCTCCAGAGCCGGATGAATCACGGGCCGTTGGGATTTTGGCGTCGCCCGCGGCACTGCCGGGTGTCCAAGCTGCCTCTGCAGCGCGGCAAACATAAACAGCGGGTCCTTACCGCGATTTGCTTTGGCAATTCTCCCTTCCTGCGCGCCGAACAGAATGGGAAACGGCGGTTGAATGTTGGGATTGCGGGTCGATCGACGCTGTTCTTCGACATAATGCTCCGATCGGAAGTAGATCATGTCGGCAAAATCGGTTACCCCCAGTCTCAGCCGAGCTTTCATAATCCATTTCCGCCAGTTCTCATCGTAGAGGGGGTCGGCAGCAACCTCGGTCATGCCGGCATCATAGCCCAGCCGGTTGCGGGAAATACATTCGAACTGATAGATAAACAGGCCAGCCGGAGTCGGTGTGCCGGCCATATATTCCGCCTCTCGCTCCAGCACCAGCAACGCAATTCTCTGATCAAACCGAGACTTGTCCTCTTCGGCTTTCGAGATGACAAACGTCTGAAACGGCGTGAAATAATGCGAGAGCCGAGCCATTCCCTCGCTGATCTTTCCGGTCAGCAAGATTTCGCCTTTGAGGAAATCGAGGGCCATCGGCAGCTTCGTCGTCGCCAGCACCTCTTCGACAATGCTCGCCAGAATTTCCTGGGACGGCAGACTGTCTTCCAGCCGTTCGCGGTAGATGCGAAAGAAGTAAGCCTGCTCGATGTATTCTTCGCGGTCGAGAAGTGGAGAAACCATAACACTTTGATTATAGCCGAAATAGCCCGGCAGTTTGAAACAGCCGGACTGCTGTAATTAAACTGACCGCGCACCAATTCTCCCGGGATTCGCCTGAAATGACGGAAGTCCCGGGTGACCCGACCGGCTTGCGGTCGGGTGCCGTCAGGCACAAGAAACCAGTCCCTCGATGGACAACAAGAAAAGATGTTCCTTTTCTGATTTGAAAGCGGATGGCGTGAAATTCTTGTCGTTGCGCGACCCGGCCACACGAGACCTCGGAGAGGCGGTCGTTCACGATTCGCTAGGCCTCACGCTTTGCACGATTCCCGCTCCCACAAACAAGAGCCGAGCCGAGATCCTCTCCGAGCCGAGCCCGCTCAATCGCGAGACGGCGCGGCGGTAGGCTTCGAGCTGCGGCCGATATTCAGCGACTTTCGCCCCGATGCCTCCAACAGTTTCGTCAACCCTGTCGGTCTTGAAATCGATGACGTCGGCTGCGATCAGCTCTTCGCCGTCGCTCAGCAAGACCAGCCGGTCGATTGTTCCCTGCATTACGGCGTCCTGTTCGCGAACTGCAAAGGACCGCTCGCGCCAAACTTGAAGCTGCAGCGACGCGGACCGAATGTCGCGGCAAACGTCAGCGGGGAATTCCAATGCTGCCGGATCGTCGTAACCGGCGCGCGACAACGCGGTGTGAAGACTCGGCTCATCGAGCATTTCGCGGAAGCGAGTGAGTTCGGTCTCGATGTCGAGATTCGCACCGACGAACTGTCCCGCCACGCGCCGCAGGATATCGTCACCGGGAAGGGTGTCGTCGAGCCATTCGACCTGCTCAAACCAGGCGTGCAGCAGCGAACCGCGCGCCATGGCAGCCGACTGACCCAACCTTAACCTCTGGGATAAGTCGACGATCGAGCCCCCTTCCAACGACGAAGGGCTCTGCCGGTCGTGCCCACGAACTCTTCTGGCTGGACTTTTGCGAAGCCGAATTTCTAAGGTTTCCGTCTGGGCAGCATCATCGGCCGAGAATGCCGCCCGCGGCTTTAAGACGGCCAGCGATGCCGGGTCACCGTGCTCGTACAGGACCGTTTCCGGAGCCGTCGCAGAGCCGTCTGTCAACGCAGACCTGAGCAAACCAGAGAACTTTTTCGGAAGGGTCTTTTCGTCCTTGGCCGATGGTGCGATGATCATGTGCAGCGCATGTACTGGGCGAGTCATGGTTACGTACAGCATGCACAGCGATTCGTTGAGGGACTGATCGGCCCAGTCGTCGAACATCTTGCGGAACTCGGCCGGCAGCAGCGGCCGAAGGTCATCCGAAACGTACCGGCAAACACGGCGAACCGGATCGACCGGCCGGTCCCGGCCAACGACGACGCTGCTCGGCTGCCCCTTGAGGTCGACGTCGAGTTCCGGTAGCACAACGACGTCGAATTGAAGACCTTTCGCCTGATGCAGCGTCATGACGCGCACATCGGCAGCCGTGGGGTTCTCGACTCTGTAGCTTTGCACCCGATGAACGAAATCGTCGGCGCGGACCGTGGCTTGGTTTTCGTAGCTATAGGCCGTTTCGACCAACTGCATCAGCCGGCTCAAGTCGCGCGGGTTGCAGTGCCGGGCGAGCAGTTTCACCCACCCGTAAACGGTGGCGCCGTACCCGTTGCTAAGCAGGCGCTGGCGGATCTCCAGCGAAAGACGCCTCGCCGCCCGCGAGTCGTCGTGACGCTCCAGACCCACGATTTCACCGAGCGGTGACCCGGCGACGTGAAACCGAGCCGCCGTGTCACCGGGATGGTCGGCGATTTTCAGCAGCGAGAGAATCAACTGGACGGCCGCCGAATCGGTCAGCGGATTACCCCCCTCTTCGCTGGCGAAGAGATTCTGCCGGGCACGTAGCTCGTAGATCAATCGGGCCACCGTAGCGTTCCTGCGCACCAGCACACCGATCGAGCATCCCGGCTGATCGGCTGCTATCGTCTTGATTTGCTCGGCTGCAAACTCCAGTGTCCGGTCGGGCTGGTTTTCGCCCTCTGCGGCCCGCGGGGCGGTTTTCAGACAGCAGTAGCCAGGCAGATCGGTGTGGACGGTGGTCTGCGGTTGAAAACGGTATCGCCAGAGTTCGACCACCGTCGGGTAATCGCAGAGCGCCCGGTTTTGGTCGAGGCCTCCGAAAACAGTGTTGACCGTATCGATGACTGGCTGGCTGGAGCGGAAACTTTTTGTCAACGACTTGCTGGTCAACTGTTCGAACTGCTGTTCGACAGCATCGAAAATCTCGGAGACACCGCCCCGCCAGTGATAAATCGCTTGCTTAACGTCACCCACACAGAAGAATGTGCGGCCGGTGTTCTGCTTGGTCACCCGCTCGGCAAAGGGCCGGACGACCTGCCATTGCAGCAGCGACGTATCCTGAAATTCATCGAGCAGCAGATGCGTGATCTGCGCATCGAGCCGATGAGCCACGTCGTCGATCAGCCCGGCCGAGAATCCTCGAACCAGGCTGCGGGTAACGTCGTTGAACCGTAAACCGCGTTGGCGGAGCTTTAATCGCCCGTAAGCGGCGTCGAACTTGTCGAGCAACTGACGGGTGGCTTCGGTCTGGTTGGCAATTTGCCCCAGCAACACGGCGCGGGCCTGATGAATCAGCGGCCGATAGGTCTCGATGACTTGCGGCTCGATCGGCTTTCTGTAATACCTGTTTGTACCCGCCACAATCCCGGCGCTGATTCCTTTGCTGACAAACTCCTGCCAATTTCGGTTCCGTAGGCTTTCCATGTGGCCGAGGTGCGCTTTGATAAATCGTTTATCGGAAAACTCCAACGTCGCTAATTTGTCGAAGGCCGCGGTCAGCTCGTCATCGGAAAGCTGTTTGAGCCGCGGCAGCGACTGCCAGGCACCTGTGTCGGTCACACAAAATAACTCGTAGAGACGATCGACGATCTCGCGGATTTCGGCCGTGACGGAACGGGTGATCTCCCCCTTGCTCAACAGGTGCATCATCGTCACCAAATCCGACGTCGATTCCCCCTGCAAGACGTCTTGAATGGCTTCATCTCGCATGTTCCGGTCGTCGAGTTCATCCATGATTCTCCAGCCGGGCGGCAAACCGAGTTCGAGGCTGAAACTGCCGGCCAACTGCGCGAAAAAGCTGTCAAGCGTTCCGATGCGCAGCCGGTGCAGATGGCGGATGAGCGCGGCCAACAACTGGAGACAACGCTTGCGGCTGAGCGAGACGTCATCAATAAACTGTTTCAACTCGTCGAGTTTGTCCGGGTCGAGGGCCGCTTCAGCCAGACGGCTCAACACGCGGTCGAGAATTTCTCCGGCTGCTTTGCGGGCGAAGGTCGCCGCCAGAATCCGTTCGGGCGGTTCGCCGGCCGCCACCAGGGCGATGAACCGGTTCGACAACTGAAACGTTTTGCCGGTCCCGGCCGAGGCGCGGATAACGACGTGCGGGAAACGAGTTTCTGGATGGCTCATGATCGCCCCGACATTTGATCGGCGGCGGGCGCCGCACCGAACTGTTCATCTTGGCAGATGGCGGCAAACTCCTCGAAAAAGGCGGGCGGCGTTTCGGCGGGCGGCCAAAACCGGCCCGTCCGGATGTTGCGAATCACTTCGCGTGCCGTCTCGTCGGCCTGCGCCAAATCCTCGTGCGTCCATTCTGCAAAGTGGTGTGCGATCTTGCTGGCGGCCTTCGGAATGACAATGTATCCCAGTTGCAGCGACGAACCATCGATGTCAATCTCCTCAATGTGCTCGACCAAGTGCCGGTACAACGGCAGTTGCAGATCGACCCAGTCGCCCCGGCTGCGGTGACTTTTGTCCGGTGTCTTGGCCGATTCTCCTGTTTTGTAGTCTAAGATCACCCACTGGCCGGTCGCTTCGTTGCGGTCGATGCGGTCGATGCGGCCGCGCAGATACATCGGCAGATCGTCGACGGCAAATGGGGCCGCCCCGTCCGGGACGTCGGTTTCGGTCAGCAAGATTCTCCAACCGGCACCGACCCACTCCGCCTGCCATGCAGAGAATGCCCGCAGCCGCAACCGAATTTGTTCGACCTGCACACGGACCGCAGACAGCGGGTTCTTGCCGAACTGCCGCTCGACCTGCCGGTCAAGCACCCGGTCTAGCACATCGGTGATTTCGCCGGCGATTTGGGACTCGGAGACGTCGCTCTGTCCGAACTCACGGAGCACATCGTGCAGCAACGATCCGAAGTCTCCGCCGCTTAACTCTTCGGCAAAGTCATCGACCGATTCCAGCTTCAACCGATGACGCAGATAATAACGGTACGGACAAGCCAGGTAGTCACGAAACTCAGTCACCCGCATAGATGTGACTTCCGACGTCGAAGAAAGCGGAAGCGGCGGCGCAAAACGCGATTCGCCCGGCCCGGCCCGCAAACTTCCCGGCAGAACAACTCGACGTTTCCGCAACGCCCCGGACGAGAAGAAGTCGATCGTGCGGCGAGCCATCTCCTTTTCTGGGCAGGCGAACAGTAACCGGCTGGGCGAAAGCGGGTCGTTATCGACGCTGCGGCGGCCAGCGATGATCTTCAACGACTTGCGCGATGCCGACAGCACGCTCAGCGCATAGGCGTCGCGGGCATAGATGCGGTCGTTGTCTTCCAGCCCCAATTGACGCCGTAGCTCATTCGGCAGAAACAGGTCGCTGTTTTTCGAGGCGGGCACCAATCCTTCGTTGAACCCACTCACAACCAACACCGGGGCGTCGTCGAGCGGCAGCTCGAGCCAGCCCAACAGCTCGACGGCCGCATGATCCGGACGCGGAGGAATCCTCTCTCCCTCCAGAGCCCGCAGCGTCAGCCGCAGCGCTTCGACGCCGCTGACGCTGGGCATGAGCTGCGGCCGCATTCCCAGATGTTTCTGCAGCACACTTTGAATCTTGTCACAGACGGCCAGCAACGTCCGGTCTTGCTCGCGGTTCCGGTCAAGTTTCGCGCGGCCGTAGATGCTGACCAGCAGACGATTGATCGATTCGCCCCACTCGCCGAGCGGCTTGCGGCAATCGCTCAGTTCTCTCAACAGACCGTTGGGGCCGTCGATCTTCTCGTAGACCCGCTGTAATAGCTTGTCATCGTGCTGCACCGCTCTAAGCCCCGGACCGCTCAGCCGCATCGGCAAATGTGTGCCGTAGTAATGATCCAGCTCGGTCAGCCAGTCGCCCTCAATTCCTGCGTCAGCGAGCCAATCGGCAATCGCCGGGTGGCGGACGAGGGCCGCAAAGCCGGCCGGGCGGCGGTCGTTCAAATAGTCGGCCACGATGCTCAACAGCGGAAACGGGTCCAGCCTGGAAAGCGGCACACCGACGCCGTACCGCTGCGGCACGCCGCATTCGTCCAGTCTCTGACGGATGTAAGGCACCAACCGTTCGTCCGGGACGCCGACGGTGATCTCATCGGGCGAATAGGCCCCGTCCAGCGCGGCAACGGCCCGAACGACGGCGTCGGATTGATCGCCCGGCGCGTCGACGACTTCGATCTGGTCCCGTGCCAGATCGATCCGCGCGTCCTGCCAACTTTTAGGACGCAGACAGCCATGTTCGTCAAAGCGGTCAGCCAGTTCCGCGGGCGAAAAAACCAAAGCGGTGACGTGCCCGGAAACCTGATCGAGCATCGCCCGCTGCACGCGGTTCAGGTCAACCGCCCCCACGAGCAGAATTTCCCGGTCGGTCTGACATTCCTCGTGTTCGATGGCAAACAGCCGGGCGGTCTGCAAATCCCACAGTTCCAGGCCGTCGAGGACCCGCAGATAGGCGGCTTGAATCTCCGCCAGCATTTGCCAGCGACGAGTCTCGTCGAAGCCGGGTAAACTCGCCCCCCGTTCGAGGACGTTGGAAAAGTTGAGCCCGTCGGCAGCCAATTCCCGGTGCAGACGCGAAAGCATCTCACCCAGCGACAACCAGCCGAATAAATCGTCTTCGTTGGGCAGCTCGGCAACGACGTGACTTAGCTGTGTGCGATCGGTCGCTTGAAGCGCTTCAATCCACGCCAACTGCTGCGTCAAATCGTCTGCAAACGGTTTTTGGGCCTCATACAAGAGTTCTGGTAGTTGTCCGGTGGTGATCATCTGCGGCGGGATCAGCGCCAGCGATCGTTCTTCGGCCCGGCTGACCAAAATCTCCAAGAGTCGCCGGCCTGCCCGGCTGCCCGGCAGAGCCACGACGACGTTGGCCAAATCGAGCGAAGCGGCGACGAGGGGACGGTCCGTGAGCACGTCGGCCGCGGTCTCTAACGCGGGCAGTTGCCAGTCTACAAACCTACGTTCAATCGGCATCCGTCACTCGTCGGTCTGTCTGACTCCGATTCACCAGCCGGACCGTGTGAAACGGTCGAGATCCTTTGTGGAACAATCCATTATAAGGATTCGGCCACGTAGATCGAGAGGCCTGAGGGGGTCTGGCCCATTGTCAGAGCAACCTATTCAGCACTACCAATCTGCATCAATCCGCAGCCATCTTTTCTAGACAGGGCCAGACCCCTGGAAGATTTTACTGGTCTTGTCACGCCGAAGTTGCGTAAACTGTTGACTAAGAATCCGCGAAAAAATAACTTGATGGATTTCTGCCCCGAAATCTGAAACAAATTCAAAGCACGAATGTTTGAAACTTCAAAATCACTGGACGTTTACACATTTCAGATTCGGATTTTAGATTTGTTTCGAGTTTCGGATTTTGACTTTCTGATGTCGCGAAATTGATCAACTTATTTTTTCGCGAACCCTTAATGGTACGATACGCGATTAACTGAGATTCCGCTCCACTTCATCATCGGATCTCATCAGAAATTATGCCCCTTTCATGTTCTTGATACGCCAGAAAACGACGGAGCGCCAGCACCGTGCCTTATTTCCATAAACGCCGACGACTTCGGCTGCCGGTGACGTTAAACGTCGTGTTAATGTCACTGAACGTTGTGCTGATGGTCATCTGGATTGTCTTTCTGGCCAGCGAACGGCAGTGGGCCTATCTGACCATTGGAACCATAGCGTTTTCGCTGATTTTGGTGGGCTTGGTCTTCTATTTGGTCCTGATCATTAAAGAAGTCCGCCTTAATCAGCGGCAGGCGAACTTCGTCGACAGTGTGACTCATGAGCTCAAATCGCCCATTGCATCCCTCAAGCTGTATCTCGAAACTCTGCAAATGCGAGAGTTAGACAAGCAACAGCAAAGCAAGTTTTACCACGTCATGGAAACCGAGCTGCATCGACTGGATCAATTGATCAGCCATTTGCTGGAGGTCGCCCGGCTGGACGCCATCGGTCAGGAATCGGATCCGGAAGAGATTTTACTGGGGCCGCTGCTGCGACGATGTGCCGAGTCTGCTTGCGCCCATCATAAGTGTACAATCGACGAAGTTTTCACGTTCGACATCGAGCCGGCAACCGTTCATGCCCGCAGGCTCGTTTTGGAAATGATCTTTCGTAATCTTCTCGACAACGCCGTCAAGTACGCCGCCGAACAACCGGCGGTCGACGTGCGAGTTCAGGTCAACTCTCGCGGCCGGGTCGTCACCCGCATTACCGACAACGGAGAAGGGGTCGAGCCGGAAATCCGCAAGAAGATCTTTCGTATGTTCTACCGCGGCGGCAGTGAGCTAGAACGCACGCAAAAAGGAACCGGACTGGGCCTGTATATTGTTCGCACTCTCGCGCAAATCCTGAAAGGTCACGTCATAGTCCATGACAGGGAGGGGGGGCCCGGCACTGTTTTTGAGGTCGATCTCCCGGGGAGAGCAGCCGCATGAAGATCCTCATTGTCGAAGATGAAGCCGCGCTTTCGACAGGGCTGAAGTTTAATTTCGAGCAGGAAGGCTACGAGGCGGTCATTGCCGAAGACGGACGGACGGCGCTACAGCGCTTTACACAGGCCGAGACCCCCTTCGATCTCATCGTGCTCGACCTGATGCTGCCCGGCATGAGCGGCTACGAAATCTGCGAGGCTATTCGGGAAGTCAACCGCCAGGTCCCCATTCTGGTGCTCAGCGCCCGCACGCTCAGCCAGGACAAAGCGCAGGCCTTCGATTGCGGCAGCGACCAGTATATGACCAAACCGTTCGCTTTGCCCGAACTGTTAAGCCGGGTGCGCAACCTGCTGGAGCGCCACCCGGCCAATCATCATGTCGATCCCTCGAAACCCGAGAAGCGACCTGAAACGTTCGATTTCGGTGACGTGCGAGTCGATTTTAGCAAGCACACGGTGACTGTTGCGGGCCGAACTTACTCGCCGACCACCCTCGAAATGCAGTTATTGCGGCACTTCAGCGAGAATGAAGGGCATGTACTTTCGCGTCACGAAATCCTGCAAGACGTTTGGCCGGAAGACGCCGACGTAACCACCCGGACGATTGACAATTTCGTGATGCGACTGCGACGGCTCATCGAAACCAACCCCGCCCAGCCGAGGCATATTCTTTCGGTCCGCGGAACCGGCTATCGGTTCGTCGCCAATCCCGACGCACCGGATGAGGACAGATCGTGAAACGATTCCCGGTCGGGTCCGAGGCTCACCATCTTCACAAAATCGGTCACCAGCCTGCAAAAAGGCGTGGCGCCGCTGCTCTTGTCACGCCCTGCGGGAGTCGTCAGGATACGTGTAGTACCTTTTCAATGAAACCCATCGCAAGAGGGTCAGAAAAACAGTAAACCCTCTGCGGTGGATCCTCCTGTTTGGTTCCGGCTCGTCCGGTCTTGTCACCCTTGTGTCCGGTCCAAACAGAAACCCGGCCCTACCTTGCTATGAAACATGGCAATGTCTCTGCGGTGGAGACAAGCCGAAGAACCCAGCCGATCGGTTCTAGGTGTTTCCTGCTGGCGCTGTTTGGTATGGCCAATCTGGGGGTTTCCGGTTGTGGCCTTAATCCGCCAAAGGATACGAAGGGCAACCTGCCGGACGATGCGGTCAGGAACTTCATTAAATTGGTCGAAGCAGACAATTATAAAGCCGCAAGAAAATTATGGTATGGGCCTGCAAAGCTGGGTTCTGTTCAACTCAAGTTTGAGGACTTTTGCGCGATACAAGAAGATCGGTCTCAAGAACTGCAAGATATCCAAGGCGCGCAAAGGCAAGTCTGGTTTTTGGACGGTACGTGTCGATTTCTAAGAAGGATGCAAGAAAAAGCATGTGTTTTCCGGCTTGAAGATCGTTGATGGTGAATGGAAAATGCACCGGGGATACTGGTGGTAGGGCGATGATTTGGAGAGGCGAAGCGTGATGCCCTTGCGGAGTCGACCGACATGGACACAAGCGGTAAGCGAAAACCGGCTGTCATCTGTCTGACGATGCTTGTCGCCGTTTGGGCGGGGCTGTCGTCGAATGCCGTCGCCCAGGATCCGCCGGCGAAGCGGGCCGATGCGGTCGACCAAAAGTTTCTTCAAGAGCTGCTGAAACGACTGGAGCAGGTAGAAGCCGAGCTGTCGCGGCTCAAACAGAAGCAGGGACAGGTTCCCGCGACCCAGAAGGACCAGAAGATTCATACGTTGTTGGAGACGCCCTATTTTGGCAGCGTGTATGCCGGCTCGAACAAGCATGTCCGCTTTTTTGCAGCGCGGTTGATTTTTGTGAATCTGACCCCGCAGGCGGTGATGATCAAAAAAGAAGATCTGCAGCTCGTTGCCGACGGAAAGGCGCACCAACTCGGAGCCGTGCCGTCCAGCATTCAGAACCGGTCGTTTCGCGTCGACAACCAGAACTTCTACATCCGAAACTTAAAAACGCCCACCAAGCTGAAGATGGCTTCCGGAACAACCGGTTCGATGTGGGTCGTCTTTACCGATCTGCCGCCGGGTACCAACGTCCCCAAACTGCAGTTGAAGATAAAGCTGGCCGGCCAGACTT
>CAUZTK010000020.1:0-25551 GCA_963582395.1 Planctomycetota bacterium | reverse complement strand
GGAGAATCCGCAATCGGGTTTCGTCGGAAAGCAGCTTGAAGACCTGCACCAGTTCTCGTTCTAACTCGTTGGAAAGCTCGGGAAACACGGCGACGCGTTTTGCGGTTTCTGGTTCGGCAACTTGACTAATCATGGTTTTTTCTTTTTCGTCTCCGTTGTGATCAGATCGTCGCTGACCGGCCCCGTCAACACAATCGGACCCTGTGTCTGCGTCTGACAATTTCCAAAATCCTTTACCAAGATATTGAGCCTGCGGCCAAGATCGACAGGCGTCGCGCACTGCCGATTGAACGCTCACTACATATCCGGTCGCTGGATGTGCCGCTGCACATCAAAAACATCTCATCGCATTCGATGACGGCTCGACCGTGAATTGAAACCAGACAGACGACAAAGCCAAAGAGGCGAATCTCTGTCAGGCACGCTTCGAAGCAGATAGGCTTGCTGAGATATGTTTCGACGTCTTGGTTAGACGAATCGCAGCTGCAACATAACCGATGCGACATACGTTCGGCAAGGTCGTCTGCGTCTCATTATTACCGCTGCACGCACGAATCGTCAACAACTTTCATGATAATCTGAAAGATTCAATAAAAATAGGGGCCCTGAATTCCTCGCAAACCGAGCCACGGGGCCAAATTGTGCGAAAACTCCTATTCCGCCGGTCGATGTTGGGTAAACTGAACTCGAAAGGGTGTTGTTGTGACTGACTCGAATTTCGGCCATCTTGGTGGTTTGCGAGCGATGGTCACCGGTTCCTCAAGTGGAATCGGCCGGGCGATTGCCCGGGAATTCGCCCGTGCTGGTGCCGACGTCATCGTCCACTGCCGCCGATCGGTCGAAGCGGCTCGGGGTCTGGCCGACGAGATTCGTGCCTTGGGACGACGCGCGGAAATTCTCACGGCCGACATTGGAGATCTAGGCGAATCAGAACGGCTGGTGGAACGGGCCTGGGACTGCTACGACGGGCTGGACACCTGGGTCAATAACGCCGGTGTCGATCTGTTGACCGGGGACGAGGCCCAGCTCGACTACGCCGACAAGTTACAGCGGCTGCTGCAGATCGATGTGGCCGGCACGGTGCGGCTCTCGCGGATGATTGGTCAGCGGATGCACGAAGCTGGCGGCGGATGCATTCTGAACATTGGCTGGGACCAGGCCGATCGCGGGATGGAGGGCGACAGCGGCGAACTCTTTTCCGTGGCCAAGGCCGCCGTGATGGGCTTCACCCGCTCACTGGCCGTCAGTCTCGCGCCGCACGTTCGAGTGAACTGTCTCGCCCCCGGCTGGATTCGCACGGCCTGGGCAGAAACGGCCGGCGAGCGCTGGCAGCAGCGCGTCCGGGACGAAACACCGTTGGCCCGTTGGGGAACACCGCAAGACGTCGCCGCATTGGCTCGGTTTCTGGCAAGTCGAGACGCGGCGTTTATCACCGGTCAGGTCATCAACGTCAACGGCGGCGCGATCCGTTGACCGGCTCCTGTTCCAACAGAACGCCGTTGCGATTCTCATCCGAAAACGGCACGATAGACTCGTTCGTGTCAATTTTGCGCGATTTGGTCTGTTCGTGTTCGAAGAATTCCCTGCGGAGGACCCTCAGATGGCTGACGATGTTGTCTTGACCGAGGAACAACTCGCCCAAGAACTAGAAAGCTTGTCGGGCTGGGAGGTCCGCGACGGCTGGCTGCGGCGGCAGTACCAAACGCCCGGTTTCGCGCACACGATGATGCTGGCCAATACGGTCGGTTTTCTGGCCGAGGCGGCGTGGCATCACCCCGATATGTCGGTCGGTTATGCTCATCTGACCGTCAAGCTGCAGACACACCGTGTCCGGGCCGTCACCATGCACGATACCGAACTGGCCCGCAAAATTGATGAAGTCGTCACCTGGCTGCCGGGGGAGGAATCGGCCCTGGACGGCTTTCCGAAAAAGTGGATCCACTAAAGCGATGTCGAAAGAGCGCATCCTGTTCGTCACCGGACGGCTGGCGGAGTTTTCGCTTCGTCGCGTCGTCGAAACGCTGAGCAAACAAGCCGGCTTCGACTATCAGATCGAAGTGCTGGGCATCAGCGTAGCGGCACTGATGTACGCCGGCTGGGTCGGTCGAAAGCTGCAAAAGGTCGACGGATTCAATCGTGTGATTCTTCCCGGCTGGTGTCAGGGGGATTTGGGGCCGCTTAGTAGGCGTTTCAACACGCCATTCGAGCGGGGACCGAAAGACCTGTTCGACCTGCCCGAACACTTCGATCATCACGGTCATCCGTCTCCCGACCTGAGCTGGTACGACATCGAAATTCTGGCCGAAATTAATCACGCTCCCCGCATGACCGACGGCGAAATCGTCGAACAGGCTGAGTCGTACCGGTCGAGCGGTGCCGATGTGATCGATCTGGGCTGCGTTCCCGGAGAAAGTTGGGGCCGCATTGGCCGGGTGACCGCTCTGCTGCGCCAAGAGAGCTTTCGCGTTTCGATCGATAGCTTCGATCGAGGGGAGGTGGAAACGGCCATCGCTGCCGGCGCTGAACTCGTTTTGAGCTGCAACGGGAACAACCTCGACTGGGCGTCTGACTTGGATGTGGAATTGGTCGCCATTCCCGACGACCCCCGCGACTTCTCATCTCTGAATCGCACAGTGGATGTGCTGTTGGAAAAAGGCGTCCGCTTTCGCGTCGATCCGATTCTGGAGCCGATTGGCTTCGGGTTCGCCGCCTCACTGGCGCGGTATTTTGAGGTCCGCTGCAAATGGCCCGAAGTCGAAATGATGATGGGCATCGGCAACCTGACGGAACTCACCGAGGTCGATTCCGCCGGCATCAATCTGCTTTTGGCGGGAATCTGCCAGGAGTTGGGCATCCGCAGCGTGCTGACGACCGAAGTGATCCATTGGGCGCGAACGGCGGTTCGCGAGTTCGACTATGCCCGGAGATTGGTCCGATACAGCGTCCATCACAAAGTGCTGCCCAAACATCTCGATCCGCAGTTGGTCATGCTGCGCGATCCGAAGGTACGGGTGATGGGTGCCGACGATCTGAAATGTCTGGCCGAACAACTGACCGATCCGAACTTTCGCATCTTTGTGGAGCGTGGCGACATTCACGTCATGAACCGCGACGGCTACTGGCGCGGTCGGGACCCGTATGAGTTGTTCGATCGGCTAATTAAAGAATCAGACGCCCTCGACACCTCGCACGCTTTTTATTTGGGCTACGAACTCTCCAAGGCGGTGACCGCGCTGACGCTGCAAAAGCAATACCGCCAGGATCAGGCCCTGCAGTGGGGGTTCTTGACGGTGCCCGAGACGAGCTTTGTCGAACATCGAAATCAAGCGCGACGTGAATGAGAGTTGAGGATGGGATGATGGAGGATAGAGGACGGAGTATGGAGGATCGTGATGTTCTTGCTGCGGGGGTGCCGAGTGTCAGTTCGACGCGGGCGCCGTCGCCTCTGGTGCAGGAACTCGCTGCGTATCCTAATGTGGGAGAGGCGCTGCGGGCATTCTCCGGTCAAGCCAATGTTCTGCTGCTGGAAAGCATACTGAAGCGCGGTCACGTCGGGCAGTACTCGTTTCTGGTCGCCGACCCCTTTGAGTTTTTCGAGCTTCAGCAGGCCCGTCACGGTTCTGATCCGTTCGCACAGATTCGCCAGCGGTTTTCGAGGTTTGCGGCGGCGAGCGTCGAGGGGCTTCCGCCGTTTCAGGGCGGGGTGGCGGGATTGCTCTCGTACGAACTGGGGCATGCCTGGGAACAACTACCCACGCCGCCGTTTGACGAATTCCGACTGCCGGCAATGTGCGTCGGCCTATATGACTGGGTGATTGGCTGGGACCACACGGCCGACCGGTCGTGGATCATCTCGCACGGCTGGCCCGAGATTGAGGCGACACGTCGAGTTGATCGAGCTGCCAAACGTCTACAGTGGGTGCAGGAAACCTTGCAGAAAGCATCCGGCTCGCGGAATGCAGAGCCCCGAGAGAAACCGTGCCCGGTTCCGAATCCCGAATTCCGCGATGCCGCCGCATCGGCGCCGCGGTTTCCCGCGCCCGGTCCGAAGGGGCTGCTGAGCGATTTCTCACGCGACGACTATCTCCGTGCCGTCCAGCGGACGATTGAATACATCGACGCCGGCGACATCTTTCAAGCGAACCTGTCTCAACGGCTGCTGATTCCGCAGCATCGAACGCCGATCGAATTGTATGAACGGCTGCGGTGCTTCAACCCGGCTCCGTTTGCAGGCTGCTTTCTGCACGGCGATTGGGCCGTTGTCAGTGCCTCACCGGAACGATTTGTGTGTGTGCGAGACGGAGAGGTCGAAACGCGACCGATTAAGGGGACACGCCAGCGACGCATGGGGCCGGAGGCCGACTTGTTCACCCGTGATGAACTCCGTGAAAGCGGCAAAGACCAAGCCGAGAACGTGATGATTGTCGATCTGCTGCGGAACGATCTGTCGCGGGTTTGTCGGCCGGGGACGATCCGGGTGCCGCAGCTCTGCTCTGTGGAAACGTATGAGACGGTGCAACACCTAGTTTCGGAGGTTCGCGGTCAACTGGTCGCTGACCGGGACGTCTGGGACCTGTTCGCAGCGGTCTACCCGGGCGGATCGGTGACCGGCGCGCCGAAAGTGCGGGCGATGCAAATTATCGCCGAGCTAGAACCGACCGCCCGCGGACCCTATTGTGGCAGCTTGTTTTATGCCGGTTTCGATGGCACGCTCGATAGCAACATTCTGATCCGCACATTCGTCTGCCGCAACGGGTGGATTCAATGTCCGGTGGGTGGCGGCATCGTGGCGCAGTCGGATCCTGCGGCCGAGTACGAAGAAACGCTGCATAAGGCCGAAGGTATGCTGCGAGCCCTGTGAGAGTCGCCTTACGGCATTCAGAGGCGAATAAGAACTCGACCGCAATGATCCTGCTCATCGACAACTACGACAGTTTTGTCTACAATCTAGCTCGGTATTTCGGCGAAATGGGTTGCCAGACACGGGTGGTGCGCAACGATCGCATCACGGTCGATGAAGTGCAGCAGATGAAACCGGCGGCGATCGTGCTTTCGCCGGGACCGTGCACACCACGTGAAGCGGGTGTGTCGGTGAAGCTGGTTCGAGAGCTCGCCGGATCGGTGCCGATGCTGGGGGTTTGTCTGGGGCATCAGGCAATTGCGGCGGCATTCGGCGCAGCCATTGTTCGAGCCCCCCAGCCGGTCCACGGACGGACTTCGCTGATCCATCACAACGGCAAGCAGATCTTCTCGGGTCTGATCAACCCGCTACGAGCGGCACGTTATCATTCGCTGATGGTTGACGAACAGTCGCTGCCGGACGAACTCAAAATGACCGCCCGTTGTGAAGACGGCATCCCCATGGCCCTCGAACATCGCGTCCGAAAATTGTTCGGAGTGCAATTTCACCCGGAATCGGTGCTGACTCAATCAGGTCACCAACTGCTCGGCAACTTTCTGAAACTGGCCGGCATCACGTTCAGCAAGTGTCCGTCAGGGGACTTCGCCGTTCCGCCGAGCGACCCCGATTGGCCCGCCACCATGGGAGCATCCGAACAGCCGCTGCACTGGTGACGGACTGCCTGCATCGGTGCGCGAAACTTTACCGGTTTGGCTCGGAAAACTGCCGGTATGACCGCGCATTCCGACATCTCGTCTGTAAACGTCGGGCAAAAACTGTTCGATGTTTCACAACCGGTCCTGCGCGCAACGCCGATACAAGCAGGTAGACGGTACCGTTGCGCTGCGCACGTCAATTGGCTGACCGGTAGGTGTTTCCGGAGCAGGTATTGAACCGATTCGGCTGGCCAAAACCCTCAACTCTCGATTTCACTGAGACGATCACTTTGAAACATCCAACGCCGACGATTCTACTACGCATTGGCCTGGTGCCGGCGGCTGTTTGCCTGTTAATGTTGCTGGGCCTAAGCCGTGCCGTCCCGGCCAATTCCGAGTGGGTAAAACACCGCTGGCAGACCGACTTTTCCCAAGCCGAGGCCGAAGCGAAGCGGCTAGGTAGACCACTGTTGATTCACTTTTATGCCTCGTGGTGCGGTCCCTGTCAGCGGATGGAGCGCGAGGTGCTCAAGGATCCGGTGCTGCTAAAACATTTCGGCACAAAGTTCGTTGCCGTCAAAATCGACATCGACATTGACAAGCACGAAGCGTTGGTCGAGCGGTTCAAGATTCAGTCACTGCCCAGCGACGTTCTCGTCGCGCCGGACGGACGGCTGTTGATGAAAACGACTGGTTATCAGTCGAAGGAACTTTATTTAGCACGATTGGCCCTCGTCGGCGCGAAATTCGGCGACTCGAAGAGATCCTCTTTCCTACCGAGCAAACCACTTCCCCGCCGCGATTTGGAACCCACTCGGCCCGGTCGCCGACCCAAAATCGCCGCGCGCCCCACCGCCGACTCGAAGCGTACTACGACATCCTCTCCCGGTCGCAATGCCCCCCCACAACCCAAAGTTGTACTTGGGCTGGACGGCTACAGCCCAATCTCCTTATGGAACTGGCGGCAGTGGCGAAAAGGTAAGCAGGCCTTTGCGTCGGTTCACAAAAAAATCGAGTACCGCATGGCGACGGCTGGGGAATGGGAACAGTTCAAAGCGGCGCCGGATCGCTACGCGCCGCGGCTGTTGGGCTGCGATCCGGTTGTGCTTTGGGAGGCAGATCACGCGGTTCCCGGACGCACTCGTCACGCCGCCTATTTCGACGGCGGGTTGTTCCTGTTCGTCAACGAAGAAAATCGAGGACGGTTCAAAAATAATCCGATTCGCTACTCGCGGACCCGGCACGTGATGAACATCGATGAGGTTCAGCCAGCGCCGCTACGTTGAGGACCGTTCGACGATTCAAGCAATCGAGAATTTTCGCCGCAGAGTCGTCGGGCGGCCTGTGTGGAAGAAGCGGCATCGAGAATCGATCAGCGTCTGCTCCAAAGTTCGGTCGGTTGTAGTTCTTCGGATTTTTCCAATTTGTCGGGATTAACCAGATTCTCAGAGGCAATGGGTGATTTCTACAAACAGGGGAGAAAGTGCCGATTTCGGGCGAAATGTTGGAGAGTAGAATTGACAAAAACGCCACGAAAGTTATGATAGCACCAGTCTTGGAGTTTGAGCTTCTTTCTTCGCAACGCTTATTCCCCCAGAAAACAGACAACTTCGGGGCGAGAATTCGACTCAGGTTGCGAACATTAGGGTGGCTCAACGACTGGCTGTAACCCCGCTTTTGGATACCGCTCTCGCTCATAACCGGTTGTAACCAAGTTGGTGCGGCGAGCGAGTCTATCTGAACAATGCCCGCGTGGGGAATTGATATCGCGGGGGGCAACGACCTTCTCGAGGCACTCGAGCAAGCACGGCTCACCGGCCGGGAATTCTACCAGCATTTGACCCAGAGTTTCTCCCGACCTGCCGAATTTGTCTGAGGTTGTCGGTGGCTGCTGCGCTTGAGCGTAGTTGGAAAGTCGGCTGGATTTTGCGCGCGGTCTGTCTACTGCATGGTTCGGCCGATCAAGATCGCAATCGAAATTCGTTTGCTTTTCCGTCGCAGAATCCGGAACCGGGTTTGCTTTTGACGAATTCAACGAACGTACTGCAGGAGTTGGTTCGGGCCGCAAAATACCACCTACCCGACGAAAAATGGATCGGCACCTGAACCGCCAAGACGACTTCACTCTCGGATAAACGACTTTGCAATTTCAAGCACGTCACGACTGTCGGGATTCTGTGACTTGCGGAGCACAGGTCTCGGGCATGAGTTGTTTGTCGGCGTCGATTGATTTCTAGCCCCTGAACCGCTGGGAAGACGTTTTGCGCATGATTTCATTGGAAAGTGACTGATTGAAGTGATCAGTTCCTTGGTTTCCAAGACTCCCTATCAACCGAAAAATGGAAAGTGTTCATGGCTGCCAAGAGTTCCAGCACCTGTGTTCGATCCGAAAAACAATCGAATGGTGTTGCCGATTCGTTCGCGGATGACTTCCAGTCCGGCCATCGTAAAATCGAGGCGTCTCGTCTTGATCAACCTGACGATGGTCGTGCGGAAACGCCGACCGACACGTCTGGTGACCGGGAGTTGAGAGTTTCTGCCGAGGTCGCCGCAGACCGGGGCCACGGCAAACCGACCCGAAACGAGGGGGGTGACGGGGGAACGACGTCCACCGGTCGACGGCGACGGCGACGGCGACGGCGACGGCCCGACAACGCGGAAGGACGTGGCGGGCAGCAGCAGTCCCGGGGACGTGACCGGTCTCGGCGGCCGCGCTCCATGGGAGAAAACGGCGCAGAAATCACCGGGACCATTGAAGGCGTGCTCGAAATGCACCCCAAAGGTTACGGGTTTCTGCGCGACCCCAAGAAGAATTACGCAGCCCAGGACATCGACGCCTTCGTCTCCAGTTCACTGATCGACAAGCACGGGCTGCGGGAAGGCATCCTGATTCGCGGCGAGGTCGGTCCCGGCTCAAAGGGCCAAGGACCCCGGTTGAAAAGCATCGAAACGATCGACTCTCGCACGCTGGAAGAGTATCAGCAGATTAAACTCTTCGAAGACCTCACGCCGGTCAACCCCTTCGAGCACATTCGATTGGAACGGGGGGCCGAGCCGATCACCATGCGCGTGATGGACCTGCTGACGCCGATCGGCAAAGGGCAGCGGGCATTGATTGTTGCTCCTCCGAGGACCGGAAAAACATTACTCCTGCAAGACATTGCCGATTCGGTCAGCGCCAATCATCCCGAAGTGCATCTGATGGTCCTGCTGATCGACGAACGTCCCGAAGAAGTGACCGAGATGCAGCGTCGTGTCCAGGGCGAAGTGATCGCCTCGTCGATGGACCGCGAAGTTGAAAGCCATATCCGAATCAGCCAGTTGATTATCGCACGCGGCAAACGGCTTTCTGAGGCCGGCGGCGACGTCTTGATTCTGCTCGATAGCATTACTCGCACCGCCCGCGCGTTCAACAAGTGGATCGGCAATACCGGCCGAACCATGTCCGGCGGTCTGGACGTCAAAGCGCTCGACATTCCCAAAAAGATGTTTGGAACGGCGCGGCGTTTCGACGAAGGAGGCTCGCTAACCGTGGTCGCCACGGCGTTGATCGACACCGGCAGCCGTATGGACGAAGTGATCTTTCAGGAATTCAAGGGGACCGGAAACATGGAGATGGTCCTCAACCGAGACCTGGCCGATCGCCGAGTCTGGCCCGCCATCGACATCGGGCTTTCCGGAACGCGGCGGGAAGAGTTGATTATCGATGCCGAGACGCTCGACAGCATTGTGATGATGCGTCGCAGCTTGATTTCATTGAGAACCACCGAAGCGATGGAGCAGCTCATCAGCACGTTGAGAAAGTTCCCGACCAACGCGGAGTTTCTCAAGAAAATTCGCGCCGTACTCTGAGTACGGGCGCCGTCCGGCAGATTTCTCTGCCATCACCATCTGCGATCAGCCGTGCCGGCGGATGTCGCCGCGGAACCGCATGGCTTTGTAATCCGTTTCCGTGGCAGCACGACAGAACATCCGTCGCCCCAAGCTCAGATTTTTGGCAGCCTTTCGATCAGCGGGCCCAAATGTAGGCCCGGTTCCAATGCCAGGGTGATCCGGCCTAGGGATACCAATCGATGGGAGCCATTCGCCGAGGGTGGTGCGGACGCAGCAGCGAAATGCCCTGCCATTTCCGCAACTCAATCCGCGCTACACGCTGTCGAGCACTGTAGGCGGCACGGCGAAAAATTTTCTCCTGCGGCTGCGTCCTGCGGCGATACGTGGGCTGATCGACGGTCCGTTCGTACGGCACCTCGTCGACCTGTTTGTAAGCTACGCTGATGGTCAGACCGTTGGTCGGTTGAGCCGACAGAAGTTGTGGATCCGCCAGCATCAAACATAGGCAAGTCGTAGATTCAATCATTGGTTTCTCCAGACGGTTGGAGTCAGCCGCAACGGTTTCGTGACGTTTTCAAACGATCTTTTGGCCCGGACGAACTCATCGATCATCCAAGTCATGTTTTGCTGGTTGACTTGAGCCGCCGACAAATTGGACATTCCAGGATTCGTATCTTTGGGAATCTCCGATGCGCAAACGGAACTTTCCGAAAAGTATATCTGGATATATTGTCACATAAATTTTCCTAATGTCGGCGCAAGTTGTTGTGGAGTAAGCATCGGCTTTCAAAAGTACTCACTCCAGTTTGATCAGATTGTTCCGCTGCGAAACCGACGTTTCATGCGGGTGGTCCAGACACCATTGTCTGTGCGGCGAAGCCGCCAGAGGCCGCTGAGTCAAGGCACCGATTGACACCGGGCGTCGATTGCGAGACTCCCCGGCCGCTTGTGGTCTTTCGGCCTTCCAGACGCAGAAACTTCGTCTGGACCCTCGGTGAACTCGGTGTTCAGAATCCCCCGAGCACCTCGCGGCCGCTGCATGTTCCCAAGCTTCGGCGTAGGTCGGCGTCGATTTTCTCAGAATGGAATCGGACCGCACCATCCATCAGCAGCAAATGATAGCCCTCTGCGTGACGACTTTTGAAGGAGAGCTCGAAACGATCCGCAGTGCTGTTGTCGTGGAACAGGTTGATGTCGACCCCCAGCGAGCCCAGAAATTCCGAGGCGTCGGTCGAATCAGGCGTCCCCACTCGGCCAAGGTCATCGGAGCCGATGTACCAGTGATCGACATGCGAATCACAACCTCTCCCACCCCAACCGTATGGCTTGTTCCGTCGTAAATATCGCGAAATCAAACGCTGCTCAATCGATGAAACATGCCGTCCAATCCTTCAGGACCAATGCCTTTGGCGCTTTTCGCAGCGTCGGTCGTGCGTTTTTCGGAAGCACACGCCGTGTAATTGCAAGGGACGCGGCCCTGAATGCTATCGTTGTTAATGTGACGCGGGGCAATGTCCGACGGACAGCGAAATATGTCGATGAACGTTGCACAGGCTTTCTCTTGGTTTCAGGTCATCCAGATCGAAGCGGTGTTACTTGGCGTGGTGATCCTAATCGTGTTGTAGACATCCGTCTTGTCGAGAAATGGCAGGATGTGAAATGACCAGCCCGACCCTTCAGGCCAGGTGTAACCGGGCAGAAACGTGCCGTACACGCCGTGATAGTTGTGCAGCGCCAGCCCAAGTTGCCTCAAGTTATTCTTGCACTTTGATCGGCGCGCAGCCTCGCGGGCCTGTTGAACGGCCGGCAGCAGTAAGGAGATCAGGATCGAGGTCACCGCGATCACCACCATCAACTCGATGAGGGTGAATCCTTCAGTGTGTTGTACGAGGCCTCGTTTTTGACTCATCACGTTCTTGACCTCAAGCGAGTCGGTTCAAGGGGAAAGGTCTGTCCTGGCCGAGGCACTGTGACTGAGACTCTGTGACCTATGATGCCTCGACCAATCCAGATCTGCAAGAAAAAACATCAGCACCTGGCCAGACTCACAAATTCCGATGAATTCTGGGGCACGCTCTGCCGAAAATGGGCCGACCACGATCTGCTACGACCATTGGCAGAGAACCGGCATTATCGATGTCGGAATCTCTGAAATGATGTACGATGCCTGGAAGGTCTGGCTCGACTGGCACCGGGCGGCATGGCCAGACAACAAGGCCGAAATCGAAACGCTCGAAGCAGACCGTGGCGATGCGAAGCTCGAAGAATATTACTGGCCGGATACGTTGCCATCCTCGCCAGCCGAGTACGAGAAAAAGCCGCTGCTTCGCAACCAAGGCCGGTCATGTGGAAGAGTTAATGTCACAGAGCAAATCACAATAAAAGAGGCCGCCAGCCGGGACCTTTGCGGGAATCCTGTGGGAAAGCACCGTGTCAACACCTGCTGAAATAATCCAACTCGCCGAACGTTTCGAAATGCACCGGGAGAGTTACCGCTCCACCGGGTACAACGAAACGCAGTTGCGGCGGGAATTCGTCGATCCGTTCTTCAAGTCACTCGGCTGGGACGTGGACAACGAGCAAGGGTGTGCCGAAGCGTACAAAGATGTCATTCACGAAGACGCCATCAAGATTGGTGGGACGACGAAGGCCCCGGATTACTGCTTCCGCATTGGCGGCCAACGAAAGTTCTTCGTCGAAACGAAGAAACCTTCCGTGGACATCGGGCGGGACATCAGCCCGGCTTTCCAACTTCGCCGCTATGCGTGGACGGCCAAGTTACCCTTTTCCATTCTGGCCGACTTTGAAGAATTGGCGGTCTACGACTGCCTGACTCAGAAGCCGAACAAGACCGACAAGGCGTCCCAGGCACGGACACTGTATCTCAAGTACACCGACTACACAGACCGTTGGGACGAAATCGCTTCCATCTTTTCGCGTGAAGCGATTCTCAAAGGCTCCTTCGACAAATACGCCCAGACGCACAAAAAGAAACGCGGGACGGCCGAGGTCGACGTCGAGTTCCTCAAAGAAATCGAGAATTGGCGGACGCTGCTGGCCCGCAACCTAGCCCTGCGGAACCCACAGGTCTCACAACGGGAACTGAACTTCGCCGTTCAGCGGACCATCGACCGCATCATCTTCCTGCGCATCTGTGAAGATCGGGGTGTGGAGCGGTCCGCGCAATTGCAGGCATTGTTGAACGGCCCAACCGTCTACGCCCGGCTGTGCGAATTGTTCGAGCAAGCCGACGATCGTTACAACTCCGGCCTGTTCCACTTCCACAAAGAAAAGGGCCGGCCCAAAGAATCCGACAACTTCACGTTATCATTGAAGATCGACGACAGGCCGCTCAAACAAATCATCAGCCATCTGTACTATCCCGACTGTCCCTACGAATTCTCTGTTTTCCCAGCCGACATTCTGGGGCAGGTCTACGAGCAGTTTCTGGGCAAGGTCATTCGGTTGACCAAGGGCCATCAGGCCAAGATCGAAGAAAATCCGGAAGTCAAAAAGGCGGGGGGCGTCTACTACACGCCGACTTACATTGTCGATTACATCGTCGAACAGACCCTCGGCAAACTGCTGGAAGGCAAAACCCCGCAGCAAGTCGGCGGCCAGACCAAGACTGGGAAACCGTCCAAGACCAAACAACCATTGACCGTTCTCGACCCGGCGTGCGGCTCAGGCTCCTTCCTGATCGGGGCCTATCAGAAGCTGCTCGACTGGTACCGTGACTGGTACGTCGAGGATGATCCGAAAAAGCACAAACAGCGCATCTACGAAGCGGCGTGCGGCGAATGGCGGCTGACGACGGCAGAACGAAAACTGATTCTGTTGAGCCACATCTACGGCGTCGATATTGATCCGCAAGCGGTCGAAGTCACCAAGCGGTCGCTGCTGCTAAAAGTGCTGGAAGGCGAGAATCAGGAAACGCTCAACCGGCAGTTGAAGATATTCCGGGAACGCGCGCTGCCCGATTTGGCGAGCAACATCAAATGCGGCAACTCGCTGATCGGCCCAGACTTCTACGACGGCCAACAAATGAGCCTGTTTGATGAAGACGAGATGCTGCGGATCAACGCCTTCGATTGGCAGGTGGAGTTCGCGGAGATTATGAAATCGGGCGGCTTCGATGCGGTGATCGGGAATCCGCCCTATGTCCGCATGGAAATGTTCAAAGAGATCAAACAGTACCTGCGGACGCATTTCACCTGCCATGCCGAACGAACCGACCTGTATGTTTACTTCATTGAACAGGAACATGCGCTGCTGGCTTCCGATGGTCTGTTCGGGATGATCGTTTCCAACAAGTTCATCCGATCGAAGTACGGCCAGCCATTAAGAAAGCACCTCGAATCGACAGCAACCATCGAGCGTATCGTCGACTTGGCCGGATTGCCGGTGTTCCGCGGAGCAACAGTACGGACGATTGTTCTCATCACGTCGCGATCACGGAAAAACGGGCGACGATGGGTCACCTACTCACCGCCACCAACGAAGGATGAACTAAGGCAGGTTGAAACGCGGACACGCCCGCTATCCGATGTCTGCGATGCAATCACGTACAAGATCCGGATCGGAGAACTCCGCGAATCCGGCTGGCGTCTCAATCGTCCAAAATTCGCCGATTTGATGGACACCCTAGCTACCAAAGGCACCACGCTCAAGGATTTCATGGATGGAAAGATTTGTCGCGGAATCGTGTCGGGGTTGACCGCCGCCTTTGTCATCGGACGGGAGCAACGGAATGAGATCATCTCCACCAATTCCGAAGCCGAGCAAATCATCCGCCCGTTCTTGCAAGGAAGGAAAATTCGTCGATTCGAGATAGAGCGGAGCGACGAATTTCTGATTTACACCCACCACGGCATCGACATGGACCCGTACCCTACGGTCATCGAACACTTGAGACCGTTTCGATCACGTCTTGAAAAACGGGCGACCAAACAGCACTGGTACGAATTGCAACAGCCTCAGTTTGCGTATGCGAAATTTCTCAAAAACCCGAAGATCGTCTTCCCCGATATTGCAACAGGGTGTCGTTTCGCAATGGACACAGGGGGACACTTCGGGGCAAACACGGTGTACTTTCTGCCGACAGCGAACTTGTCATTGCTCGGCGTGCTGAACTCACGCTTGGCGTTCTTTTTTTTCCAGCAAACGTGTGCCGCATTGGAAGGACCGGGCGAAGCCTACTTGCGTTTCTTCGGTCAGTATCTCGAAGGATTCCCGATCTGCTTACCCAAGACGGAACATCCCGCTCACAACCAATTGGCGCAACTTGTCGAGCAGGCCGAATCGCTGAGGGAGAAACTGAAAGCCATAACGACAAATCACAAAAGAACGATCTTCCAACGCCAGATCGAAACAACCGACCGGCGGATTGACCAATTGGTCTACGACCTCTACGGCCTGACGGCTGAGGAAATCCAGATCGTCGAGGAGGCAACCGACTGACGGAGAAGAAACAATATGGCAAAAGGGAACAAGCTTCTTGAGCGAATCTCGCGGGGGACATCGGACGTGGACATCTCGTTTCAGAGACTGTGTCGATGATTGTGCAGACTGGGCTTCGAAGAGCGGATTCGCGGCGACCAATGGTGAAATAGTTAACAATTGATCGAACACTTCCCAAAGGTTAGCGTCAGTCTATCTGGGCAATTAATGCACTGCGCGCTCACGCAGCTTCATAGGCAAAAACGACAACCCAAATGTGGTTCACTACGCCGACGATCATGTTTGCACTAGAATGATTCCAACGCCAATCACGCAGCATTGCGTGGCCGACAATTCAATCCCGAGTTGATGATGGTCAGAACACACACATACTCGATGGCCGAACTGAGCAGACTCCACGATCGACTGCCGCGGTTTCCGCTGGCCCACCTGCCGACGCCACTCGAATTCCTCCCGCGGTTTTCCCGGGCACTGGATGGCCCGCGGATCTGGATCAAGCGCGATGACTGTACCGGCCTGGCCTTTGGCGGCAACAAGACGCGACATAACGAGCTTCTGATCGCTGATGCTCTTCAGAAGGGAGCGGATACGATCGTCTGGGGTGCCGGAATCCAGAGCAACAATTGTCGGCAGACCGCCGCCGCCTGCGCGAAGGCCGGCCTGGACTGCCATCTTGTCCTCGGTCGCGTAGCACCGGCAAAGGGTCCCGATTTTGTGCAGGGAAACCTGCTGCTTGACCACCTCGTAGGGGCCAGTATCGAGATCGTCGACGCGCCGGAAGGTCCTGAAGTAGACGAGAAGATTGCGCAGGCGGCTGCGCGACTTCGAGGTGAGGGGCGAAAGGTCTACGAACGGGATCCAAAGTACGTCAAGCCCCTCGCTGCGCTCAGTTATATGGCGTGCGTCATCGAGTTGTTCAAGCAGGCGAATGATGCGGACTTCACGCCGGATGCTCTGTACGTCTGTTCGGCCGGTTCGACTGGTGCAGGTATCTCGCTAGCGACGGCCGCACTTGCACTCGCGATGTCCGTGCAGCACGTGACTCCCATTGTCTGGCCATGGGACACTCAGGCCGCGATGACTCAGATTGCGAACGATGCTGCCGAGCGACTGGGAATTAGCACACGACTTGAATCTGACGCCATTCATGTGACGGAAGACTACGTGGGATCGGGATATGGTGTGTTGACGCCTGGTTGTCTGGAAGCGATTACATTGCTGGCCCGCACAGAAGGCATCCTGCTGGATCCGTCATACAGCGGGAAGAGTATGGCGTGCCTGATCGATCACATTCGCAATGGAACTTTGCAGAGCGATCAGGACGTGGTGTTTATTCACACTGGCGGCACGCCCTTATTATTCGCTTACAACGAGCAGCTTGCAGACGAGATTAATCGACGAAATTTTTGAAATCGCTGAATCGGCGAAAGAACCAGCAAAGAAGGAGAAGAATTGGGCATGACGCGCAAGCCCCGGATCACTTCCGAAATCAGTTTCGAGCGTGACGGTAAGCAGCAGAGTTTTCTGAGACTGCCGCATTCAATTCATCGTTCGGCCTACGGCTGGATCGCCATTCCGATCATTGTCATTAAAAACGGTACGGGACCAACCGTACTGCTGACGGCTGGTAATCACGGCGATGAATACGAAGGCCAACTCGCGCTGATGAAACTTTGTCGTGAACTCGAACCGGAGACGGTACGCGGTCGCGTCGTCATGCTGCCGGCCGCAAATTATCCGGCAGTGATCGCGGGGTTACGTACCTCACCGATTGACGATTTGAATCTCAACCGCTCGTTCCCCGGTGATCCGGACGGGCGGCCCACGGCAGCAATCGCGCACTACATTGAGAGCGAACTGCTTTCGATCGCGGACTTCGCAATCGATCTGCATTCCGGCGGCAGTTCCCTTATGTACCTTCCCAGTTCGCTCACCACACTGGTCAAGGATGACCAACTCGCAGCCAGGCAGATGGAAATGCTTCGAGCTTTTTCTGCCCCGCTGGCATACATTGCCTATCCGGGCGGCGAAGACCGCACCATGCTGGCTGCTGCAAATCGCGCGGGTGTCCCGGCAATCGGCACCGAGTTGGGCGGATCGGGAACGGCTTCTGTGCAATCCGTGGCGATCGCTGAACGAGGAGTCCGCCGAGTGCTGAAACACATTGGCAGCCTGCCTGCCATCGATGTCGATGAAGATCTGCCACCGACCCGAATCATGGAAGTCTGCGGCAATGACTACTATATCTACAGTCCCGACTACGGACTGTGGGAGCCGCTGGTCGATCTCGGCGATGATGTGCACGCTGGTCAGGCCGCTGCGGCCGTGTATTGTCCCCAGACGCCGTGGCGCGAACCTGTGCTGGCGCACTTCGCCCAATCCGGCACGATCATTTGCCGACGCGTACCGGGCCTCGTTGAACGCGGCGATTGCTTGTTTCACCTGGCGACTGATTGCAGTCCATGATCCACGTGTGTTCGGATTTTGCTTGTTGATCAACGGCGTGTGGTGAAAATATTGTGCACCGTGAAAGACGGCGATTTCCAGTGGGTGCAAATCCCGCCCGGCGATGCTGTCGCTCCAGGATGAAGTAATTTGACGGCCAACAGACGTCGCTGATCGTTGGTCAACAGAATGCGTTTCTTGCCCTGGGACTGCATCAGGGAAATGAACTACGAGTTCTGAAGGACCCTCGTTGGCGTGTGCGGCAAAACCGGCCTTGGCGACAAACCTTATCGCGTCCTTGAGGAACTCAAAGCGCTGCTCGAGGTGGACGTGGTGCGCCCGAGAAGCGCAGGAATCTAAATTCTCAAGCGGTCCATCCCCAGTAAACATCAGGAAATCCTGTTGTATAATCCGGGGCTCTTCCTACCATCGAATTCTAAAATGGTTTGCGATAGGATGTTGCTGAGATGTCCACAACAGACGTGTATCATACAATCACCGGTGTCGTCGGCGTGCCTGGCTTCAAGATTGGAGTGCGAAACAATGATCAAGGTCCGAAACTCTCGGGGATGTCAGATTCATTTAGCGGGAATGCTGTTTTTTTCCCTCGCCGTTTTGTTTGTATGTTTCCCTGCTCGCGGATCAGAAACCGATGAGAAGACCCCGATCGGCCAAATGCTCGGATCTCTCAGTGATCGGTCGGGGCTTTGTGTGCATCTCGGTTTTCGTGACGTTCGTCTGACGACACAGTTGTCGAACGGCGGCAGGTTTCTTGTCCATGGCCTGAGCAATGATCGACAGGCGGTTGAAGAGGGGCGGAAGACAATCCGCTCGCAAGGTCTTGCCGGCGCGGTGTCGGTTGAGCACCATCCGCTGGATCGTCTGCCGTATGCCAACAATCTAGTCAACCTGGTTGTGGCCGAGGAGCTTTCCGAGACGCTGATTCGCGGCAATACTCTCGATGAATTACTGCGGGTGTTACGGCCGGGCGGTGAAGCGTTTGTGAGAGAGTCGGCAGTGGGCGAAAAAAATCTGAAACAGCAACTGGCGAAGTCCGGAGTCGCGCAGGTCGATCGGAAAAAACTTGGTTCGAGCATCTGGTACCAGTTTCGCAAGCCGCGTCCGGCTGCTATGGATGAATGGACTCATCGCCGTTACGACCCGACGCACAACGCCGTTTCGCGCGATAAGGTTGCTGTTCCCTCCGGCGTGCGCTGGGTTGCGGGACCGAACTGGCCGACGGGCCATCGTAAGGCGTCGGTTCCGGGCGTGGTGGCATCGAAGGATCGGCTCGTCTATGTCTTCGACGACCTGCTGGCAGCCGGCGGGCGTGATGAACGGCAAAAGACGCTCGTCGCCCGCGATGCCTACAACGGCATGTTGCTCTGGAAGCGAACCACCAGCAACGAGGATTCGCCGGTCTTGATCCACGTGGGCGACCGTGTTTACAACGTGGTCGAGGACAACGGCCCGCTGGTGGCATTAGACGCTCGAACGGGCAAAGTCATTCAAACATACAGCGAGGCCGGTTCGCCCCTCGAAGTGTTCTACCTCGACGGCCGGCTGCTGGCGCGCACGCGGTCTGATGTCCGCTGCATCAATACCGATACAGGCAAGTTGCAGTGGTGGCATGACGCGGGGGCCAACGTCGTTGCCGGTGACGGCCGCGTCTTCCTGCAAACTAGTTTCCGCGCCAAGGACGGCCGCCGGTTGCACGGTTTCGTTTGTCTCGATCTCGCTTCCGGCCGCGAGCTGTGGCAGAGCAGCACCGAACAGTGGCCGACCCAGCCGAACAGCTTGGAGCTGGTACTCTATCAGGGTGACATTCTCGTATTCGGCGGGTCAGGAAGTCACGCGATTTCGGCAAAAAATGGAATGCACCTGTGGAGCTACAACTATGGTTTGATCGGGCACGGCGGCAGCTATACGAAAGTCGTTTATATCCACGGATTGTTGTGGGTACACAATGCGACATCGGCCGGTCCGAATAAGAATACCTCGTACGCGTGGGAAGGCCTCGATCCCAAAACGGGGAAAGTGAAAAAGCGGCTGGCCCATGCCGTCATCAAGCACCGCTGCATGTACGACGTGGCGACTGAGCGATATTTTTTGTGCGGCTCGATGGACTTCGTCGACCTCGTGCAGGGAAAGCACACCCGATTCACGGCGGCCAGAAACTCGTGCCGAACCGCGGGCGTCGTGCCGGCCAACGGGTTGGTCTACACGTTTCCACACGCTTGTGCCTGTTACCCACTGCTGCGCGGTTTCCTGGGACTCAGCGGCGATGAGCCGGTCATCACCTCGACGGAATTTCGTTCTTCCGAACGGCTCCAAAGCGGGCCGGCGATGGGAACCTCGCTCGAGCAGGGCTCTCTCGCCAAAGGCCAGTGGCCTACCTACCGGGCCGACGCGCATCGCAGTGCCAACACCGAGGCACCCGGCCCGGCACGGCTGGAAAGACTGTGGTCGCGGCTCCTGACCGATGTCGATGCGGCCAGCATGAGACAGGAATGGGACCAGAAGGACGGCGGTCGTGTGACCAGCCCCGTCGTCGCCGACGGCATGGTCTTTGCGGCGGTCAGCGACATGCACGAACTCTTTGCGCTGGACGCCGATTCGGGCGAGCAGAAATGGACTTTCGTTGCCGGCGGCCGCATTGACTGCCCACCGACCGTTTATCGCGGCCTGTGTCTGTTTGGCTCGCGCGACGGCTGGGTTTATTGTCTGCGGAGCCGCGACGGAGAACTCGTGTGGCGGTATCGCGCGGCGCCCGATGACCGGCGGATCGTCGCCTACGGTCAATTGGAATCGCGCTGGCCGGTGGTCGGTGGCGTTTTGGTTCACGACGGCCTGGCTTACTTCGCCGCGGGTCGTCACGCCGGGTCTGACGGCGGCGTGCATGTCTACGCGGCCGAACCGGCGAGCGGAAAGATCGTCTGGCACAGCAATCCGGAGGGCTATCAGACGTTGCCGGATCTGCTAGTCGCATCCGGCGACGGAGTGCACATGGCCGATTGGCAGTTTGACGCCAGGACCGGCAAAGACCGCAGCAGCACGTCCAGCCAATTCCTGCGGTCGGCCCGGCTCGGTCTGTTGAACGATGCCTGGTACAAGCGGCCGATCGCGCTGCGGAAGAACCTGCAACAATGGTCGACCGGCCAAGCTTCGGGGCAGTTGCTGACTTTCAGCAAAAACTGGATTTGCGGCTTTCGTGGACCGAGCAGTGTGAACGGCGGTGACGGAAAAGTCTCCGGTGACACCCAACTGTTCGCGCAGCCGCGTAACGACAACGGGCCATCCCTGCGGGCGGTGCCCGGCTGGTCGACAAAATTACCGCTCGGGACCAACATCAAGAGTCTCGTTCTGGCCGAGGGGACGTTGTTCGTTGCGGGACGGCTGAACGGGTACGACGTCAAGTCGCACGGTGTGCGGGCGCTGTCCGCCCGGGACGGCAAACTGTTGGCCGAATTGCATCTCGACGATCCGCTTGTGCACGAATGCTTGAGCGTTGCCGGCGGACGTGTGTACCTCACCACCCAGGGCGGACGAGTCATCTGCCTGGGCGAGCAGTGAACTGGCACACGGCCATGAGCAGGCAACTCAAGAAGCGAACCGAGTCGTCCGCGGGCAAGCTGCGCGACGAGGCCAAGCCGTCTGGCCCGCCCCGGCGAAGACTGCCGCGTTGGAAAAAGTTGCTCTACTCGGTGCTGGCCGCTGTCGCCCTCTTCGTCGTCCTCGAAGGAGTGCTGTTGCTACTGGATATCCAGCCGGGGGTAGCGTCTCGAGACCCGTATGTGGGATTCAAGCGGGGCGTGCCGCTGTTCGTTGAGCGCGCCGGAGACGACGGTCGTGAGACCCTCGTCACGGCAGAGAATAAGCGAGCCTACTTCAACGATCAACAGTTCCTGAAGTGGAAGCCGCGGGGCACATATCGCGTCTTTTGTCTGGGCGGCTCGACAACGTACGGTCGCCCGTACGACGACACAACATCCTTCCCCGGCTGGCTGCGGGAACTGCTGCCGGTCGCCGACGCGTCGCGCAATTGGGAAGTGATCAATGCGGGCGGCGTGAGCTACGCCAGTTACCGAGTGGTCGTCCTAACGGAAGAACTCGCCAGGTATCAACCCGACCTGTTTGTCATCTATTCCGGGCACAACGAGTTTCTCGAAGAGCGCACCTACCGGGACGTCAGGGAGTCGCCGCCGATGCTGGGCCGAGTCTCTGCGCTGCTCAGTCACACGCGAACGTACTCGCTGGTCCGGAATTTGGTGAAACCATCCGAATCGGGGCCCGGCCGGCGGGCACCGCCCGAAGGGTGGTCGCTGCCGGGCGAAGTGGACGCCCTGCTTGATCACACGGTCGGCCCGTCAGCTTATCATCGCAACGACCGCATGCAAAAGCGGATCGTGGAGCATTTTCAGTTCAATCTGGTTCGAATGATCGAGATTGCGCGCAGCGCCGGCGCCGATGTATTGCTGGTCGTACCGGCGTCGAACGTGAAAGATTCTGCCCCCTTCAAGAGCCAGCACAGAGACGGCCTCAGCGAGGAACAGCACGCACAGTGGTCGCAGTTCTTCGAGCACGGTAGATCGTTGCAGGCAGCGGGCAGGTCGGACGAGGCGCTGACAGCGTATCAGCACGCCGCGAGAATCGACGACCGCTTTGCCGGTCTTCACTATCAAATGGGCCAACTGTTCCTGGAAATGCGGCGACTGGCGGAAGCGAGGACCGCGCTGGATCGTGCCCTCGACGAAGACGTTTGTCCACTGCGCGCCCTGCCGGAGATTCAGGAGATTGTCCGCCAGACGGCCGAAGAGCTTTCAGTCCCAATTGTTGACGCCGAAGAATTGCTCAGGAACGAGTGCCTGCGCCGCTTCGGTCACAATTCACCGGGCCGCGAGTACTTTCTGGATCATGTTCACCCCACGATTGAGACAAATCAATTGTTGGCCGAGACGTTGATCGAGCGATTGATCGACGAGGGCATTGTCGGGCGGCATTCCAGTTGGAACGAAGATGCCATTGAAAAAGTAGCAGTTCGCATTGAGGAAAAAATCGACGCGGAAGCGCAAGCCGTTGCGTTGCGCAACTTGGCCAAGGTGTTCAACTGGGCCGGCAAACACCATGAAGCCGGCCCGCTGGCGCTACAAGCCGTCAACCTGCGCGCCCGTCGCCGGCTTCCGGAAGATCCCGAAGCGTTCGTGCTGGCCGCCGCGCATCTGAAGACGACGGGTGATGTCGATACGGCCATCGGCTACTATCAACGGGCCCTGCGGCACAATCCCGACTATGTCGAAGCGCATCGCCTGCTGGGGGCGGCCATGGTTGAACAGGGCCGGTTCGACGAGGCGGGAGTCCATTTTCGGGAGGTCGCGCGGTTGCAACCCGACGACGCCCACGCACACCACATGGCCGGAGCCGTGCTGGCCGAATTGGATCGCTACAGCGAGGCGATTGAGCATTATCGCCGAGCCGAACGCCTGACGCCAAACGACGCCCACATCCACTACAATATGGCCTTTGCGCTGGAGCAACTCGGAAAAACAGCTGACGCCATCCAGTGGTACCGGAGAACTTTGAAGCTCAATCCCGACGATGCCGCAGCCCGCCGAAACTTAAAACTGTTGAATGCCAACCAACCGTCTGGGGCCAGGTAAACTGGTTTTCGCGTTTTCAGATCTAACCCGAAGAGTAAAAATATTGAAACGACCTTCAAACGAGCCCGTCATAGCAGTTTGAATCTAATTTCATCACCGAATTTCGGCCGATCTCTCTATCGAGATCAACAAAGTCAACGAAAAATCAACGTGAATCTCAACCTCGGACGCACCGCAATTTTGGGAACAGGCACAACTCTGTTAGCCAACTCCCATGCCTCATCGCGGTAGCAGTATCCCGCCAAGCCGTTCGCGGCAACCGGTTTCCCCAGTGTTCTGTCCGACTTCATCACCATGTTCTCGCTGTAATCCCATTGTCGGTGCCAGCGGATGATCGTGTCGGGTGTCACGATCGTGGTCAGACAACAAGGGCAGACCAAGAAATAAAACGCGATGAAAATAACTTGTAATCACCATGAAACGGGCCAGATGGAATTTTCTGTAGGGACGAAACTCTGTAGTCCGAAAGCGATCGCAATGTTGGAAAAAGTTAAAATCTCCCACAAACAGCTCCGGCGACTTTCGTGACCTGTTGACTGCGACTCGCGTTTTTGATGCATTGGTATTTGAAGCGGTCGAGTACACGAGTCACGACGCGCGGTTTATCGCAAATCTGGATACACAAAAGGCCAACCAAACCGGAGATCCTGTTTGATGAAAGCCAAAGTACGTGGCATTGAGATTTACTTCGACATTGACGGCATGGGTTTGGTGCCGGACGGTGACCGCATGGTCGAGAGGCCTGTATTGTTCTTGCTGCATGGTGGTCCGGGTGCCGACCACTCGTACCTGAAGCCGCGCATGGAGCCGTTGCGTGATACCACGCAACTGATCTACCTCGACCATCGTGGATCGGGACGCAGCGCCCGCTGTGATCCCAAATCGTACTCGCTCGAAAACAACGCCGAAGATGTCGATGCCCTGCGCGAGTACCTGGGCTTGCAGCGGATCTCGGTCTTCGGAACATCCTACGGCGGATTCGTGTCGCAAGAGTATGCCATCCGCTACCCGAAACGAGTGACGAGCCTCATCCTGTGCGCTACCGCGCCGAGTTATCGGATTTTGGAGGACACTCGGCGGATCGTCCAGGAACGCGGGACGCCGGCTCAAGTCCACGTTTGCCAGCGTCTGTGGGAGGGCAATTTCGAATCGCAAGAGCAACTGCGCGAGTACTTCGTGGCCATGGGACAGGTGTATTCGAAGAACTTCGATGTCGAGAAGTTCGACATCGGTTGGAAGCGGGGCATCTGGAACGTCGAGCAGATTAACCGTTGGTTTCGCGGAGAGCGGCGGACGTTCGATTTCACAGACCGGCTGCACAACATCACGTGTCCCACGCTAGTCCTGGCCGGAGCCCACGACTGGATCTGTTCGCCGAAGCATGCCCGCATCCTCGCCGAAAAGATTCCACGAGCACACTTAAAGATCTTTCCCAACAGCGGTCACTCCATTGCCCTGGACGAACCGGAGGCCTTCCTGGCTGCTGTCAGAGGATTTTTGATCAACGGGCCGCTGTAATCATTTTGCCATGCTGTCTACCAAGATATTCTGGAGTTTTCTGCGCAAGTTCTCGCCACTGCATGCGCAGGTCAGGGCAACTTGAGCACGCGCACGAGATAAGCTACGGCAAGTCATCCCTCGAAGATTTCGGTGGTGCTTGACATCGGCGAAACGCAATTCCACGTTTGCGGCACACTGACGATATAGAGCCTTTGCCGCGTCTGCCAGAATCCGTTCACGCAGCACATCGATCAGTTCTTCATTGTCCAGCCAGCTGACGCTACGACCTTAGCCCAACTTCGACAGTTGTTGACGTAAGTGCTTGCATCGCAAGGGTCGGGCCTGGAAAGTTCTCACTACATTTCATGTGTCTTTAATCGCGACGGCAGGTTGAGGCCCAGTTGATGTAGCAGGATTTGTTGGTGTTCGCTCGGTTTGGCCACACAGCGTTTGTGAATTTCAACTCCCTTTTGCGTGGAAAGCACGACGTCTACGACGCAGCTTCCAAGACACGACGGGGCTACTCGCCCAAGCCGGCTCGTTGGCACAGTGCGGCCAGCGTCTTCCATAACACATGCGCCAGGAAGCAGACCAGAATGTGGGCCAACACCCGATCTTCTTTCTGGTGCCAGACGGGGCGGATGCTCAGATCGCTTTTGTGAATTCAGAACGCTGCTTCCGCTTCGGTCAGTTTCATGTACGCTTTCCAGCGTTCCTCATCGCTCCAGTCGGTCACGTTGCTGCGCAACAGACAACAATCCTCGCTCAGCTGCGTCCAATCTCACCAAGCTTCAATCTTTTGCCAGACAAGTTCGCTGCCTCCGTCGTCGCGTTTGCGGATATCGATGTCGAACAACCCGGCCGCGCGTGAGTTCTGTCCCAGCAACCGGACCACTTTGCGAGCGACTTTGAGCGAATCGCGTTTTTGCTTGCGACAGCGTGCCGCCATCTTCGTCAGCCGCTCTTCGATTCGCTTCTCGAATCGCTCGTGCAGGGCCTTTTATTTTTCACGATGATCGCGGCTGCGGCAGAGGATAAATGCTTCTTTGTCGCCCTCGGGAGAGGGGCACAGCCTGACTTCCAACCCCTCGCAGATCAC